>JAFMDE010000036.1 GCA_017857425.1 Akkermansiaceae bacterium
GGTTTGGCCGAGGCATGATTAAAATGACGGGCCAATACACGCCGTAAAATACGATCAACCAAGGTTGATTTACCACTGCCGCTGGGGCCGGTTATGGCAACCAGCATTCCCAGAGGGATGGCGACATCAATACCCTGCAGGTTATTTTCACGAGCATTCTTGATGACAAGCTCACCAATTTTCTCGGCTGCCTTCTTGGTGATCTCTCTCTTCGATTCTCCCGAGAGCCATTTCCCTGTGATCGAATCTTTATGACCGATCACTTGCGTGGGGGTGCCCGCAGCCATTAATTTGCCGCCATGAATACCGGCGCCAGGGCCAATATCGATCAGCCAATCCGCTGAGCGTATCATCTCTTCGTCATGTTCGACGATCACTACTGTGTTTCCAATATCACGCAAGCGTTCCAAAGCGGCAATCAACCTCGCATTATCCGCACTATGAAGCCCAATGCTCGGTTCATCCAAGACATAGATCACGCCTGACAAACCGGCGCCAATTTGTGTAGCCAGACGAATGCGTTGAGCCTCTCCACCGGAGAGAGTATTGCTGGCTCGATCTAAGCTTAAATACGCTAAGCCCACATCATCGAGGAAACGAAGCCGACGGGTGATGTCATCAACAACCCCAGCCAGAGCGTCGCCACGATCTTTAGGCAGAGAAAGCTTAGTGAGCCATGCCAATGCTGCTTCCACAGACAAAGCACAGAATTCATCGATACTATATAGGGCGCCATCTTGACCCTCAAGTTTGACGGCGAGAATTTCAGGTTTAAGCCGCCGCCCCTGACAACGGGCACATGGGTTTGCCATCATCAGCCGGCTCATACTACGGCGCACCGCATTACTTTTACTCTCACGCGAGAACCTCTCCACGTTCGCACATAAGCCCTCAAAGCCAGCAACCTTGTCACCATGAAAAAGCATATCCTTAAAGCTTTCAGGAAGGTTTTCAAAAGCGGGGCTAAGATCAACCTGCATTGCCGCAGCGAGCTTGCCTACCAGCCTATCCTGCAAGGTCTTCTTACGTTTATTACTTTTCCACATCACAATAGCACCATCAGCTACTGATTTTGTTGGGTCCGGAACAAGGAGGTTGGGGTCGCATGACATCTCAGTACCAAGACCATGACAAACTCGGCAGGCGCCATGACTTGAGTTAAAGGAGAAATGCTTTGGTGTTAGAGCAGGCAATACAAAACCTGTTGCTGGATTACGGTAGCTCGTCGAGTAAGAGACTTCGGAGAAATCATCCTCATCAGGTTTCTTAACGAGACAACTCACCTGACTACCGCAGATACGCAGGGATGTCTCTATGGAGTCAGCCAATCTACTTTCGACCCCTTTCCTGATCACTAAACGATCAACCACCACCTCAACATTCTTGAGCTTCTGAGGCCAAGCCGAGGCCGCTTCATCGAGTTCATAGAGATCGTCATTCACACGAAGGCGAACAAATCCCTGCCTTTGTAAATTCTCAATCAGGCTGGCAACATCCGCAGCTTCCTCAAGTGGTATCGGGGCAAGAATGACTATTTTGGTGCTCTCATCAGACGCCGCCAAACATTCGATAATGTCTTGGGCCGTCATTTTCACCAACCTCTCCCCAGTGCTTGGGTCATGAGGAATGCCCACACTAGCATAGAGTATGCGCAGATAGTCGTAAATCTCAGTAGCCGTAGCGATGGTCGAACGAGGATTCACCCCACCACTACGCTGCTCAATGGCTATCGCTGGGCTAAGTCCCTCAATAGAATCTACGTCAGGCTTGTCGAGCTGATGGAGAAATTGCCGGGCATAGGCGCTTAGGCTTTCCACGTAACGCCTCTGGCCCTCCGCATAGAGGGTATGGAAGGCAAGCGATGACTTGCCGCTACCGCTGGGGCCCGTGATCACCACCAACTTACCACGCGGTATTTCAACGTCGATATTACGCAAGTTGTGTTGCCTGGCTCCTTTGATCACAATTGTGTCCACGCCGCTATTTAGCGCACCAAGCAGGAGAAATCCATCGTACATTGAGATTACTTGTATTTTAGTCCTTTCCCGTATTACCATCCGGCATCGTTCAGAGTGTCTCCACTCTTTGTTTTTTGACATGCCGTATTATTTCACCATGAAACTACTACGTTCGCTGCCTTGCATCGCAGCGGTTGGTATTGCGGTGCTCAGCTCTTCATGTATCCGCGGGCTCCGTGTAGAAATGCGACAGCCTGTAGATCGACTTGCCGCTGTTGGCACTACTAAATTTGAGACAGTAGCCGCCGATACAGTGAACACTCCATGGACCAGCGGCAACCATATTGAGATACTCGTGAATGGCGATGAAATCTTCCCCTCAATGCTCAACGACATTAAATCAGCGAAAAAGAGCATCTGCTTTGAGACTTATCTATTCATTGAAGGCAAGATGGCTAGCCAGTTTGTCAGTGCCTTTTGTGAGCGCGCCCGTGCTGGCGTGAAGGTCCATGTCATTCTTGATTCCGTGGGGGGCATGAGCATGGGAGATGACAACTACGAGCGCATGATCAAGGCTGGGGTCGATGTGAAACTCTACCATCCACTCAACCTCAGAAACCTGCTTCGTTTCAATGTCCGCGACCATCGCAAGATCATGGTCATTGATGGCAAAACCGGCTATTCAGGCGGATGCGGTGTTGCTGACTTCTGGATGGGGAATGCTCAGAGCCCAAAGCACTGGCGAGAAACCCACTACCGCTTAACCGGCCCCGTCGTCGCGCAGCTGCAAGAAAATTTCAATGAGAACTGGGTGAAATGCGGAGGTAAGTCTCTATCAGGAATTGCCTACTACCCCCGTTTACAGCGCACAGGCAAGGTGAAGGCACAGGCATACACCGCTTCCCCGATTGATAAGAACTACGCCATTCCTCACATCTACCGCCAAGCCATGGCCTCAGCACGTAAAAGCATTGTCATCAAAAACTCCTATGTCTTCTTGGATCGACCCATGATGAAAGCAGTCATCGATGCTCGCAAACGCGGTGTTCATGTGGAAATGATCTTCGCATGGGAGCACACCGATGCCTGGCCCATAAGACATCTTTCCATCTACCAGTATCACAAACTGCTCAAGGCCGGCGTTCATATTTACGAGTATCGCCCATCCATGATTCATTGCAAAGTCATGGTCATCGACGAACTTTTCTCGATCATCGGATCTGCCAACATCGATCCGCGCTCACTTTACATTAATGACGAATCCAACGTAAACATCCTCGATGAAAGTTTCGCCAAGCAACAGCTCGATATCATCGCCAACGATAAGCTCGACTCTCAGCGCGTTCTAAAGCCCCCGTTTTTCTGGAATCCCGTCACTATTCCCTCCCGAGCTGCGGTAACTGTGATTGCCCCCCAGCTTTAGCCGAATTTTTCAGTTGATCCCTAAGTCAAACCATTGGGGCATAAGCATTGACGGGACTTCTTGACAAAGTCTACTGCGCCACTATTCTCCCCCCGCCTACCCAACCAGGTAGGCTTCATTATTATGTCAATCGGTCTATATCCTTTTTGTATTCCTGCAGCATAAATAACTACGAATCAATTCCTTATGAATACCATCCGTACATTCCAAACAGGCTCCGGCGCCGAAGGCAAATACCACTCACTTCCAGCACTTGAAGAAGCTGGCCTCGGAAAAATCTCCCGTCTCCCTATTTCAATCCGCATTGTGCTCGAATCTTTGCTTAGAAATTGTGACGGCCGTAAAGTGCAAGAACAGGATGTCAAGAATCTTGCTGGCTGGAATGCCGCCAATCCTGGCACCTACGAAGTCCCCTTTACCGTTGCTCGTGTTGTTCTTCAGGATTTCACCGGTGTTCCACTCGTCGTTGATCTGGCAGCCATGCGTAATGCGGCGGCAGAGGCAGGCGCTGACGCATCCGTCGTCGAGCCGCTCGTGCCCGTTGACCTCGTGATTGACCACTCCGTGCAGGTTGACTTTGCCGGCTCACAGCAAGCTTTAGAACGCAATCTCCAGATCGAATTCATCCGCAACAAGGAGCGCTACCAGTTTCTCAAGTGGGGGCAGCAAGCTTTTGAAACATTCGGCGTAGTGCCTCCCGGCATCGGCATTGTTCACCAGGTCAACTTAGAATACCTCGCCAAAGGCGTGCTTGAAAAAGAAGGCACCTACTATCCAGATACCCTCGTTGGCACAGACTCTCACACCACCATGATCAATGGCCTTGGAGTCGTTGGCTGGGGTGTTGGTGGTATTGAAGCTGAAGCCGGCATGCTCGGCCAGCCCGTCACCTTCCTCGTTCCTGAGGTTGTTGGTGTTCATCTCTCAGGCGAACTTGCCGAGGGCGTCACCGCTACAGATTTAACACTTAGTATTACTCAGCTACTTCGTGAACACGGTGTTGTTGGGAAATTCGTCGAGTTCTACGGCCCAGGTGCCAAGTCACTAAGCCTGCCCGATCGTGCTACCGTTGCCAACATGGCTCCCGAATATGGCGCCACCATGGGCTTCTTCCCCATTGATGGAGAAACGATCGCCTACCTTCGTGGCACGGGTCGCTCTGAAGAAACCTGCTCCACCGTGGAGAACTACTTCAAAGCACAGGAAATGTTCGGCATCCCTGAACAAGGTGATATCGACTACTCCGTCTCTCTCGACTTTGACATGGCAAGTGTCGTTCCCGCTGTCTCCGGACCTAAACGCCCACAAGACCGCATCGACGTCACCGACCTCGGCAATAAGTTCAACGAGCTATTCACCGCTCCTGTCGCCGATGGCGGTTATGCTCGTAATGCTGATACACGCAACATCGCTATTGATCTTGAGCTTCACGCCCCTGCTGGATTCTCAGCAACAGGCGCTGAGCTCCTCGAGGAAGCTGGCACAGCTGTTGAGGCGAGAGCCTCCCACGACAAGCTACAGCTCAAGCACGGCAGCGTTCTCATTGCGGCTATCACCTCATGCACAAACACCAGTAACCCAAGTGTAATGCTCGCTGCTGGCCTAGTTGCCAAAAAAGCCAACGCACTCGGCCTTGGTGTCGCTCACTATGTGAAAACTTCACTCGGACCCGGTTCCCGGGTTGTCACCGATTATCTTAACGCCACCAAGCTCCAGACGGAACTCGATCAGCTCGGCTTCCAGACCGTTGGTTACGGCTGCACCACCTGCATTGGTAACTCCGGTCCCCTCGCACCAGAAATTGAAGATGCCATCAAGGAAGGTGACCTCATCGCCGCCTCCGTACTCTCTGGAAACAGAAACTTCGAAGCCCGTGTGCATGGCTCTGTCCGTGCCAGCTTTCTGATGTCACCTCCGCTTGTAGTCGCTTACGCCATCGCTGGGCGTGTTGACCTCGATCTTGCCAACGATCCGATCGGCTCCGATAGAGATGGCAACCTTGTTTATCTCAAGGACATCTGGCCAAGCACAGCCGAGCTCAAGGAAGTTATTGATGCAGCACTTGTCCCCGAGGTGTTCAACAAGCTCTACAGCAATCTCGATAGCGCTAACCAGAACTGGGTCGATATTGAGACCTCCACTGGCCCCACCTTCGCATGGGATGACGATTCCACTTACATCCAGAACCCGCCGTTTTTCGACGGTTTCTCCCGCACTCCAGCCACTGAGGCCAAGGATGTAGTCAACGCTCGTGCCCTCGGTATTTTTGCCGATTCGGTGACCACTGACCACATCTCACCCGCAGGAGCTATTGTTCCCACCTCACCCGCAGGCCAGTATCTACTCGCCAATGGCGTGGAGAAAGCCAAGTTCAACTCCTTTGGTTCACGCCGGGGCAATGACCGTGTTATGACTCGTGGCACCTTTGCCAACGTCCGCATTAAAAACCTCATGTGTGGTGCCACCGAAGGCGGATACACCCAGTATTTCGGACCATCCGATGTTCCCGCTCCAGATCAGGAGATTGCCTCCAAAGACGGCGGCAAGCCCTGCTTCATCTACGATGCTGCCGAAGCCTACAAAGCTGACGGCACCAACCTCATCGTCATTGGAGGTGAAGACTACGGCATGGGATCATCCCGTGACTGGGCAGCTAAGGGCACTCGCCTATTGGGAGTCTCTGCGGTCGTCACTAAGTCCTTTGAGCGTATTCACCGTTCCAACCTCATCGGCATGGGCGTCTTACCTCTGAACTTCAAAGACAAAACAGACTATGACAAACTAGCGGGCTTAGCAGGCGCAAGCTTCTCCATCACAGGCCTCTCAGGAGAGCTCACCCCGATGCAGGATGCGACACTCACCGTCACCCAAACAGACGGGTCTAGTTTTGACGTTCCACTCGTGGTCCGCATCGATACTCCTGCAGAAGTTGATTACTACCTCTCAGGCGGCATTCTTCCTTTTGTTTTGAATCAAATTCTAGACGCTGCAGAGGCTTAAGGGTAACAATCACTTTTCCTAACACGGCTCCTCTGTCCTTTGTGACTGCGGGAGCCGTTTTTGTTGGCTCGTTTTTGCTTACTGACACTTAGCTCATACCCCCCCTCCCAGCCTTAACCCTTGGCAATGCTGGCAGCACTGTTTAGTATCACTTTATTCATGAAATATCTTATCACTGGTGCTAACGGCTACATTGGTTTGCGTCTGCTCTCAGCGCTCAGTGAGACAGACCATGAGGTCGTGGCTGTCGTGCGCAATAAAGACCGTCTACCAGCAGAACTTTGTAATCTATTTGGAGCACGACTCCTCATCATCGAATTAGATTTCCTAGTCTCACCCGAAGATCAAGTTACCTGCCCTGATGACATTGATGTTGCCTACTACCTCATCCACTCAATGGGAGCCGGTGAAGGTTTCAGCGATAAAGAACGCCAATGTGCAGAGCACTTTAAGGAGTGGATCAAGCAAACCCACTGCCAACAGATCATTTACCTCTCGGGACTGATTCCAGAAATGCCAGAAGGCAGCAAGCTCTCCGCGCACCTCGCCTCACGCAACCAGGTCTTTGAAATACTTCAATCATCTGGGGTTCCACTCACCACCCTACGTGCTTCGATCATTGTCGGTTCTGGCTCCGCCTCCTTTGAGATCATCCGAGACCTCGCTGAGAAACTACCTTTCATGATCACACCGAAGTGGGCAAAAACCCTATGCCAGCCCATCTCAATCCGCAACGTCATCGACTACCTACTAGGCGTCAGCGAACACCCTGAATGCCGTGGCAGGTCCTACGACATCGGCGGCCCAGAACAACTCACTTACCGAGATATGCTGCTTGGCTATGCAAAGACCCGCGGCCTTACCCGCTTCATCATACCCGTGCCCTTTTTCACGCCACAGCTTTCCTCCTACTGGCTCTGCTTGGTCACCGCTACCAACTTCCAGCTCGCCAAGGCACTCGTCGGCAGCCTGCACATGGAGACCATTTGCCGTGAAAAATCAATTCGTGAGATTATTCCTCTGGAGCTCATCAGCTACCATGATGCGATCAAGCGTGCACTCTCCCTTATCGCTCAGAACCGAGTACCTTCCAATTGGTATGGTGCGCTCTCATCGGGTGAGCTGACACCACAACAAATCAAAAACATCCGCATTCCTGAGCATGGTATCGTCAGTGACGCACAAACCACCTCACTGAGCGCTCCACGTGACCAAGTCATCGATGCCATCTGGGCACTAGGAGGCAGCAATGGCTGGCCCAGCATGCTCTGGGCGTGGAAACTGCGTGGATTCGTTGATAAAATCATTGGTGGCATCGGAATGCGGCGCGGCCACGATAACCCGGGTGAAATAAAACCCGGTGACGCTCTTGATTTCTGGCGTGTCATCGTCGCCGATCGCGATACCGGCCGCCTCGCACTCTATGCAGAGATGAAGGTCCCAGGTGAAGCATGGCTTGAATTTAGAGTCATCGACGGACTACTTCATCAAACCGCCACCTTCCGACCCAAAGGTCTGTTAGGAAGACTTTATTGGTATATCTGCCTGCCTTTTCATCTTATTCTTTTTCCTCGTATGGCACGCGCCCTCGCCAATGGTTGGCCTCAACGTGATAAGAACAACCAGTCCAATTACTGAGTTTAGGCGGAGACTCGAGTGAATACAGGCGCCTACGCCTAGCAGCTACACCCAGTCCGGTAATTCCAGCTCGAAATCGGGCATTCTTACCCTGACCTTACTGCCAGCAGCGGTTGTTCCGAAAAAAGCACCGCTAACACCTGCATTGGCCGCGGTGACATGGTAGCTATTGTAAGAAAAGTCTTCACCAGGCTCTAGCACTGGGGTCTGTCCGACAACGCCATCACCCTCTACGACAGTGACCTCACCACCCTCCTCTCGGATCACCCATTTCCTGCCCAGAATCCTGACCCGCTCAGTCGATTCGTTGAGAATCGTGATGAAATAGACAAACGGGTGCGGCTTGTCATCGGGAGCATCCAGCGTAGGCATGTAGATGACATCATCAACACGGACACTAAGCCCTTCAAGCTGGTCGTAATTTCCTTCGTGTTTCTCTGCCACGGTCTAACTCTAGAAAATACAAATCAATGAGGCAAGCTGAGAGCACATTGATTTTAACCCTAGTCAGCAAGCCGCAGTCAGCAGTCGCTTTTACTAAGCTAAGCGCTAGCCCAAGCGTTTCAGCTTGCGTTTCACACTGAGCTTGGAGGCCGGGCTAATGCGGTCCACAAACAGAATGCCGTTTAGGTGATCCACCTCGTGCTGCAAGGCGCGGGCGAGCAATCCGTCAGCCTCAAGCTCAATGACGGAGCCATCAAGCTGGGGCAGCGTTGCTTTAACGATGCTCGGCCTCCTCACTTTTGCCTGAATATCGTGAATACTCAGGCAGCCTTCCGTATCCGTCTCACGCGGGCCGTCGAGCTCAAGTTCAGGGTTAATAAACACCAAGGGCATGACATCCTCCATCTTAGCCTCTGCACCATTAACCTTGAGAAAAGAAATACATTCAGGGTCATGAGACACATCCACCACCGCCATGCGGATATCTTCACCGATCTGAGGGGCCGCCAAGCCAACACCGTGGGCGTCGACCATCGTTTCGATCATATCCTCAGCAAGCTTACGGATAGACTCATCAACTTCTTCAATCTTGCTGCATTTCTTGCGCAAGACAGGATTACCATACTGTGTAATTTCTAGGACCATGGGATCAATCGATTGCTTTAGTTTTCTGACTTAGGAGCTAAATTCAGGGCTGACTCTGTGATTTTCACTCGGGAAGGCACATCGCGCGGGTTGATGCCTGCCTTGATCAGAGCATTTTGTACCTGAATGAAGCGTTCCAGAGGAATGCCTTTGTCTGGCTCAAGTTCGAGTTTACGTGTGGGAAATTTTTCACGAAAGACCTTGAGGTAATCAACCAGCATTGCCTCGTGAATGCGGGTAGCATCCAGCATGAGGCTGCCGTCTGCCTGGATCGCCAACACAGCCGCGGGCTCGACCACCTCAACAGTGGCGCTGTCTTGAGCCAGAGCGAGTTCGATATGCATCACCGGGCGCTTATTCTTAGGATCGGTCGACACCGCAAAATAAATCAACAAAATTGCCAAGATGTCGATCAAAGGAATGATCGGTACTGTTGGTATTTTCCGGCTTGGTCTTTGAAACTCCACAGAACGAATGCGTGATTATTGATTGAAGGCCGTATATTGCTGACATCTTGCCACCACCTTGCCCATGAGCACCTCAAGGCGTGCGGACATGGTCTCAATCTTGCGGTTGAAGTGACTGTGTGCGATGACTGCAGGCACTGCAACGACAAGGCCGGCAACCGTCGTATTGAGAGCCATGGCAATACCCTGACCCACCATGGCCGGGTCTGCACCCTGACCGACGTTAGCGAAGACAAGCACAAGTCCACTGGTCGTTCCTAACAAACCCAGCAATGGTGCGATGGCAATAACCACCTCAAGAATCGGCATGCCACTATGCATGTTCACGATCTCCTCACGTGCCGCGGATTGAACCACCTCCTGCACCTCGCCCTGCGGCCGGTCGGCATTATCAAAAGCGACAGCACATAGCCTAGCGAGGGAGCTTTCGCCTGCCTTGAAACGAGACTCCAGACTGGCCATCTCTCCAGCCTCTGCACGAGCAGCCATTTTTTCTACCTCTACCTCCAATGCAGCTGGAATGATCATGCCCTTGCCTAAGGTCATCAGCTTATAAACCACTACCGCTACCGCAACCAATGAGCAGGCGAGAATAGGGACCATAAACCATCCGCCTTGGCTGAAAAAATTCCAAACCACCTCCAAGGCGGCTGGCTCTGTGCTATTCATGAGTATTTGCATGGATCTGTATAAGGAATGTTCTGTGATACTAAATTTTGCTGTCAAAGTGATGCACCCTTAGCTGCCAATGATCCAGCGGGAAATCGTGATTTTTAACCCATGCAGGCTAAGCTGACGCTTGCACTACCCACTGGTTAACGGCACTAAAAATAAAAGTTGTAAATCAACTCCAAGGACTCGCCTTGAAGCTCCTTGAGCACCGATTCTGGCATTTTAGGCAGCTCAACTTGTCTCAGAGCACGCTGGGTGAAACCCCTCTCGATAAAGTTGGCCCCGATGACTTCTTGGAACTTAATACCAGACACCCCACCGCTTTGATCGACATAAAAACGAATAGAGATCACGCCGGGCACAATGTGATCACGGTGTTGCTCACAGTTCCGGCGCCACTGCAGTTCCACAGCCTTACTGATAAGCGCCTGATAGCGGCCCAGCGGTGAGTTTTTCACATTGAGCGCACTTTTTCCTTGCCGGTTGATTGAGCCCGTTACCCTCGTCTGTCTGGAGTATCCACGAAATCCGCTCTTCTTGGGCTCCTGCTCGGAACCACCGACTATCTTCTTTTTGTCGGCCTCTTGGTGAGCGCCCTCATTCGGACGCTCGCGCGGTGACTTCTCTTCCTTGGGATCTTCTGCTAGCTGCTTGTCACCTTCATCTCCAAGTGGAGCGGGAAGTTCCTCACCTGCGGCTAAATGTTTGTCTTTCGGCTCGGATGATGACTCCTCCTCAGGCTCTATTACGTCAAGTTGGGGCGCGTCATCGGCAAGAGCTTCATCCGTGCTGGCACTTGCCTCCTGAGGGACCTCGGTCTCCTCACCTTGCGCATCTTGCCCCAAAGATCCCTCTTGATATTTTTTACTCACCGTTTCTACATGCCCAGGATAAAGTGGCGCGGCACCGTCCTGGGCAGGCGTATTAGGTTTAGCCCCTGGCGTGGCTGGTAACTCAGAGGCGGCACGGGTATCACGCTCGCCCAGAATATCAGTATCGGCATCCGGTGCACCCTCCTGATCAGCGGATGTGCGAGCAAAGCGCTGCTTCGGATCAGTGAGTGCCTCTTTTTGTTCAGCGGTCTCTTCTGCAAGCGGCGGCTTCTGCTCTGATTCTGGTTTTTGTTCTACTTTCTCTGGTGGCTCTTCTTGTGGTTTCTCCAGAATCATAGGAGGAGGTTTTTTAACGAAGGGAATCATGACCACCGTCATCTCAGGCTCCGCTTGGGGCTCAAGCTCAGGGGGTTGAAAAGCAAAGATCGGCAGATCGATGATGATGATCATCATCCACAAGCCAAGTATGAGCATATGCAATGCCACCGCTGCAAACGCAGAGGCGACAGCACGTTTTTGCACAATAGAGAACCCGCTCACATCTCCACCCTAATTTCCAATTACTAAATTGCAAACACAGAGGCTGTCCTCCATGATCTTAGGCGTGAACATTGAAGTGGATTGCATCGAGCCCCAGCGCATAGACCAGTTTCTGGTTACCCGCCTGCCAGAGCTTTCACGCTCCCGCATTCAAACACTTATCAAATCTGGAGACATCCTGCTCAACGAAGAAACATCAAAGGCCAAGCAACAGGTCAGCAGCGGAGATCAAATCTCAGTATCCATCCCCGAGGAGGAAAGCTTCGAAGCTCAGCCAGAAGATATCCCACTTGCAATACTCCATGAGGATAATGACATTATTGTGCTTAACAAGGCTCACGGCATGGTGGTTCATCCTGCAGCAGGCAATACAAACGGCACCTTGGTCAACGCATTACTGCACCACTGCAAGGGAGAGCTGGCAACCACTGACCAAACACAAAGACCCGGCATTGTGCACCGGCTTGATAAGGACACATCGGGATGCATCATCGTGGCAAAAAACAATCAGGCGCTTCAATCACTGGTCAAACAATTCCATGACCGCACCACCGAAAAGCGCTACCTCACCGTCGTGCAAAGCGCTCCTAACAAGGAAAAGGATACCGTCTTTACCCATATTGGACGCCATCCTGTAAACCGCTTAAAAATGGCAGTCGTTAATCCCGGCAGTGGTAAATCAGCCATCACAGATTACCGCGTTCTCCATCAAGCCGATGACGGCACCTGTCTGATTTTATGCGACCTTCACACCGGCCGCACTCATCAAATCCGTGTGCACATGGCCCACATCGGCACAGCTATTTTGGGAGATCCCATCTACGCCAAACCGAACCGGCAATGCGTGCAACCCGGCAGACTCATGCTGCACGCCTGGCAGCTCGTTATCGACCACCCAAGCAGTGGCGAGCGCATGGCTTTTCAAGCCCCCATTCCTAGCCAATATAAACCCTGGACCAAAGACGCTAATTTATGAATGACCAGTCACTGATTGAATCCTTGTTGCCAGCCGTAGACCAACAGCTGGAATCAGAGCAAACGCCCTACGTGAAAGCTGCATTCACAAGACTCGTGGAGAAAGAAGATATCAGCCCGGATGAAGCAAAAGAGCTTATCGCACTCTGTCTGGCTGATGAATCCAACCGCATGTATATTGACAAACGGGACTTTGACGTTGCCCGCTACCAGCAATTACTCGAGGACTTACCCGGCGAGCTAATTGAAGACTCAGATCAGGACTAGCTTACTTAGATAAGCTAAATAGGATTTCTCCATCAAGGCCTCTACGCTTCCTCGTCTTCTGCAGGAGCAGGAGGAGCCTTGGGAATCTTATCCACCTCATCAAGCACGTTGATCATATCAACACCGCGTGCAGCAGATGTATCTAGGCGAAAGTCCAGCCTGGGGGTGCAGCGTAGCACGACTCGTTTCGCCACACGGCTTTGGATCAACGATCTTCTCTGTGTGAGCTGTTCTATCACTTTCGCTCCATATCCACCAAGCACGCCGACAAAGACTTTAGCCTCGCGTAAATCTTGAGTGATGTCCACTCCACTGACGGTAACCAATGCACCGCCGAATTCGAAATCACGTTGTAGCACCGTGCTTATTTCACGCCGTAACAACTCATTGATTCTATCCAGGCGCTGGCTCATTAAATAATAGTGATTAAAGACAGTCTACTAAAAGCTGCTTAGAGAGTCTGCTCAACCTTCTCAAGGATGTAGCACTCGATGATATCGCCCTCCTCGTATTCGTCAAAGTCACCCAAGCGAATACCGCACTCGATACCCTGCTTGACTTCCTCGACTTCATCATTGTGGCGGCGTAGTGTAGACATTTTACCATCATACACAGGAACACCTCCGCGCAGTACACGAGCGTGGGATGTTCGGGTCACCTTGCCATCTGTAGCAACACAACCAGCAGCGCGACCACGTCGCACCTTGAATACCTGCTTCACCTCGGCGTGACCGATGATGCTCTCACGAGTAAGTGGGTCGAGCAGACCGAGCATGGCCTCCTCAACGGTATCGATGAGTTCGTAAACGATTGAGAAAAGCTTCACCTGCACGCCTTCACGCTTGGCAGCACGCACGGCATTGCTTTCCACCTTGGTATTGAATCCTAACACCACAGCATCTGACGAGCTGGCCATGAGGATATCGTTCTCGGTAATAGCTCCGGCAGCGGATTTAATGAAGCGAGGCTCCACCTTGTCGCTCTTGATTTGATTGATCGCATTTTCGATCGCTTGGACAGATCCTTGAACATCACCCTTGAGAATGATTTTAAGCTGGATGGTGTTATCACCCTCCACCATGGACAAAAGGTCTTCCATACGGCTTTGCTTAGGACGAACGAGGCGCACATTGCGTTTTTCCTCGAGGCGCTCCTCAGAAAGTTTCTTGGCAGCACGCTCATCCTTCATTTGCACGAGCTCATCACCAACATGGGGCAACTCTGCAAAACCGATGATTTCTACTGGTGTAGCTGGACCAGCTTCCTTTACCTGCTCACCGAGGTCGTTGAGCATCGTTTTGACCTTGCCGGCATAAGGACCGCAAATAAATGGCACGCCTACTTTCAAGGTGCCCGCCTGGACCATCACGGTAGCTGTCGGCCCCTTACCGGCCTGAATGCTAGCCTCGATGACTGAAGCACGAGCATTGGCACGTGGGTTCGCTTTGAGTTCAAGAACCTCTGCCTGAAGAGCCATCAGCTCAATAAGCTCATCCATTCCCTGACCAGTAACTGCGGAAACTTCGACACATTCAATATCACCACCAAAGTCAACAGGCTGCAGACTGTGCTCCATCAGCTGTGTTTTCACACGCGCAGGATCAGCCCCTGGCATGTCACACTTGTTAATTGCGACAATGATTGCCTTCTCTGCTTTCTTGGCATGCTCGATCGCCTCAATCGTCTGAGGCATAATACCATCATCGGCAGCGACAACGAGCACGACGATGTCTGTGACATCAGCACCTCGGGCACGCATTTCCGTGAAGATTGAGTGACCCGGAGTATCAATAAAACTAATCGGACGACCATCGCGTTCAACACGATATGCGCCAATGTGCTGAGTGATACCGCCAGCTTCACCTGAGGTAACTCGGCTCTTACGAACGAAGTCGAGCAAGGAGGTCTTGCCGTGGTCTACATGACCCATGAAAGTGATAATTGGAGCGCGGTATTCGAGTGTTTCTTGGTCTTCCTCCTCGATTTTCTTTGCCTTAGGCTCCTTGATCTTTTTCTTCTCCTTGTGAACACCGCCACCTTTCTCACGCTTTTCACGCTCAAAGGTGAAACCATGCATTTCACAAAGTTTTTCTGCGATATCAGGCTCGATCGCCTGGTGTGGAGCTACAAAAACTTCCAACTTAATCAAGTCAGCCATCAGCTGAAATGACTTCAATTCCATCAGGTCAGCCAGGGCACTGACAATAATCGGGGGCTTAATAGTAATAACATTACCCGATTTCTCACCACCCTCAGCAGCTCCTTGATCACCCTCAGCCGCAGCCCCGTCCTCGCCGGCGTTTGCCGATGCTTGGTTGGCGGCAAACTCATCATCCTTGTTGTCGGTGAGCTTGGAAATAGCGGGCAGCTTCTTTTTGTCTGCACCCTTTTTACGAACTACCGATGTCTTTCTCTCAGCGCCCTCTTCTTCAAAAATATCGAGCGCCTCCTTTTTTTGGTCATCCACGGTTTTCACCTTGGTAGCCTCTTCACGTTGCCGCTCGCGACGCGATAATTTCTTATCGTCGTCGCTGATGAGATCGAGGCTTTCCTTGTTTTTTTTAGGTGTATCGCTTGATTCTGCCATGCTGAATGTTGAGTGGTGGGGGTATATTGAGGGGGTAAATTTTGTGTCTTTCGATGTCTATTAAATGGATGGAACTGAGGCGGCCTGAAATTAAGCTTCTGTGCTTTCAGGCTTTTGCTCAGTCTCTTCCTCTTCTTCTGCCTCTGCCTCGGCAGCTGGAGCTTGTTCTTCGGTCGGCGCCTCTTCAGCTACTGTTTCCTCAGCAACTTCTTCCTGCTCGGCCACCTGCTCAGATGCAGGCTCCTCGCTTGGAGATGCTTGTGTGTCAGTTGCTGTGGGAACAGCCTTGGCTAAAATTGCCGCAGCTTGATCTTCATCAATTTCAAGTGCTTGAGCGATGTATTCTGCCGGCATTTGTGCCACCAGATCGATGCTGGCCCCGCCAGCCCTGAAGAGCTTGTCTGCCATTTCATCATTGATGCCAAGCTCCTCAGCCAAGTTGTGTGCAGCGTCAGTTACGCGCTCTTCAAATTGTTCGTGTTGAGTCTCGTCCTTGCTTACCTGGACATCCCAACCCATGAGCTTAGCGCTAAGGCGGGCGTTCTGTCCACGGCGGCCAATGGCCTTACTGAGTTCTTCCTCATCAACGGTCACGGAGACCACCTTGTTTTCCTTATCAAGGCTGATCGTGCGGATAATGGCAGGCTTGAGAGCATCTACTACAAAGACAGACGGGTCATCACTCCAACGGATAATATCAACCTTTTCATTATTAAGCTCACGCACAATGTTTTTGACGCGTGCTCCACGCAGACCAACACATGCGCCTACTGGATCTACTTTGTCGTCATTACTAGATACGGCAACCTTAGTGCGGTATCCGGCCTCACGGGCGATTCCACGCAGCTCGACCGTATTATCGGCAATCTCTGCTACCTCGGATTCAAACAGACGACGCACAAAGTTAGGATGGCTACGGGAAAGAATGATCTCAGGACCGCGTGCCTCGTTTTCAACAGCTACCACGTATACGCGGATACGATCACCGATGTTGTATTCCTCAGTAACGACACGTTCACGAGAAGGAATACGACCTTCAAATTTCCCAAGGTCGATCATGACATCACTCTTTTCAAAGCGACGCACCGTGCCACTGACGATATCACCAGCGCGGTCCTTATACTCTTCATAAATCATTTCCTTCTCAGCCATGCGCAGACGCTGCATCATGGTTTGCTTGGCAGTCTGAGTGGCAATACGACCAAAGTTCTTAGGAGTGACATTGAATGAAACGGTATCACCCAGCTCAGCATCAGGCTTATTCTTACGAGCAACAGAAATAGGAACCTCGTTAAACTTATCAATATAATCGTCATCCGCGACTACGCTCAAGGTGGCGTGAATAGCGGTATCGCCCTTGCGTGTATCTACATCGGCATGAAGTTCCTCAATAGCGTCTGCTCCAGGCACCATTTTTCGGTAGGCTGAAATGAAGGCAAACTCAAGAGCGGCAAGGACCTTGTCGCGGTCGATGCCCTTTTCTTTTTCATAGTAATCAATGAGTGCGACGATGTCGTTAGTCATGGCTTTGGATGCTTAATTGAATGTTGTTGAAAATGAAGGCCGCACAAACCGAGGAATTGTGAGGCTTATTGGTCATTTGAATGGTTACCAGAACCCCGAGACACAAAAGAGTGGGTCAAAAGACCCACCCCCGAACGTTTCGTAGAGCTGATGCCCGATACCTGTATTGCCCAAACGCTTATCTGACAAGCAGAAACTCGCTCTTTCTTTTAAAAGTCGGGACTCATTTACAGTATGGATACAGGCGCTTAATGGCCCTTAATCCTATTCTTTGTCGGTGTATTCTTCACCGAAGCTTCATAACGTAAAAAA
>JAFMDE010000185.1 GCA_017857425.1 Akkermansiaceae bacterium
AGCCAGAAAAGCATGGGTTCCATGCTAGATATGCTTAAAAACATGATGGACGGCGGACGAGATGTTGGTGAAGGCCAACAGCCGGGCAACAAACCCGGTAATGAGCCTGGTGAGCAACCAGGGCAAGGCGGCGAGCAACCGGGACAAGGCGGTAAAGGCGGCTCCCAGGGAGGTGACAAAGGCGACCCTGACAATACCGCAGAAAACTCAAGCCGCAGGGTGCCCAGAAATTCCGGAACGGCAGGCAGCAGCATGCCCAAGGAATTCCATCAAGCCATGGACGCCTACAATAGAGGCGTCAATGACAAGGCCGTCAAACCCTGAGCCAAAAGTTTGAGCCAAAAGCCTAGCCAAGTAGTCGAGCCCAATAAACGAGCCACTAATGATACCAAAACTTCAACGCCGATCATGGCACCCTTCCCTCACCCGCCCATGCATCATTTCAGTTATGGCAAACAAGCTATACCTGCATGGCTTTGCTGCACTGACCTACATCTTGATGTCTCTGCTGATGGCGCCATCAGCAAAAGCACAAATATTTCCGCGAGCCGTGAACGACACCGTCTCCGTTGAAGTCGAAGCAATCTACAAACGCAGTCTGCGCTACCTATCTAATACACAATCTGCCGATGGAGCATGGGGAGGAGGCACAGGATCTCGCCCCGGCACGGTGGGTCTCTGCATCCTAGCTTTCCTGGCGCATGGAGATGACCCCAACCACGGCCCTTATGCAGAAAACATTAGAAAATCGATTAATTACATCATCACCAAATATCAGGAAGGACCCAATGGCTATATGGGCCCGCAGATGTATGACCATGGCTTCGCCACACTGGCACTCGCTGAGTGTTATGGTATGGTCGATGACAAGCGCATTGGCCCAGCTTTAAAAAAATGTGTGGCCTTGATACTCCAGGCTCAGAAGACCAACCCCCGTCACGGCTGGCGCTACAATCCCGATGCAAAAGATGCGGACAGCACCGTTTCTGGCTGCCAACTCGTTGCGCTTCTAGCTGCGCGTAATGCTGGAATTCCTGTGCCTGATGATGCCATCGAAAAGGGGCTTGGGTTCATGAGATCTTGCCGGGCTTCCAACGGAGCTTATGGCTACACTTCAAAATCAGGCGGTCGCGTTACGCTGACAGCAATAGGCTCACTGTGCTACGCACTGGCTAAAAAGAAAGATGAAGCTGGCTACGATCGATCAACGGCATACCTGATCAAAAATATTAATAACCAGGAAACGACATGGCCCTTCTACCTTCGCTACTACATGGCCCAAGCCCTCTTCCAAGCTGATGAGGAAAGCTGGGGAAAATGGAACACAAACAATACCCGTTTACTCTCAGCGCTTCAACTTCCAGACGGATCCTTTGCCGGCAATCATGGTAATGCATACTGCACCGCAACAGCCTGCCTCTCCCTTGCACTCAACTACCGCTTCCTTCCAATTTACGAAAAATGAAGCAACTCATCACAACCTTGCTCACTCCATTGGTGATCATTCCATCGCTGATTATTCCTCTGAGCCTCATTTTAGTGAGCCCGGCTCATGGTGACATACTGGAGACTGATCATGGCGACACCATCAGTGGCACCGTCGAATCATTGGGGCATGGAACCATTGTATTCAAATCACCCATGTCTCCGCAAGCCCTTCAAATCAAGGCATCCGCTCTCAAGCACCTGACCTTCCCCCACACAAACAAGTCGAGCCACAACCACTCCGAGGTCCTCACCCTTATCAATGGTGACACCCTGCCTTGTCATGTTACCTCTTTAGATAAAGAGCAGCTATCCGTCACGACAGGCTATGCGGGCAGCCTGAACGTCGATCGTTCTAAAATACGTTCTCTAAGCTTCGGCATCATATCAGAAGATGTCATTTTCATTGGCAATGAGCCCCCTGAAACATGGACTCACATGGAGGGCGACTGGACCATGACAGATGATCAGGCTTACGAGGGAAAAGGCCACTTAGCACAACAACTCCCCCTCCCTGACAAGGTCCGTTATCAATATGATCTCAGTTGGCAAAGCACCCCCAATTTTGCATTCCGCTTCTTTGCAGAAAACAATTCGGCAGCCAGCAAACAAAACACCTATGAGCTTATCTTCAATTCAGAGGGCATGGAAATCAGGCGCTACCCAGACAATACTCAAAGCGCTCTGCGCGTCATAAGCCTGAGCCCTGCCGACATCCAGCAGGGACAAAAACCAAAAAAATCAATCAACATCGATTTACGTGCCGATAAAAGCGAAGGCCTGATTTCACTCTACCTTGACTCAACCTTTATAGGCACATGGGAGGATGAAACTATTAGCCCTACCAATGGGAATTACACTATATTTCATAACCGAAGTGATCAGAAAACCAACTGCGTTATTAGCAACATCGCCATCACCTCGCGTATTGGCAGCATCAATTCTAGGTTTTATGACAAAGACGCAACATCGGCAAAAACTGACATTCTAACCGACAACGAAGGCGATAATATATCAGGCAACTTGATAGAGATCCAATCAGATGACGCAAACAAACGCGTCGTCGTCCACCAAGCAAAACACTCACAAGATTTATTTCGTGTCCCTGAGCATCGCTTAAGCACCCTCTTATTTGCAAAAGAGGAAAACCAAGCTCCCTCACCAAGATTCAGCCATATGCTCCATATTAACAACGGTGGCAAGTTACAGATCAACCAGCCAGAAATCACGGGAGACCAACTCTCTGCAATCCACCCGATCCTCGGCCCGCTCAATGTGTCTCGCACGTGTATCGAATCGCTATCTAAAGGCAACACCGAGCCTGCCAAACAATAAGATCACTGCGGCTATAGCTACAACCATGACCATCACCATGACCATCGGCAAACCATTCATAACCAGAATCCTGATCCTTACATCTGTAGTGGCAGCTTATTCTTTGCCCTTGTCCGCAGAGGAGGAAATCAAAAAACCTCTTCAAGCTAAGCTCTTATTATCCAATGGTGATAGACTTTCTGGCAGCCCGAAATTCATCAATGCGCAACAGCTGGCACTTGATTCGGCTTATCTCAACGAACCAGCTACTTTCGATATACCTCAAATTCTTGCCATTCGAATGGACCAAGGAGCCATCACTCCAACCCCGGAGATATTTACTCGGATTCAACTTCAGAATCGCAACCAAGAAACAAACGGCGACACCCTGATCGGCCAACTAAAGGAACTCAACGAAGACAACATCAAACTCGATACCGAATACAGCGAGACACTGACACTAAAAAGATCCATGGTTCAGTCGCTGAATATTGTCAGCAAAAGGCAAGGCCACTACCGTGGACCAAACAGCATCCATGAGTGGCAAACATCAACCAAGCCCCTACCCGAAGCAAACGAATCGTGGCGGCTCAAAAACCACCGCCTTGAATTTAAAGGAGCCAGTGCGGAGAGCATCGGTAAAGACCTAGGCCTAAGGAAAAAATCACAGATAAGTTTTGATGTGGCTTGGGAGACACATATGAACTTCCAGCTTCAGCTTTATTCCTCTGACGTCAAGAGCCC
>JAFMDE010000186.1 GCA_017857425.1 Akkermansiaceae bacterium
CCAAAGGTGGCTGCATCATGATCACCAAGACGAATAGATTCCTCGAGTGCTGGAAGTGCTTTGTCCCAGCTACTCTGGCGCACATAGACAAAGCCAAGATTGCGATGCGCACGTCGGAAGCTAGGGAATAACTTCAAAGCCTGCAGATAAGATTGCTCGGCAGATTCTAGCTCACCCAATTCAAATTGAATATTTCCTGCATTGAAAGCAATCGCGGCAGATGATTTAGCCAGTTCATTGCCCATTAGCATTGCCAACGCATCCTCTCTTTTCCCCTCCGCCATCAACGGCTGAATCGAGACCAACAAACTGCGCTGCTCGCTTGTCACCGATGGCTCAATGCGTGCATTAATGCGGTAGGAACCATTAAAGGATTTGAGAAAAGCCTCATCCTGCCAGTAGTCCTTACTCAAGGCTAAGGGCTCTGCAGCGCTCAGGCTTATGCAGCTTAATAAAAAACAACTGATCACTGAATAATTCATTTCTTGATAGTAATGGGCCAGGTCATGATCGCCTTAACGGCTTTGCCCTGGCGGGTTGGTGGAGTAAATCGTGAGCCACTGGCAATGCGTTGCGCTAATGGGATGAGCTCGTCATGGGTGGAAGAGACCACAGAAATAAACTCACTGCGTCCCGTTGCTAGGATGGCAACACGAACAACAACACGTCCACTACTAGCATCTTTAATGCTCCGCGGGAAAACCACCGACGGATTACGAAGCAAGCGTGGTTGTTGGTCTAGCTCTCCGAGCGAATACTCAGATTTTGTTTTTGGCAAAGACAAGCTCACGGGCGCCTGTTGCGATGATTCTACTGCCGGCTTGGCAACCTTAGGACGGGCAACTTCTACAAGCTCTGGTAAAGGTGAAGGCGGCTGATCGGTGAAAAATGTATCTATACTGAGTCGCGGATCGACTCTCTGCGTACTGACTAGCAGTGCCGGCTGACTCATGTCTAAAGCAGGGCGCAAATCCACCAAGGCTGGCGGCGGAGGTGGAGGCATATCCTCTGGGACAAGCTGCTCTTCGGGAGCTGATGGAGGCTCGGGCAGTGAGACGGTTTCTATTTCACGGATTTCGAACTCGTGATCAACAGGCGTCAACACCATCAGTCTGGTAGCCACAAGCACTGCCAGCAATACAGCCGTTACAGCAATGCCGAGGATGATGGATTTAAGAGTCATGGGTGCGTATTTCTCCGTTCTGACGGTTTATTGGGAGGTCGCTAGATTGACCGATTGAGCGCCGGCAAGTTTTGCCGCATCGATAACTTTGACAATGGTGCCGTGATTGGCAGCAGCATCACCCTGAATGATCACTGGAGTAGTCCCATCATTTTCCAGCATCGCCGCTACCACACTGCGCACACCGTCAACACCAATGCTGCGGCCACCCTGATAGACTTGGCCACTGGCCGTTACGGCCAAAAGGATCGCTTGTTTTTCAAGACTCTCGGCCGAAGCGGCTCGGGGCTTGTTTACATCCACTCCGGTTTCTTCGATAAAAACAGTCGTTACGATAAAGAAAATAAGCAGAATAAATACCACGTCAATCAGCGGTGAGATATTGATCTCAGAGCTGGCATTTTCATTGCCGGTAAAATGTCTGAAGCGGCGCATGGTTTAAGCTGTAGGCGTTGGAAAATGATGATCTGCCACTATTACCTCGTGCAGTTTTTGCTGCAGCATTGTCTGGGCGGTTTCGGTTTGGCTACGCAACATCGCGAGCAGAAAAGCAGCAGGAATAGCGAGCAGAAGGCCAGCCTGCGTTGTAATCAGTGCCTCCGAGATACCCATCGATATTTTATCAATGGGCGTCGCCGCACTGCTCGCCGCTAAGCCCGAAAAAGTAACCAGCATGCCAGACACGGTGCCCAACAAACCAGTAAGCGGAGCTGCTCCCGCAAGAACTCCAATAAAGGGAATGCGCCGTTCAACCCACGCAAGCCTCTCGAGCTCAAAGGCCGCAAATTGACGCGAAGTCTGGCGTTTATCTCCCCCGACAACACGATACTCAGCAAGCTCAGATTTTACTTTCCGCAAACCAAGCCAGGTAGAAGCAAGAATCGTATAGAGGCCAATGCCAAGGATAATGAGGGCCCAGAGAATGGGACCCCCTTGATTGAGAACTTGCTGAAATTCGCTAAACACGATGGGCTAACTTAGGTTTGATGGTCCTTGTTGCGCAGACCGTTAACAAAGGTCAGGCCAAGCTTTTCCGTATTTTGAAAAATGCCTTGGCAGCGGCGCGAAAGTAACGCGTGGATAATAAGAGCTGGAATCGCAACGATGAGTCCAAATAAGGTAGTCACCAAAGCCTCGGAAATACCTCCAGCAAGGGGCTTGGCGTCACCCGTCCCTGAGATCGTGATCACATTAAAGGTGCGGATCATACCGGAAACCGTTCCAAGTAATCCCAGCAGTGGTGCGGTAGCAGCGGTGATCGCAATAAACGGCAGCCAGCTTTGGAGTTTGTTTTGAACACCGATGAGTTGTTCGTAGAGGACTTCCTCGACCACATCTGGGCCGGCTTTGACATAGGTTAAACAGCGCTGCATGACAGCGGCAACCGGATGGGATGCTCGTTGCGCCAAGCTAGCTGCTTTTTGCTCATCACCCTCACGAACAGCGGCAAGAATACCCGCAATCCATTCTGATTGTGGGGTGAAAATTCGGATAATCTGGATGAATTTAACCACCCCGCAGAGGGCCGAGAAAAGAGCAATCCCGAGGATCGGCCAAATCCAAAATCCTCCTTTGCGGAAGATATCGAGCTTATCGTTTTCAAGTGTAGCGAGAGCAAGTGCCTTGCCACCGGTCACATCAATATCAAGTTCAGCTGAGCCGCCGGCGACAATCGTCTTAATGGCTCCGCGCGAGCCGGGTAGCACCCTAGGACTTCTTAACCCCCTCTCTCTGACCACAGCGCCTGCAAGGGTATCGTCATCTGCAATAAACCAAGCAAGAGGACCGGCTAAGGCAAAGCTACCTTGTTTGAGCTCTCCGTCCGGAGCTACTGCCTCGCCCTTTACCACATATCCACCCATGAGCTGTTCGAGCCGATCAATGCCCGTCTCAATTACAGCAAGACGAGATTGAAGCATCTCAGCCGGCAGGCTCCCTTGCTCTCGCAAAGCTTCAAGAGCAGCGCCATGAAGCACCCGCTCACTGGGCAAAAGAAAGATTTCAAGTTTCAGACCATAGTCACGAAGCTGACCGGTGATGTATTCATGATCCTGCTGATAAAGGTATTGTTTTTTCTCCAACTCCTTAAGCAGCTCATCACGATCTGATTTGGCCATGCGCGCAATTCTGATCTTGCGCCGCTTCTCAACAAGATCGCTACGCGTTGTCTGAAAAGCTTGGCCCAGAGCTGGCTTTTCAGCGGCTATGAGTTCGCGCTGCTTGGTGAGGCGACTTATTGATCCATCCAGGTCCCGCTGAATGGATTCAAGATCCTGAGCCATCGAAGACAATAGCGTGCCCAGCAAGATGACCCATATAGTTACAATCATTTTCATCGTTTATTCTCCGGCCTCCCC
>JAFMDE010000187.1 GCA_017857425.1 Akkermansiaceae bacterium
CACCTCCTGGCAGTGAGGAGGGTTTTTTAGGTGCCGCATTGCACCCCACCCTCACGGATCAAAGCCAGAGTTTGCCAGATGACGCCATGCCATTTGCTGAACGTATCCTCAAGGAGATGGGCACTACCTTGAGGTATGCATTCATCGCTATGAGCATGGCGGTTCCCGCAGGTCTTTTACTGGGATTTTTGGCTTCTTCTAAATGGTGGCCTGCTGTGATTGCTGATGTCTCAGCTGGCAACAAAGCTGCTCGATATCTACTCAGACCGATTCAAATTAGCGTGCGGTTACTGACCACACTGATGCGCTCAATTCATGAACTTATCTGGGCGATTCTTTTCCTTGCCGCCCTTGGCCACGAGCCGATCACAGCCTGTGTTGCTCTGGCCCTACCCTTCACGGGAACTTTGGCCAAAGTCTTCTCTGAAATCATTGACGAACAATCAGTCCGCGCGCGAGATCATCTCATTGCGTCAGGAGCTGGCCCGCTGCAAGCATTCCTCACTTCTCTGATCCCGCAATCCTTTCCCGACATCGCCACCTACACCGTTTACCGATTTGAGTGCGCGTTGAGATCCTCCGCGGTTCTTGGTTTCATTGGCATCGAAACCATCGGTTTATCGATCACTCGGTCATTTGAGAATCATTTTTACAACGAGTTGTGGACCGAGCTTTACCTTCTGCTAGCGGTGATTCTCATCGTAGACGCGCTGGGAGCCGTGCTCAGAAAACGGCTCAACCGTATTCCCAAGCGAACCACCATGCCAGATCTCAGCGGGATCGGTGAGCAGAACATCAAACAACTCAAACGCACGGCGCCCCGAAGCATGATGGCCAGAGCCTTGCTGTGGTCATCCGTAATATTGGTCATCATTTCATGGTTCCCATCCATCATCAATGTTTCTACCGAGCCTTTGGTCAAGGCTAGCAGCTCGAACACCATGCAACTCAGCAAGAGTGATCGCCTATCTCATTTCTTAACTAAGATGACTCCAGCACCGGTGCGCGAAAGCGGCGCATGGGATGATGCTATTCCATGGGCTAACGAACTTTGGCACGAAAACGGAAAAACTGCCGTGATCAACACTATAGCGATGGCTACTGCAGCGATTATCATCTCAGCGTTCGCAGCCTGGCTACTGCTTCCCTGGGCAAGCCGAGCACTTGCTAGTGCCAAACCCTTGGGTCTATTTGGAGGCAAAGACAATCCCTTTAGAAATATTATTTGGCGAAGCGTCGGTCTGCTAACACGATTCCTATTCGTGATTAGCCGTGCAATCCCAGAATATATTTACGCATACCTACTCATCGGCCTACTCGGAGTCAGCGCATGGCCATTAGTGTTAGCACTTGCACTACACAACTTCGGCATTCTCGGACGCCTATGGGGAGAGGTTATTGAAAACCAGCCAGCTCAAGCACCACGCCAGCTGCTCCATACTGGATCAGGTCGCCTGCAATGTTATTTTTCCAGCTTTGTTCCTATCTCATTTAACCGCTTCCTAATGTATCTCTTTTACCGATGGGAAACATGTGTCCGAGAAGCCACCGTGCTCGGCATGCTCGGTTTCGCTTCTCTGGGTCTCCACATCCAGCTATCCAGAAACTTCTCCCGCGCTTATGATGAGATGATATTTTATGTCTTGCTTGGCTCGGCGGTCATCTTCATCGGTGATCTCCTCTCGCTCTATCTTCGCCGCGGCCTGGCCAAGGCTTGATACTATAATGACAACTGTGTAAGAGTCTACGCATGCAAGATCACAAGGAAACCATTCTACGTGAAAAGCACTCGATCTATCACCTCTCTGCAAGCGCGAGAAAAATAGCCATCATCGGGTTTGCCATACTCCTTTTTGTGCTGATTCGCAACTGGCTACCCCTCGACGAGGCGATCAACGAGCACGATTCAGCTTCGATACGCACGGGGCTTGCTATCCTGGCCCTCGCTGCCGTGCTCTGGCTTACCGAAGCCATGCCTCTGGCATTGACGGCTATTCTGGTTCCAGTGATTGCTTCACTCACCGGAGTTCTGGACGTCAGTGACAGTTTCGCAGGATTTGCCCACCCCTTGATCTTCCTGTTTCTTGGCAGTTTTGGTTTGGCGGCAGCCTTGTCAAAACAGGGGCTGGACCGTTGGTTGGCAATCAAAATCGTTAACCTTGGACGCGGAAATTTTCAACTCACTGCGTTGGCTTTGTTTATGGTGTCGGCCGCGCTTTCGATGTGGATTACCAATACGGCCACCGTGGCACTGCTGCTGCCCGTTGCACTCGGAATCCTAAGCAATATTTCTATACACTGTGATAAGTCGATCGCGGCGAGGGCAGCAACTTATCTGCTCCTGGGTATTGCCTACTCAGCGAGCATCGGGGGTATGGGCACCCTCATTGGCACAGCCCCCAATGCCATCGCCGCCGCTCATTTGAGAATGGATTTTACCCAATGGCTGCGTATCGGCTTACCCGCAGTGATGGTCTTGCTCCCTGTGTTGTTTATTCTTTTACGCTTACTCATCAACCCAGGTAAGATTCCAACACTCGCGGTGCAGAAAGAATCATTCAGGTTCAACGGTAAACGCATGCTGACCTTGACGATCTTCCTGCTTACCATCTGCGCCTGGCTTTTCAGCAGCTACCTAGCGGGCTTTTTTGGCATCTCAAAATCATTCGATACCATCATCGCTGTGAGCGCCGTGCTGATCCTTTCAGCCTGCCGCCTTGTTAGCTGGAAAGACATCGACCGCGCAACTGATTGGGGAATATTGTTACTTTTTGGAGGCGGACTCACGCTGAGTAAAATCCTTGGTGTGACCGGAGCCAGTTTATATCTAGCTAGGGAAATTCAGGCCATCGCCACCGACTGGCCGATCATCCTTCTCGTGGGCGTCATTGTTCTCTTCATGATATTTCTCACCGAGCTATCCAGCAACACGGCCAGCACGGCATTGTTAGTTCCTATCTTTGCCACGGTGGCCCTCGACATGAATATTCCGGTTAAGCAGTTGTTACTTCCGCTTACCCTTGCAGCCTCATGCGCATTCATGCTGCCCATTGCCACACCCCCGAATGCGCTTGTCTTTAGCTCGGGAAAAATCCAGCAACGAGACATGATCAGAATCGGGCTGGTGCTCAACCTCGTCTTCGCCGTCATCCTGACCCTCTTCGCCAGGACATTCCTCTAACGCCAGTCCGGATCCTGATCTTTATCCTGATCGATCCTATCAGCCAGATTGCGCGCTTTGATGCGGTGATCACGTTTAGCTCGGCGCTCTGAGATTATACGGCGCTTTTTTTGACGTTGCCGAAGCTTTTCGATCTCCTCATCAAGCTTGAGGTAACCTTCGTAGCGTCCTTCATCAAGCTGTCCATTTTCAACCGCAACTCGAATGGCGCATCCCACATCATTGCGGTGCTTGCAGTCGTGGAACTTACACTCCCCAGCGAGCTGCTCGACATCAATAAAACTCTCCCTCAATGTATGCTCGTCGGTCCACATCTGGATCTCGCGCATGCCCGGGTT
>JAFMDE010000188.1 GCA_017857425.1 Akkermansiaceae bacterium
CCGACTCCATGTCTGCTTTGGTATCATCGATGGCGTCTCTCTGGCCTGTGGTTAGGGTGTGGTGAAACGAGTTTTCAAACTCCCACACCCAGCGTGTGTCCGGAGGGTGTGCGTAGCCGCGTGCCGTTTGTCTCTGTGCCTGTATCTGGAGCAGCTTGGCGGCGTAATCGAGGATCGATTTTTCTGCAGATTTCCGAGCTTTACTCCAGGAGGTGGACCCTAGCTTGGTAAGCTCCGGTTCTTTGCCGCCCAGTCCGACATACTTGGATAGAAGGTGGGACTGGTCGAGCGGAACGCTCAGGGTGCTGCCGTTGTGATAGCCAATATGTATTTCCTCATGCCCTTCTTCATTGGTCTCAATGCCCGCGTATTTGCCAATGCCATACTCGGCATGAACCACGAGATCTCCCCAATTAATATCCTCAAGCGCTGTCTGGGCACGTGCTTTGCGCTGGTGGTCGAGGTGGTTGGATTTCCTGCGGCGCTGGGGTGTTTGATACCTGCCAAATAGCTCTGCGGAAGAAATGAAGGCTAGCTTTGAACTCGGTACGGTGAATCCTTGGATGAGTTCTCCAAAGAGCGGGGTGATTTCTGCAGAACTAAAAAAGTCATCGTGCACGAGCTCCTTAAAACGTTCCTTTTCCCCGACGTTGGAGAAGGTGATGAAGATATGCCATTCCTCGGCTCTCCAGTCTGCAATTTGCTGAAAGAAACGATGGCGGCGAGTTTCATTGAGAATAAAATCACCAGCCTCAAAGGTGCCAAGTGGGCTGCCTGCACAGAGGGGAGCAAGAGAGGGGTCACCATCGTTTTTGATGATGCCATCGTAGTGATCGGGAAGGTGATCACCTGCCGCAATGAGTCGGTCGTTTTTACCAAGGTAGTCCGCGACAGAGGATGTCTTCCCGGTGTTCGAGAGCGTAATCTGAGCCTCTTTGACACGATGTGTTGATATTTGCGAGTCGATGTCAAACTTGCGAAGCGATTCGATTTCGGTATCAAAAAATTCAATCCTCAGCGGAGCGGAGGCATGCCATGAAAAAATATCGATGATGCCGCCACGACGGGCCAGTTGGCCGTGAGCATGCACTTGGCTGACCCGTTCATAACCATTGGCGATAATCTTTTTTTCGAAAGATTCAGGATCATGATGCTCGCCGATGGCAAGCTTGAGAGCGGCGTCTTTCAGGCTAGATATGGAGGGCGCAGTATCGAGCAGGGAGTCTGGTGACAGGATGAGTAATTCTTGTTTTTTAGCGGTGGGTTCTGCGCAAAGGTGGTTCAGCACCGCTAGGCGTGCAGCAAGCGTTTCTGGGGCGGTATTGATGCTGTCGTCATCATCAGCTGGCAACTCCGGAAGAACCAAGGCCTTGATGTTCCAAAGCTCTAACTCCGCAGCAATGCGATCTCTTACTCTTGGGTTGGAATGGGTCAGCCAAATCCTGCTATTTTTACGCGCCTCATGCATGCTGTGGCAGGCCAGTGCGGTGACAAAAGAGTAGGCGGCGTCATCCACAGGTTGGAACTCAACCGGCTGCTTGGTCCTCGGTTCGTGTACAAGGGATTTCAGCCGTTTCTTAAATGAAGCGGAGCTCATTGCTTCGACGATTCCCGCTATGCCCTTGGGCGGAGATGGGGGCGTCGAATCTTTAGCTGGAGTCGTTTTTGACACCGGTGAAGTGGTATACTGCTGTGTTGCCTAGAGAGCAAGAGACATGATGCGGGGTGTCACACTTATTGATATCACAAAAATAGTTGAAATGGGCACTTTCGTCGCTGAGTATTGTAGGTTACTAATGAGTCATGAGATGGGGGTTAATGAGGGTACTACAGTCTTTGCTGTGTGTCGGCATCACTGTGATACTGAGCTGCTGCTCTTCCTCGGACACGTCCTCGTCTTACAATCGATCTGGGGCAGGCTCTGATTATGGTGCTACTGCCTCGCTAAAAGGGCAACTGGTGCCTCCCACTGCGCGGAAAAGCGCGGCTACACTATATAGGGAGGTCAATGTGAAGCAGGACTTGATTCCGCGTGGCCGGCATGCCCGAAAGTATCACCGCAGCATGCAGCCGCGCTATATCACCATTCACAGCACGCAGAATTTTTCCCGTGGTGCCGATGCTCTGCGACATTCTGAGGCTCTTAAAAACGGTAAGCTTCGTGCTCGCAAGCTGCGTGGATATAACCGCATTGGCTACCTTGTCTGGCATTACACCGTCGACGAGGACCGTGCCGTGCAGCACTTACCCACCAACGAGCAGGGTGAGCATGCTGATTTTAGTGGGCCTGGTAACCGCTACTCTATCGGTATCGAAATGTGTGAAAACAAGGGCAATAGCAGGTCTGCTACCATTGAACGCACCGCCAAGCTGACGGCCTACCTGATGCAAAAACACAATATATCGCTGCGCAAGGTAGTACCTCATTATCACTGGCCACGCCGGGGAGTGAGCCAGCCTCACAAGAACTGCCCTCACTACCTTCTCGATAACGGCCATCCCGGGGGCAAGTGGCAGTGGTTTCTTGCCAAGGTGAATAAGTATTACCAAGCCATCGGTGGCTCGAACCCTCAGCCTAGTGGCCCCTCTATTAACAGCTACGGCCAGATCGTTAGCTCCTCGGCACCGCCTTCTCCTATCAAAGAAAAAGTATATGCACCTGCAAGCTCTCGCTACCATACCGTCAAAAAAGGCGATACCTTATCAGCTTTGTCACGCCGTTATGCTGTCTCAGTGTCGGCGATTCAGCGCGCCAATGGCTTGCGGAGCAGTGTCATTGTTTTAGGTAAAAAGCTGCGCATCCCTGCTTCCTGAAGGTTTTCTTGAAGGTTTTCTTGAGGGGGTGAGTCCCATTTTTTTAATATGTCTGACGTCTGGTATCAATGTGATCGCTGCACCGCCTGCTGCAAGTGGCCGGGTGATGTTCGGGTGGAGGACGATGAGATCGAAAAGATCGCCAAGTTTCTGGGCATGGAGACCCAGCTCTTTATTGAGAAATACACCCGTCTGCGCACCAACCGGACCGGCCTATCCCTGATCGAAAAAGAGAACCACGAGTGCATCATGCTCGACGGCGAGTCCTGCCGGATCAATCCGGTCAAACCCGAACAATGCCGCGGCTTTCCCAACAAGTGGAATTTCCCAGGCTGGCAGCAGGTGTGTCAGGCAAAGGCGGTGCCGATGGCAAAAGCCAAGGCGATGGGGCTGGTGGAGTGAGCGGGGGTTGAGCGCAGTGTATCAAGGGGCGATTAACCAGAGATACTCACGGAGTGAATCCAGATCTGCATGGAGAATGTCCTGAGCTTCCTCAACAATCATCCAGTCGTCCTCAAGTGAACCACCTTGGAAGCCATCGGTTCTGATAAGAAGCGCATCTTCAACAATCCCGAGAGCCTCCATGTAAAGCAAGGCCGCCCATTCTGGATCCTGCGCCTGCTCGGCGGCAAGCACAAGCTCCAGCAAGGCTTCAAGCCCTGCTGTGAACTCAGCC
>JAFMDE010000189.1 GCA_017857425.1 Akkermansiaceae bacterium
TCATTGAGGGCGGTGAGGGTGCCGGCGAATTTGTCGGTGTAGGAGGCAGAGGCCTTGGCCGTGGCGGCAATGCTCTTCTCGTTGGCAAAAACACGCCACTCGAGAATGCCCGCGGAGAATCCGGGTTTGGTTTTGGCACTCAGGCGGATGGCGCTGGTGGTGACGGGCTCGAAGCTGACGCGGTTGTATTGATTGATAGCGCTGGCGTAGTCTGTGTTGTTAGTGACGGGGTGCCAGTTGCCGTCTTTCAGATATTCCAGCTTCCAACTGGCGGGGATGGAGCAGCCGGATTTGCCGTCGGGATTGATCTTGTGGTACCAGAGAACTTCACTGTCACTGAGGGAGACGGGGTTTTCAAAGTCATATTGCACCCATTCCTCGCCGCCGAGCCGCTCGGAAGCCCACCAGGTATGACGGGGGCGCTGCTCGTCACCGGAGTCTTCCTTCTGCGCCATGCGGGACCCCGGGAGGATTTTGAAGAACTGGGCTTCCTTGTCCCAGAGTTTTTCTTGGATGAGTTTTTTCAGAGTGGCGGCTTTCTGCTCGTATTCTTCAACGATGTCAGGCTTGCCGGCCATGCGGGCGATTTCGGCTATCGCCTTGGCGTCGCCATACATGAAGCTGTTGAGTGTCGGACGGAATCCATAGCCACCAATTGAAACCTCACCGCCATCGCGATCATCGCTGGTGTAAAACAGGCCGTTTTCCCTTTGGCCGATATGAAACTGGTGCGGGGGTCTTCCCTCCACTCTGCCAAGCTCCCAGGCTTCGTAGTTCTCAATGAGGTCGGGCAGCAAGTCGATGAGGAAAGCATCGTTGGGAGTGACCAGGTTGCGGTTGTAATAGGCATTGGCGATCCAGAAGCTGTAGGAGCGGAGAGCTCCTCCCTTGCGTAGCCAAAAGGTGGCGTATTCGTCCATCACCTGCGGGTCGTGCAGCCAGCGCCCCTCGTAGAAGTGGTGCGCTGCCGGACAACTGATGGTGTTGTGTTTGCCGGCCCAGCCGACAGGGGGCATGAACTCGGTGACCACGTAGCCGTCTTCGGTTTTTTTGACATGCTTGCGATACATCCACCAGCGGAAGTAGTAGGTGCGGCGGAAGTCCTCGTCCGGGCAGTCAAACAGGGGGATGTTGTTTTCCAGAAAAGCATAGGCGTCCTTGTTTTTGATGTTGGAAAACATTTCCTCGTCATCAGCGTTGAAGCGGGTGACGTAGTCCTTGAGTAAGCTGTGGTCGAGGATGGCGGGAGCGGCCGGCGCGTGAGGCGCGGATGCAGAGAAGATAGTGCCGAGAAGGATGATGGTAAGTCGTTTCATTGTCGGAGTTGATGATGGTGGCTTATTTGGCGGAGAAGCGGTAGATTGTCTTCGTGCTGTAGGTTTCGCCCGGCTGCAAGATGGTGCTGGGGAAGTTCTTCTGGTTCGGGCTGTCCGGGTAGTGCTGGGTTTCGAGAACAAAACCACTGCGGTAAATGTAGGGCTTGCCTGCCTTGCCCAGGAGACGACCATCGAGAAAGTTGCCACAGTAGAACTGGATGCCGGGCTCCTCAGTGAATGTTTCCATGAAACGTCCGCTGGTGGGCTCGTAAACGGTGGCCGCAAGCGTCATCTGGCCTTGCTTGCCCTCCTTGTTGAGCACGAAGTTGTGATCGTAACCGAGGCCGAATTTGAGCTGCTCATTCTCTTGACCAATGTCTCGGCCGATTGCTTTGGATTGAGGATGGGCCGTGGTGAAATCAAAGGGGGTGTCTTTCACAGCTGCGATTTCCCCGGTGGGAATGAGGCCCTCGTCCACGGGGGTGTAGTGATCCGCATTGAGGTGGAGCTGGTGGTCGAGGATGGTGCCATTGCCTTCACCGGCGAGGTTGAAGTAGGTGTGCTGGGTGAGGTTGACGGGTGTCGCCTTGTCCGTGGTAGCGTGGTATTGCACGAGGATTTCGTTATCATCGGTGAGCTTGTAAGTGACTTTGATCTGAAGGTTGCCGGGGTAGCCTTCCTCACGATCCTTGGCGAGGTAGCTGAGCTGGACCCCGGTGTAGGCATTGCCGGAGATGGGTTTGGCATCCCAGACAACCTTGTCAAAACCGATGACTCCACCGTGCAGGTGGTTGGCCCCGTTGTTGGTGGCGAGGGTGTATTCCTGGCCGTCGATGGTGAATTTCCCCTTGGCAATGCGGTTACCATAGCGGCCGACGATGGAGCCAAAGTAAGGCTTGTCCACAGCATTGATGTAGTCCTCCACCCGGTTGTAGCCCAAGGCGATGTCTGCCATCTTGCCGTCACGATCCGGGACGATGATGGAGGTGATGATAGCACCGTAGTTGGTGATGCCCACCTGCATGCCGTTTTTGTTTTTCAGGCTGTAGAGTTTGATCGAGTCAAAGTCTGATTCTTGGACTTCGGCTGATGCGCTCATCGAGCAGAGGGTCAAGGTGAGTATGGCAATGAGTAGGTGGCTGGTTGTTGTTTTCATGGTTTATTTTATAGCCCGCTTGCACTTCTCGCTGACGCTCGTCGCCCGCTCGGTTGGCTGTTGGCTGTTGGCTGTTGGCTGTTGGTGGTTGGAGTGAAGAGTGAAGAGTGAAGAGTGAAGGCGCTGTGCTGGAATTCAACATTCAACATTCAAAATTCAACATTCAACATTCCGCCTCCGGCGGTTGGCGGCTGGCGGCGGCTTAGTTGGTTTTGCCTCCATTAACTGAGATCGATTGGCCGGTGACAAAGCCGGAATCCTCGTGGGCGAAAAAGAGGGCTGTGTGGGCGATGTCCTGCGGGGTGCCCCAGCGGCCGACGGGGATGGTGGCGAGATAGTTCTCTCTGGTTTCTTGTGGTACGTCGTCGTGGCGCTCGACAGGAATCCACCCCGGGGCGAGAGCGTTGACGGTGATGCCGTGGGGGGCAAGTTCGTTGGCGGTGGAGCGCATGTAGCCGATCTGGCCACCTTTGGCGGCGACGTAGGCAGAGAAACGAGGCAAGCCGAGCTCGAAAACTTCCGAGGTGATGTGGATGATGCGGCCGAACTTGTTCTGTTTCATGGAGGGTAGCGCGACCTTGGTTAGGTAGTGGGGCCCAAGGATGAAGGCGGCGTGCATGGAGGCGAGGTCCTCATCGGTGTAGTCACTGAGGGCCTTCTCATACTGAGGCGGGGTCGCGTTGATGACCAGAGTGTCGGGTGCCTGTCCGAAGTTTGCGGTGACGTCACTGATGAGCTGGGTGACGCCTGCCTCGCTGAGGGCGTCGGCTTTGAAAATAGCTCCCGAGCCGCCATTTGCCGCCTTGGCTTGGACTTCCGCGAGAGCTTCGCGGGCGTTGTTTTCGTTATGGGCGTAGTTGAGAGCGACCTGATAGCCAGATTTGGCAAAGGCGACGGCAATAGAGCGGCCGAGGCCACGGGTGGCGCCGGTGATGAGGACGGTTCGGGACAT
>JAFMDE010000190.1 GCA_017857425.1 Akkermansiaceae bacterium
TCGGTTGCCGGACTCTCTTTGAGAGCCCCCTCGGTTGCCGGACTCTCTTTGAGAGTCCCCATACGGCGGGATTGCATGCCTTCTTGGCATGCTGTGCTGAGTAGCAGAAATCCTCCTCCGGATTTCTGGGGTGATTATTGCCGTGATACACGGCACTTCGTCGTGCGCTCGAACCCTTGCTCACCGAAGGCGATCAAGGGTTTTCGGCCCGCCTTGAACGCCATCGCCCCAGCCCTCGATGAGGGCTGGGGCGATGGCGGACAGGGCGGGATTCGAACCCGCGGAGACATTGCTGCCTCACACGCTTTCCAAGCGTGCGCATTCGACCACTCTGCCACCTGTCCTAAAGTGTCCCATGGGATGCGGGCGGAAACTAGCCAGCAATACCTCTGATAGCAAACTTTTTTTATGCAGAGCGCAGATAATCAATACCTGCTACTTCAAGCGCACAGCGGGAATACCGCGGCTATGGTTTTCTCCAAGGTGACTGACTCGAAACCATGTTTTCTTCTCTTCGTCATAGTGAAAATAAACAGCGGTTTGCTGATATCCGTTTTCACATAGTACAGATACATGCTTGCCTGGTTCTACGCGGTAAATTTCAGCGGCAGACCACTGGTGAGAACCGGGGCGATTCTTTTTACCCGCCGAGGCTGCAATATTATCTTCGTTGTTGAGGAATGTGAGTAATGCTTTTTCTTGCTCAGTCAGGCGTATGCCAGAGCCAGTAAACTTGACGTGCTCTTTGAGATGAGCAACAGCCTGATTTTGCGGCTCTATTTCCAATGGCCAGCCCTCGGGCTTAAAAAAATGACTGCATGCCGTGAGTAAAATACACGGTATGATGGTAGCAAAGAAAATCTTAGTCATGGATAGATATTATGCTCTGAGTGCACCTGTTGACAAGCCTGCTCTTATTTTGCTGAAGGTGGAAAGGTATCCTCCCAGCTGTATAATGCGCTGCCCTCTCCTAAGCCCCCCAGCTCGCTAAGCAATGACCCACAGCGCTGCTGCCACATTGCATAGTCAGGTTCTCGAGATGAGTCTCTCGATCTAGGGAAAACAATATAGGTGACACTCAAGTCACTCACTGGGCGAGAATAGATGCCCGCCTTAGGATTAAGCTGCTTACAAAATCTCAAAGAAGCCTCCCCCACCTTAAAACTTGGCCCCGCATCACCAACAATAGATGGATAGATCTTCCCCTCATAAACTACGACGGCGTAGTCACCAACCCGAGCCGCATAAGGATCGCCCCCATTGGAAGTCAGGACATTGATTGGCATGACAATAAAGGGATCGTAGTCAGCTACTAGAAAACTCCTGGCCTCCATATCCTTGATCTCACGTTTGATTTTTGTGATGCGTGATTGCAGCCAGGCCTTGCGATCATCCTTAGTATCAGCAAGTGCGATTTCCTGTTCTGCTTTACGGATCCTATTCTTCCAGCCTGCAATCAACGGATTGGGCGACTTGCCTGTTTTTTTCCAGCCATAGCTCGTCAACGGCTGGTAGTTGGTCGAGTTCACGATCTTCTCCGGCATCACAGGCAAGCGGTCTCCATCGGAACCATCAGAAACAACATCCATTTCTGCCTGCATCAGAAATATACGCCGGCCAGTCTCAGGGTGCTTGAGGTTGAGCATGGTCTCACAGTCATAAAAGTTATGCCGCGTCATCAACTCATTGAGCTGAGTTGCATTGCTTTTCATGCGCTTGGCTTTATTTTCGTAGAGCTGGTAGAAAAAACCAGAAACCTTGGCTTTCGGCATCATTGCCTCAAGGCCCGGCAATATCGCGGTGAGCCCTGGGCTGTTTTTTTCTAATTCAGGTAGTGTTGTGATTGCCTTCGGCAGTTTGATTTTAAGTTCATAGTGGGCACTAAAACTCTCATCCGTATCTCGTTCAAGTGAGGCGGCTCCACCTTTCTCAATACGTATCTTAGTATTGAGCTGCAGGCCTCTAGACAGCATGCGCATATCGCCACCAGAGGAAGCTGTGTGATCCTGTGGAGCACGGATGGCAGGCTCCTTAGGCTTGGGGGGACTCTCCGGCGCTTTGGGTTTGGGCTCGCTTACCTTCTTCTCTGTCACCTCTTTACCGGCACTTCGCAATTCGCGCAGCTTACGATATAAATTCTCTGAAAGAGGACTAAACAGCAAAGCGATCGAGCCACATAACAACACAAGAATGGACACCCTGAACCACGGGAAAGTGGTAGCATTACCATGACGGCTTTTAATACCCTCAATTTCATGCGGGTCATTCTTTTTCTGATTTTCAGAATGGGGAGGCATAGGGCAAAATCATGAACCCTTATGGGGCGTCATTCAAATGATTATTTTACGACCTTCATGCACCTGGCAAGCCAAACGCAGACTCGAGACCGTCTGGTGCTAGCTCAGCAAAATCATCCCACTCACGCATTTTGACAGGATAGTGAGCCGCTTGAGCAAAGTCTCCAGCCCTGATTTTTTCCACAGCGGCCTCTGCCCAGCTCATCGCATGCTCGAGCACGGATTGGTCAAATTTATGCCATGGAGCAAAGGCAACATCACTGATCGCCCTCGGCAGATTAATATAGCCTACTTGCGGAAGCTCCCCAGTATTAAAACACTGCTGAGTAAACGCGGCATACATGGGCAGCTGAACTTCAGCCCAGCCGAGTTGCGTTCTAGACGTACCTACTAAATCTCCCAGCTGAGGCCGATTCTCATCCTCACGCCAAGTTCTAAGGTGCGCTTTATCAGGCTGCTTAGCCTTACCTGATGTCTTATAATCCCACACCCGCCATTGCTTGCCATCTTCATGACGGTCAATCCGATCAATCGCCATGGTTACCGAGTGATCTGCAATCTGCCAGTGATCCCCTCTCTGACCTCCCACTTTGTATTCTGTCTCGACGATACACCATCCATTAGCACGGTCAGCCGCTTGTATTCTGGCAAATGCTCGCAGCCGTTCACGCGCACTCTCAAGCTGGACCATCAGTGGCAAAGGCAGGTTTTTGCCATAGCGTTGTTGCATGACGGCATCCAGATGCTCAGTGAAATAACTCTCAATCTCTGAGGCGTCTGAACAATCACGTATGGCTTCGTCAGCTCCAAATTCATCGAGCACATGGTGGCAGAGCTTGCCAAAATCGAGAGCGTCCATCTCGCGTTTGTTGGCATCGTAGGTTTTCATTTTCACAATGCGCTTGAGGAAAAAACGAAACGGGCAATCGAGGTAGTCCTTGATCGCTGATGGAGAAATATTGATCGCGTCCTCACCCGTATAACGATTCTTCAACTCAGGAACCTTAAGCTGCCAGTCACGAGCCCATGCACCACGATTGGTGGCATCAGAGGGTGACTCGTTAAATAAGTGAGATACCAATGCCGCTAGCTCTTGGCCAGTCTGCTTCATCAATAAACGG
>JAFMDE010000191.1 GCA_017857425.1 Akkermansiaceae bacterium
GCCGATGAGGTGGCGCCCTCTTCTTGTTGGTTTGTTTTGCCACAGCCCGGGCTGAACAGCGCTAGGCAGAGGAGAAAGAGTGGTGTGTGGTTTTTCATGATCATCGTTACAACGTCCATGTGTATTGGGGGAGGGGATCTATCGAATTTGCTGCAAGCCTTGCTCTGCTAGGTCGATCAGGTTCTGGGCATGGTTTTGTTTGGTTTGATCCAGATCATCTTCAAAGACAAGCAGCAGTGGCAGCGAGGTGGCAAAGTAGTCGATTTTGGCGGGGGTTGTGAGCTCTTTTTGAGCAAAGGATTTCAAATCCTCAAACAAGATGGCCGCGTCATCGTGCCTTCCAAGTTCAATGAGTGAAAGACCCCGGTAGTAAGAAAGTTCTGAGTGCTCGGTAACGGCCATGGCCTGGAAGTCCCCTGCCTCATGCGTACTGGCCTGGAAGGCGGCGTCGGCCTCAGGGCTACGCCCCAGTGCCTTGAGTGCCATGCCAGTCCAGTAGCTGACGTCAGCCTTGGCCTGGAGCAGGTGGTAGGCTTCTCCAAGGTTCTCAGGCGGGCTCATGGCCTTTCCGAAGTGCTCCAGAGCGAGATGTGCATCGTTTGCCTCGAGTGCGTGTTGGCCCAGTAGTATGTGCGCGCTGGTGTATTGGCGCAGTACTTTTCCCTCACCGCCTTCCCAGGGATGGAAGGACCGCTCTTGCAGGAGTTGTAGGGCTTGTTCCGGGGCACCTGTCTGGTTGTAGAGTTCGGCCAAGGCAATGGATGCATCATCCCGCTGGTTAACGAGGTCCGGATGGGCAAGCAGTGATGCGAGTCGATCCTCTGCAGAGTCTCCCAGCTTGGCCCGGAGTTGATCATACTCGGCAAAGATACGCGCATCGACCGGGTCGATGCTGATCGCTTGTTCATAGGCATTCCTGGCAGCGGGGCCATCACGGCGCACGTTCCAGTATGCGATGCCAAGGTTGCGGCACACGGTGGCAAAGGGGGTGACTTGCTCCCATAATGTGATGGCTTCTTCGTGTCTCTGGAGGTGATAGAAATAATTGCCCAGTCCATAGGCGGCGTTGTCGTCATGACCTTCCTGGCGGAGTGCCCACTCAAGCACGAGCTGGTCGTGCAGACGGGAGGGGAAAAAGTAATCTGGTGCGAGGGCTCTGGCGCGATCTAACATGTCCTCATCGTCTTGCAGCCACGCGAGAGCATAATGGGTGAGCTGTGACCTTTCGAGCGGGTTGGGAACTTGCACCGGGCTGACCTCGTTTGCGTGATGAAGTTTCAGGAGGTTGATCGCTTCCTGCCTGAAGCCGGCGTCCGCGAAATCGTAAACGAGGTCGAGTATGGTTTGCGCGTCATTGCGGCTCTTGCTGAGGAAACCGTCGAGGTCCCCTGAAGCGTAGCGTGCCCAGTGGTCAAGTGGATCGTTTGCCAGCAGGGTTTGCAGCACTTCGGCGGCCTGTTCACTGCACCCAAGTTTTTGCAGGGCGAGTGCTTTGATGACGAGCACTTTGTTGTTCTGGCGATTGGTATCGAGGGATGTCTCGCAGTGATCGATGGCGGCCTCATAATCACCCTTGATGCAGTCGAGTGTGGCGAGCTCGTAATAAGCAGCGGCACGCCATTCGAAGTTCCAGGTTGCTTTGTAGAAGGCGGCATAAGCCTCTGTGTGCTGTCCTTTATAGCGTAGGCAAAGGCCCAGATAGTAGTGCCCCTCGCCGGTGTAAGGATTCGGGTGACGGTGGGTAAGGCGCTTGATCGCGGTCTGGAAATGGCTCTGCGCTTCTGCCAATAATCCACGCGCTAGTTTCTTGCGTCCGTAGGCGATATTAGTAAGTGCGTCATGCGGATCACGGCGGAGAACCTCCTCCCAGTAGAGCTCTGGGTAGCGGGTGGGGTGGCGGTATTGTTCGAGATGTTCTGCGGTCAGGTAGAGTTCCTCAATGTTATCCAGCTCCTCAGGCATGGGTGGCTCGGTGGCCAGCTCGCGCTGCCGCTCAAGGGCATCCACATCGACGGGCTGGTAGGAGACGAGTAGGACCTTGGCGTCGCTTTCCACAGTCAGCAGCAGTGACTGAATTTGATCTCCTTGGTAGGGAAAGTTCTGCTTTTGCCACGGGGTGTCGGGAGAGAGGTCAAAGCGCTCGTCAATGAGGATGCTCTCGCCCTCGCGCAGGATGATGCGGGCGTTGTCATACTTCCGGGAAACCACAGCGCCGAGATCGAGGCTGCCGTCTTCGTCTTCCTCATTGTGTACTAGTCGCACAGCGGCCTCCTTGGTTGCATTCTGTACTGGGCCGATTTTTTGATACGGCCACCAGTACTGGCTGAAGGTTTTGGTCTCGTAGGGAAGCAGGTAGGAGAAGTCCGGCTGGTTATCGGTGTAGACGCCCGCCATCAGCTCGATGTAAGGGCCATTCTCATCCGTCAGTTCACGGTCCCAACTGTGTCCGAAGGCATGGTCTCCCCAGGTCCATTGTTTTTTGCCGGGAGCAATGTGACGGTTGGCGACGTGGATGAAGCCTCCCTGTGCCTCGTGGTCATAGCCGCCAAAAAAATCGAAGCGCGTATCACAGACCATGTAGCTGGTCGGCACTGGGATGTTTTTGTACCAGCTCAGGTCATTGGCATCCTCCCGCACGGCGTAGTCGACACCGTAGTAGTCATTTTTAGCGATAGGAAAGGAGCTTTGCGCCCGCACGGCGTGGTCAGCCACGTAATGCACATCCGGCGGGAAAAAACTCTGGTACTGCTCATGCACCTTGACGGCGACATTTGCCCACCAGAGGAACGTTTGTGTGAAGGGGGTGCGGTTATAGAGGCGGGCCTTGAGTTCCACCAGACAACTCTCAGGGCGCAGTCGGATGCCGTGCATGCCCTTCATGCGGTTGAGCGGGTCGTGCTCGGAGAGCCAAACAGTGTGGGAGCCATCCTTTGCTTCTGCCAAGTGCACATCACAGGGCATGTAGGTGCCCGGTCGATGGTGCTGAGGCCAGTTGAACTCGACCCCTCCGGAAATCCATGGCCCGGCCAGACCGACGAGTGCTGGCTTGATGACATCCTGACGGTAGAAGAAATCGTAGTCGTCATTCAGCTTGTCCTGGCCGAGGAAAATGCGGCCGCCAATTTCCGGTAGCATCACCAGACGTACGAACTTGTTTTCCAGATGCGCGGCCTGGTATGAGACGGGTTCGGGAGGGCTATCCTGATCGACCTTGTCGATAAAAGGCACAGGGTAGACCTTGCCAGACGATCCCTGATAGACGCGTTTTTCAAAGAACACGGGGTTCTTCTCGGGCGCTCCCAGCCCGTAGGTGGGGATGTGCAGGATGTCTATCTTTGAGTTGATTGAAGGCATTACTTGAAGTCTGGGGTGGTGCCTTGCTTGTCCCATTGCAAGTAGGCGAGAGA
>JAFMDE010000192.1 GCA_017857425.1 Akkermansiaceae bacterium
TAGCCCATGAAAACGACCAAAATACTGACTCTCTCACTGATCCTTCCCACGCTTGCCTTTCAGTCATGCGAAAAAAAGAACACCTCTGATACAGGCCACACCGGCGACTGCTGTCCTCCCCCCTCTGAGGTCATTGCACCTACAATCCCTGCAGAGCCAGCCCCAACACCTCAACTCAACGAAACCCCAGAGCAGCTCGAAGAGCGCCTTCAGTGGTTCCGCAATGCAAAGTTCGGCCTCTTTATCCACTGGGGCCCTGCCGCTATCAGTGGTGAGGAAATCAGCTGGAGCATGATGGATCGCATCGAAGGTGGCGACAAACATAAGGTCGTGCCTCGCGAGACCTACATGAACCTCTACAAAAATTTCAATCCAACCAATTTCAACGCCGATGAGCTCATGGGCCTGGCTAAAAATGCCGGCATGAAGTACTTCGTCTTTGTTACCAAGCACCACGACGGTTTCAGCATGTGGCCCACTAAGGAAAAACGTTTCGCTGAAGGGTCAGAATACCCAGAGCACTTCTCCATCGCCGACACCCCCTACCAAGGTGACCCTGTGCGCATGATGCAAGAGGCGGGTAAAAAACATGATCTCAAGATCGGCTGGTACTACAGCACTCGTGACTGGACTCACCCCGACTACCTCCAAGGTGACAACAAAGTTTACAACGACTACTACGAAAATCAGGTCGAGGAGCTGCTCAATGAATACGGCCCCGTAGACATGGTCTGGTTCGATCACTGCTTCGGCAACTGGGACCAATACACCATTCCTCGTCTCTACCAGAAAATGTATGCCAACAACCCACAGCTGCTGGTCAACAACCGTGCCGCCAAAGGCATCAAGGACATCCCAGAAGAATACAAAGCCCTTCGCCTCGGTGACTATGACACCCCAGAAAATCGCATGGGTGCTTTCCAACACGGACGTGCTTGGGAATCCTGCATGATCCTCTCTCCTCACACCGACCACGGCGGTTGGTCCTACCGCACCGGTGCCGAGACCCGCTCGCTCACCGAGACCCTGCAGCTACTCTCCTCATGCGTCACCGGAGACGGCAATATGCTGCTCAACCTGGCCCCACTTCCAGACGGCTCACTCAAGCCAGAAGAAAAAGCCATTCTTGAAGGCCTCGCCCCATGGATGGCCACATACAACGAGGCTATTTACGACACCCGTGGCGGCCCATGGATCAATGGCAGCTGGGGTGGAGCAAGCTACCGCGGCAACACCGTCTACCTCCATCTCTTTAACCCCACCGATGAGCCCCTCGTGCTCAACGCCCTGCCCCAGCAGATTACCTCAGCAACAACGATTGACGGTCAAGCCATCCCCTACACACAAGACGATCAGGCAAAAACCGTCTCCATCACTGTGCCCGCTGATGCCCGCAACGCTCACGTATCGATCATCAAGCTGACCCTTGATAGCCCTGTTACAGGTGTTCTTTATGGTCCTGCTCTCGCCAACCAATCTGAAATTAAGATTCCAGGTACCATGACCTTCGCCACAGATCAAGCCACCATCAAAGGGTCCGCTACTCTGGAAAAGCAAGGTGAAGACAATACCATTACCAACCTCACCATCGACTCATCGATCACCTGGCCACTGGAAATTGACAGCCCCGGCACCTACACCATCCAGCTCACTACCTCAGCCAAAAAAGCCGACTCCACCCTCGCCGTGGTCTGCGGGAAAATCAAAACCCACTACGTGCACGTCCCCGGCACCGGTGGTGACAACAACTTCCAAACCTACAACATCGGCGAAGTCACCTTCCCCAATGCTGAAAGTATCCAGCTCACCCTGCGACCAGCCGACGCCTCCTCATGGGCGCCGATCAACCTACGCGACATCAAGTTCATCCCGAGTAACTAAACGCCTCGGTGGCTCCCTACTGCTTTCGCTCAGCAGCCGCTGTAAAATCACCACATTTTAAGGTTATAATCCGCCGCTAACCGTGGTACTCTGCCGCGGTCACATGCCCGACTGTGAAATAAAACCCAACGGTACCCTTCCCATCCAGTTTTCTGTGATGCTCAAAAACCGTGCTGGCGCGCTGAGCTCGCTAGTGCGCCTACTGAGGTCAGAAAACATCGAAGTCATCGGTCTCAGTATCCAGGATTCTCGTGATGCCGCCGTGACCCGCCTAGTCGTCTCTGACCCAGATACCACCATGCGCATCTTCATGGAAAAAGGCATCCCGCACACCACTTCAGAAATTGCCGTCATCGCTCTCAGGGAGTCAGGTCGTGGTCTCGCCGAGGCCCTTGATGTCTTACGCGCTGCTGAAACCAATGTCGATTTTGCCTATTCTCTCATGCCTCACCCCGAGGGCAAAACCCTCATGGCGATGCACCTCGAGGATACCCGCTTTGGGATGTCCGTGCTGCATCAGGCAGGATTCCGCGTCTTCTATGAGGAAGACCTTCTTCGCTAATGTCCGGCTTCCTTACCCGCACTCACCCTGCCCCTGACGCGCGTCACCTATCATGACAGAATCCCTCTATCAGCAGACCAACGATTCACCGGATAAAAAATTCGAGCAGTCCCTGCGACCTCCGGGATTTGAAGAATTCCACGGCCAAGAAAAAGTCACCGAGCGACTCATGCTCATGGTTGAGGCTGCCAAGATGCGCGATGATGTGCTCGAGCACATTCTCCTCTCTGGCCCTCCCGGCCTCGGTAAAACCACCCTGGCTAATATCATCTCTAATGCCACCGGCACTAACCTGCACACCACCTCTGGCCCGCAGATTGAAAAAGCCGGAGACCTCGCTGGCATCCTCACGAATATCCAAAAAGGTGACATCCTCTTCATTGATGAAATCCACCGGCTGCACCCAGCCATCGAGGAATACCTCTACCCTGCCATGGAAGATTACCGGCTCGATATCATCATCGACTCCGGCCCATCTGCCCGCAGCATCCAGCTTAACCTGCCTAAATTCACCCTCGTAGGAGCCACCACCCGTGCTGGCATGCTGACCTCCCCACTGCGCTCACGCTTCGGCCTCGTTAACCGACTCGACTACTACGCCGCCGAGGAACTCGCCCACATCATTCGGCGCTCGGCAGGCTTACTGGATGTCAATATTGAACAAGATGGCGCAATGGAAATCGCCTCACGTTCACGAGGCACCCCCCGTATTGCCAACAATTTATTGCGCTGGGTGCGTGATTTCGCCCAGGTCCGTGCTGACGGCGCCATCACCCCGCAGATTGCCCACGATGCCCTAGCCATGATCGAGATCGACGCCGATGGCCTTGATGAAATGGACAAACGCATTCTCGAAGCCACCATCTATAAATTCAATGGAGGTCCCGTGGGGCTCTCCACCCTAGCCGTCGCCCTTGGTGAAGACGCCTCAACACTCGAAGAGGTGCACGAGCCATTC
>JAFMDE010000037.1 GCA_017857425.1 Akkermansiaceae bacterium
CCCTTAGGCATGATCACCATGCGAATATGCATGCCCTCAGGAGCTAGAATCGAGAAGGCTTTATCAGCGGCCTTAAATCCCGCGGCATCAGCATCAAAACAAATCACCACATCGTTTGTGTAACGCTTGAGCAGACGTGCGTGATCGGGTGTGCATGCCGTTCCTAGGGTGGCGATAGCGCTGCCTATGCCACTCTCATGGCAGGCGATGACATCGATTTGGCCCTCACATAATAAAGCATATTTATCTTTAGTCATATGGCGCCGTGCTTTATCAAGAGCGAAAAACACCTTCGATTTTTTGAAAAGCTGAGTCTCTGGAGAGTTGATGTATTTGCCACTATTAGGGTCCTCACGAAGTTGCCTGCCGCTGAAGGCGATGATGTCACCATAATCATTATGGATGGGAAACATCAGCCGATCACGGAAGCGCACGTAGATACCTGAACGAGCGTTGTTCTCATTTTTTAGCGCGGCCAGCCCGCTCTCGCATAACTCACGCCCAGTAAAACCTTGTTCACGAGCCCAGTTCAGAAAGGTATTAGGGTTTTCAGGCATCCAGCCAACAACCCACCTCTCTGCCATGCCCTTGCCATAACCTCGTGATTTTAAGTAATCACGCGCATGTAGAGCATCTGGTGATTCCATCATCACTTGATGCATGAAGCGTGCAGCTTGATTGTGTAGTTCTAGAAGACGAGACTTTCTCCTTCTTCGTTTATCGGCTTCTGGATCATAGGCGTCCTCTTGGACGACAACGCCAGCCCGATTAGCGAGCTTTTTAATGGCGTCGGGGAAGGGCAGGTTTTCGTAAGAGATGACAAAGCTAATGGCATTACCGCCTTCACCACAGCCAAAACAGTGGTAGGACTGCCTTGCCGGATTGACCATAAAAGAAGGGGTCTTCTCATTATGAAAAGGGCAATTTGCTTTGAAGTTGGAGCCGGAACGCTTCAAGGGTAAGTAGGAGCCTACCAAATCCACGATATCAGTGGCGGCAAGTACCTGTTCAATAGTCTCTTCAGGGATGCGACCCATGTACCACTTCTAATTCACAAATACTAAATACCAAATACCAAATGTGCTTAGAGTTAAAATAATCTTGGACTAAGTGCATTGTCGCTATTGATTAGGTGCGTGCACAGTCCAGGACAAAGCGAGGGTATGGCTTTTATGAAAGCAGGAGATGGCAATTATATTGTCGGGCTTGGTCCCTTTGAGGAATTTAAAGTAGCACCAGAGAATACCACGGCATTTTATGTCAACGATTTCGCACTGACTTGTGATCAACCGTGGAAGGTGCCTGCTGAAATCATTGAGGTTACTAGCTTGGCTGATATTGGCTATTGTAAAGATGAACTAGAAATAGTGTGGGATAAACTCGAGGCGGACAGCTTTGCTGGTGTTTTTGCCGAGATTAACGATATGATTGTTAAAGGGGTCATTGAGAAATCAGTACCAGTGGCAACAGAGAGAGGTCGGCTAATCAAGGGGGATGGAGATACGTTGCTTGCTGCAATGCAACATTTAGGGGCGCCCTTTTACAGTTATGGTTGGAGTCGTGATGGAAGCGGATTTTGCGGTGCGACTCCTGAGTTGCTCTTTGAGCAAGATGGTCGATCGCTCAAAACGATGGCGTTAGCGGGAACAGCAAAAACCGATGAACGCGCAGTCTTTGCTGTGGATGGGAAAGAGATCCGAGAGCATGAATTTGTGGCACAGACCATGGTCGCTAAACTATCAGATATTGGCACAGTTGAGCGCAGCGATAGGAGCATCCTCGACTTAGGCCAGTTAGTGCATTTCCACACTCCCATTAATGTGGAGCTGTTTGCTGAGAGGGGTGTTGATGAACTCATTAAAAGACTGCACCCGACCCCAGCATTAGGGCCTTTACCGCGCACTCAGGAGACCTTGGATCTTCTTTCAAGTTGGCGAAACCGCTTGGATTGCCCGCCCTGTTTTGGTGCCCCGTTTGGCCTCCTCAAAGACGGATTGTTCACTTCGCTTGTAGCCATTAGAGGCATCCATTGGCAGGGCAGCGATGTTGCTGTGCCCTCTGGCTGTGGTGTCATTGAGGCGTCCCGCTTGGTCAATGAGTGGCGTGAACTCAGGTTGAAGCGGGAGGCTATCAGAGCTGTCATGGGGCTCTAAGCGCCCAATGTTTCAGGGAATTTAGCTTTCCACACTTGAAGCGCTTCCTTGATCTGGTCTGCCTCACGTGTGGGTGAAAGTTCCCATACCAAGGGTAGTTTGGGATCAACGTGTCGAAGCAGTTTTTCGAAATTAAGTTCGCCGGTGAGCGGAACGCGGTGGTCGCGATCTGGCCAGTAGACGTCGTGGACATGGCAGCCAATAAGATAGGGTGCCATTTTTTCGAGCCATTGATCATGATCTAAAAATCCGAGATTGTGTTTCAGTTGAACGTGCCCGAAGTCATGCCAATAACCGACCCAAGGATTGTCTTTGAAGTGTTCCTGTAGGCGAACCATTTCCGATTCATTGGGAACATCTTCATATCGGCTGCGTGATTCGATCGCTAGTGGGATTTTGAGTTCCGCGGCTTTTTCGGAGAGTTGTTCGAGCGCCTCAATGGCTCGCTGATAATAGAGCGGGGCTATTTTCTCACGCTTCTTAACAAATTTCAGTTTGTGCTTTGCAAAGCTGCGCTCCAGTTGATGGCCATCTTTAAGCATGCGGGTAAGCCGCTTAGTCCATTTCTTAGATGGCATCGGGACAGACCCCATATGCATGACCACATACTTGGCATCGAATTCAGCAGCCAGCTCCAAGGTGCGCAGCGTCATCTCCATGGCACGAGCGCGCTCATAGGGGCGGTGTGAGCTAAACTCATAAGCATCCGGCGCGTCGATCATGACCTCGACAGGTGAGGGGAAGTAGTTGTGAACTCCCGAGCAGCGAAACTTTCCCTGTTGGTAAGCCTTTTGGATACCGGGTAATTTACTGATCGTCATGCCATGACTCAGTTCAATGTCCTCAAAGCCGAGATTGACTATTTCATCAATCATTTCATCACCTTCCGAGTGGCGTGAATTATTCCAACAGCTTGAAAAAGATAGCATCGTAAATAGGGCGCGTGATGATCGTTAAATAGAACTAGACCTTAGTTTAGGGAAGCCGCCAGCTTTTTTTTAAACGTTGATACTCAAATTGAGGAAGTAGAACATAGAGTGGCCTTTGATCTGGGTCGATGCGTGCGATCAGTTTTGTCAACACGGTCTTTGGCATAGTAGTACATCCCGCTGTTGCTCTGTCGCCAGCATCTCGCCAGATATGGAAAAAAATGGCTGAGCCTCGTCCCGGAATAGGTTTGCCTCCAAGTATGGCATCATTGTGCCCTATGTAGAGTTTGAGTGAGTGGGCATCATCATGTTGCCTCATTTGCGCTTTTTGCTGCCATCTCGTTTTGGGCAGGCTGTTGATGATCAGGTGCTTATTGTAGTGAGGTGATGTTTGATCCTCTACCCAGAGGTCGTTGGGTGTGATTTGGCGGTAGGGTAACTTTTGATGATGGGTAATTTTTGACGCATATCCATAAGCACCGCCAATTTTAAAAATCCCTGCTGGGGCACGTTTGTCACCCTCGATTTTTATGGGTGCTGATGACTTGATGATGGGGTGAAGGCCGCGTCCCCAAGCAAGGCCGTTTTCCCCCAGTCTTGCCTGCCATGTTTTAACAGCCACTTCCCAAGTCCCGCCTCTTTTCTCATACAGGGTGAGGGAGGCATGTGAGGAGTTCCATCCATTTGAGATACCAACAACTACTTGAGTGCAGTCTGCGGGTATCTGGGCATTCGCCCATGTCACTGAGAGTAATATGAAAATCAAAGTTTTCATATGTGTTGTTGGGCAAGTTCCTGACAACCTTTGATGTCTAGTTTGCCCGAGGCCAATATAGGGATATGATCCGTTGGAATAAACATTTTTGGGCACCAGAGGCTGGGCAAACCTGTGTCCATGAGTTTGTAGCGAAGATCGATGCATTCTTGCTGGAATGTTTCTCCACAGACGGTTGTGAGTAAGGCGATCGCCTCGCCCTTTTGCACATCGGGAATGCCGACAACGGCAATGCGACGCTCGGTCTCATGATCTAGAGCCAGAAGCTTGATGATTGCGGCTTCGATGGTTTCGTGGGGAACCATTTCACCTCCTATTTTTGAGAAGCGTGAGAGACGTCCTTCAATAAACAAAAAGCCGTCCTCGTCAACACGGCCGATATCACCCGTGTTGAACCAGCCGTCAGTGATCACCTCATTAGTCTTTTTTTGGTTATCTAGGTATCCGGGGAAAACGTTGGCGCCACGCAACCATATGGTTCCTTGAGTATCAATGGGGCATGGTTTTCCGGTAGCGGGATCCGTCATTTTGACAGCAATCCCCGGCAGGAATTTGCCGACAGAACCACTACGATTAGTACTGATGATGGGGGCATCAGCTTCGCTTGGAGGGTCAGGCAGATTAACATTCGTAGCAGGGGAGGTCTCTGTTAACCCATATCCCTCCATGGGTAGGATGCCAAATTTTTCTTGGAATGATTCGGCGAGCGATTGAGGGAGTTTTTCAGCACCTGTAATCACGTAGTCGAGTGACTGTAGTTGATTGGGTTTTACGCGGCGCATGTAACCGCGCAAGAATGTGGGCGTAGAAAGCAATAAATTGGCGCTGTGCATGCCGATTAGTTCGGCGAGGCGTTTTGTTTCAAGTGGGTTTGGATAGGTGATTAGGTTAATGCCTTCGATGCAGGGATACCACAATGTCACAGTGCTTCCAAAGGAATGGAATAGTGGCAGGCAGCCAAGAATCTTGGCCTGATGGCTCAGTTGGATTTTACAACCAAATTGGCAGACATTGGCAAGCACGTTGCGGTGCGTGAGCGGTACACCCTTGGGCTCGCCAGATGATCCCGATGTGAACAGGAGAATGGCTTCGTCATCACCCTGCAGGTCTGAGAGGCCGAGGATTTTGATGATTACAGGTGTGGGCAGGATCTTACTCAGGATGATCCAGCGAATGATCTTCTTCTTGATGGTGGGTAGAACTCGCTCAATGAAAATGAGGTCGCGGTTAGGTGGCCAGGGAAACGATGGAGCCTTGCGAACGAAGGGGTCAGCAGTGATGAATTTATCCACTCCGGACTGACGGATTGATGAATGAATGGCACTTTGGCTGGAGGTAAAGTTGATGTTGACTGGTATTTTGCCGGCGAAGACAACAGCGAGGTTCGCTATCATGCCGCCTTTTCCCGGAGGAAGGAGAATGCCAACACGCCTTTTTTTAGTTTGTTTTTTGATGACTCCAGCTAATGCAATCGCTGCCCCAAGTAGTTTATCGAAGCTGGTGGCTGAATCGTCTGTGCCATCATAGAGTGTGGTCGTAGAGCCGTGTTTCTTAATGCCATTGAGTATAGCCACCGGAAGAGAGTCATTGAGGAATGCTCGGGCTGAGAACCACACCTCATCAGCAGCATGAACGGCTTGTTGCCATGCGGCTACCGTGACGCCATGGGCAGGTATGAGGGGGGCAAAAGAAAAGATGTTGGCGGGCAGCCTATTGAGGTTCTCGGGAGAGTATGCAAGCTCGGTTGGTTTAGCCACGGCTAGCGGCAGAACAGGAAGTCCAAATGCACAGAGCTGTTTGAGGTTTTTTGCCAATAGATGCCGGCATTCGCCTTCACGTACGCTGACAAGCCCGCTAAGATAGACGATTAGCTGACCTTCCTGTAGATTTTTTGCTAGTGCTTTGCCAATAATCTCTGGGGCCTCATCCTCGGCTGAGAAGGCAACTGCAGTAATTCCGTCCTGTTCCAGGTAGCCGCGAACGGAGTCATCGAGAACAATATTTTCCTCGCAAAGCCAGGTGATGTTGCGGCCAGCAAAGATTTGCTCGAGTAATAGCATTTGATTGAAATCGAGACGGCCAGGGATAACAAGAGCTCCCTCTTCGGGGATGTTGTTTTCTCCATGAATTTCAATCGTTTTGCTCATTGTTTGCTCATTGGATGGTGTGTGGTAGACGCAGGGCGAGTCTCCTGATCATTTGGATCATCTTCCTTAGGAAAGATCAAACCACTTCGTCATGACCGCTGCAAGCTGGAACCTGTTGTATGGCCCATAATCTACTATACTTTGATACTCCCAAATGTCTCTAAGACTTTCAGGATGCAAGCATGTCCCTGTAATTTTATAGGACTTGATGCTTAGAGCGCATCTAGGACGCCGTTAATAAAGCGGGCAGATTCGTTGGTGCCGAACTTCTTAGCTATTTCTATCGCCTCATTGATGGTGACAGCACGAGGAATATCATCTGACATTTTCAGCTCATAAGTAGCGAGTCTGAGGATGGCTCGGTCGACAGGATCGACACGCTGTGGCGCATAGTTTTCGATCACGCCGGCGAGGGAAGCATCAATCTCCTCCTTGTGTTGCAGAATATGAGCGACGAGCTCTTGGGTTTCTCTGCGAAAAGTCGATAGCTCTGAGCTGCTTGTTCGGAGATGGGCAAAGTCAACGATGGTTGAGTCTGGATCATCAATAGAGGCAAGCCTTTGGGATGATCTTGTCAGATGGGCGATAGTCGCGTTGATTGCCTCAAGTTTTATTGCCCAATCTGGGTGATCAGATGATGTTTCAGCCCATGTTAATCTAGCGTGAATGAGGCTATGATTGACGTTCATGGCATCTTGAATCATTTGATCGGGTACTGGGTTATCACTTTTGTTCTGCAAAAATGATTTGAGGGCCTCGATACGGCTGCTTAGCTTGTCCTCTTGGGTGAGGAGTTCTGTGAGTGGGGCAATGACATCTTTCGTGCTGCTCCCCGCCGCAAGTTCAGGCTGAATAGCCGATGCCAGTTGATTGAGTTTGAGTATGCGCCCATCTCGCCCCTGTGCAATATGGAGGATGGCCTTGGCTTTTGCTAGATTGAGCTTTTTCAGGCTGCTCTCCTGGAGCATTTGCCAGAAGGCTTCTTGCATATTAGTGGCCTCGGGACCGTCTTCTAGGTCAGCTAAGTAGAGAAACTGGATTGCAGCTTCTCGGATATTACGACGTTTGAGTATAGCCATTACGCCTTGTGGGGGAATATGCGCGTGCTGCTACGCTGAACTTGATTGATGCTCTCGATGATCGCGACAGCGGCTCTGGCAGCTTCTTTGCCTCGATTTAACTTGCTGCCAATACACCTTGCATAAGCTTGCTTGGTGTCATCACATAAAATCACTTCATGGATGACGGGGGTGACGTGGTAGACCGCTATTTGTTGGAGGGACTGAGTCACGCTCTCTGCAACCATATCGCCATGAGCAGTTTGACCTCGAATGATCAAGCCAAGAGCAATGACGCATGCAGGCTTCTGCTGTTGCATGACAGACTCTACGAGCACGGGTATTTCAAAAGCTCCCGGCACACGAATGGTGTTGATTTGAATGTTTGGATTGAGCTCGCTAAGTTCCTGTTGGGTGTTTTCCACTAAGGCATCAGTAAACTCAGCATTGTATTGCGAGGCTACTATTGTGATAGCGCTCTTTTTCTGGCTCAGACTGCGGGGCTTGGGTGGCAGGGCCTTGGACATGCTGGTGGATATGCTGGAGAGCTAGTCTGTTGCAAGGGTGAAGTTTGAAGTTTTTCAATGGCCTAGCCAGCGAGATGAGTAATAATCGAGTAAAAAGAGGCCGAAATATTTTCCAAATAAGTGAACAAAAAATTGCTATGATGACGCTTAACCTTTAGAACAAAAGTCGCGACATTAAGCTAATGTTGCCTCATAAAGAATCTCTATTTACACATATAACCAACAACACTATGGGACTTGATAAAATTACCACTAAATTTCAGGAAGCACTACAAGCTGCGCAGCAGCTGGCATCGCGCTCTGCACATGCTGAGTTGAAAAGCCTGCATGTCTTGATTGCACTGCTCCAACAAGAGGGTGGCATTGTTGTGCCTATCCTAGAGAAGGCGGGTATTGACGTAACGCGTCTTAAGGCTGAGGCAATCAATGCTTTGGAGCGTGAACCCAGTATCCAAGGGGCCGCAGCACAGCCACAGATGAGCTACGGCTTGCGTTCTAGCCTTGATGCTGCCGATAAGGTTCGAGAGGGAATGGGGGATGATTTCCTGAGTGTTGAGCACTTTTTGCTAGGTAGCCTGGATGCTGATTCGCCAGCAGGAAAAATGCTCAAGGAGGCGGGCCTAGACCGGGCCAAGGCAGATGCCGCACTGAAGGATATCCGAGGCAGTCAAAAGGTGACCGATCAGGATCCTGAAGGGAAATATCAAACTTTAGAAAAGTATGGCACAGACCTCACCGCGAAAGCGCGCGAGGGAAAGATTGATCCGGTCATTGGCCGTGATGAAGAAATTCGCCGAATTATGCAGGTTTTGTCCAGACGGACCAAAAACAACCCAGTTCTTATAGGCGAGCCTGGCACAGGCAAGACGGCCATCGTTGAGGGGCTTGCTCGCCGCATCATTAGCGGGGACGTGCCCGATTCGATGAAGAATAAACGTTTAATTTCGATGGATCTTGGCGGCATGATTGCTGGAGCCAAGTATCGAGGCGAGTTTGAGGATCGACTCAAGGCCTTCCTCAAAGAGGTGACGGAATCAGAGGGTGAGATCATCTTATTTATTGATGAGTTGCACACCATTGTTGGGGCTGGTGCCAGCGAGGGGGCAGTGGATGCATCCAATCTCCTAAAGCCGCAGCTAGCTCGCGGTGAACTGCATGCCATTGGCGCAACGACACTTGATGAATACAGGAAGTACATTGAAAAAGATGCGGCACTCGAACGCCGCTTTCAGCCAGTGCGTTGTGAAGAGCCTAGCGTTGAGAGCACCATTGCCATTCTGAGAGGTCTGCGTGAGCGTTATGAAGTCCATCACGGGGTTCGCATCAAAGACGGAGCACTTGTTGCCGCCGCCAATTTATCGGATCGCTACATCGCAGATCGCTTTTTGCCCGATAAGGCGGTTGATCTTATTGATGAAGCAGCTGCTCGACTTAAAATTGAGCTCGACTCCGTGCCAACCGAAATTGACCGCATCGAGCGTCAGGTGATGCAATTTGAAATGGAGCGCCAAGCTCTGGAAAAAGAAAACGATGATGCCAGCGCCGCTCGACTTGGAAAGGTCATTGAAGAAATGGCTGATCTTAAAGAAGAATCTGCCACTTTAATGGCGAGGTGGAGAAACGAGAAGGATGTCATTGACGTTGTACGCAATGCTCAAGAACGCATTGAAGAACTTAGAAACGAGGCCGAGCAAGCTCAGCGACTCGGCAACCTTAATCGGGCATCGGAAATCACCTATGGCGACCTTCCTGGAGCCGAGAAAGACCTTGCTGATGCTCAGGACAAGCTCTCCCATCTCCAAGCTGATTCACGTATCCTTAAGGAAGAGGTTACCGAGGAGGATATTGCGCGTGTGATATCCTCATGGACCGGTATTCCAGTGAGCAGACTTCAAGAGGGTGAGCGAGAAAAGCTCGTGAAGATGGAGGAGCGCATCGGTGAGAGGGTTATTGGTCAGAGCAATGCGATTGTGGCTGTTTCCAACGCCGTGCGCCGTGCGCGTGCGGGCTTACAAGATGAGAACAGGCCTATTGGCTCGTTTCTTTTTCTTGGTCCTACAGGGGTGGGCAAGACTGAACTCTCCAAGGCCCTCGCTGAATTTTTATTTGATAATGAGCAATCGATGGTCCGCATCGATATGTCCGAGTATATGGAAAAACACAGTGTGGCACGTCTGATTGGTGCTCCTCCAGGATATGTTGGTTATGAGGAAGGTGGGCAGCTCAGTGAACATGTCAGGCGCAATCCCTACTCGGTGGTGCTTTTTGACGAGATTGAGAAAGCGCACCCCGACATCTTCAATGTGTTACTTCAAGTGCTTGATGATGGCCGTATTACAGATGGGCAGGGACGCAGCGTTGATTTCCGGAATACGGTTTTGATCATGACATCAAATATAGGCAGTCAGTTTATTATGGATGAGCAAAATGCCGAACAAAGAGAGGCAAAGGTGACGGAAGCACTACGTGGTCATTTTCGTCCGGAATTCCTCAACCGTATTGATGAAACAATTATTTTTGATCGCCTCAATCGTGATGAGCTTACTGAAATTGTCGGGCTACAGCTGGAGCGCGTGCGACAGCGGCTAGCCAAGCAAGGAATTGGTCTTGTCCTCTCACCGGAGGCCAAGGAATTCATTGCAAGCCAAGGTTACGATCCTGTTTATGGAGCTCGCCCGCTCAAGCGGGCTATTCAGCGCCAGCTGCTTGATCCTCTGAGTCTTGAAGTGCTTGAAGGTAAGTTTAAGGATGGTGATTTGATTCGTGCTGAGATGGATAGCGGAAAACTTACATTCGAAAAATAAACCGAGGACAGCATGGCTTCTGATTTGGTTTTTCTGTGTTGAGTGCGGTGCGAAATATGAACTAGAGGCGGAGTAAACGAGCCATCTCAAGCACCGCTATTGGGTGTCAGTCAAACGAGTCATTTTTCCTCAGCTAAGCCTCACCCAGAGAGGCGAATGCCATGTTGAAAAATCATGAATTATTGTGTGGATAACTATCAGATAATCGTTATAGTTAACTATAGCTACATTGAATAGAGTCAGTGCTGGAGTTATCGTAACCATCCTACAGGTTATTGACTTCAGTTTTGAAGTTCATACAGCGGCAACTAACTAACCATATTAAGAAATGTCTAAGAAAGGAATATTCAGCATCGCATCAGGAGGAAATAAGGATTCATCTACACCCGAAGCCACAGATGAAGGGGCGGTGGATTCTCCGTTTGCACGTGATGATAATGAAGCTCAAGCAGGTGGTGCGGATGAACCTTTTAAAATGGACGGGTTTGGCCAGCAGTCTGATCAGGATGATGCAGAGCAGGCTGACACAGCAAGCGATTCTCCCTTCAAGGCGGTTGCCGATTCTCATGATAATTACGAAACGGCCAAAGCCAACCTTGAGCCTCAACAAGATTTTGCAGCCGTGCCCGCACCTTTCAAACCAGTCGTAGCATCTTTTGGCGAAGACTCTGATGCAGCCTCATCTCAAGATGATCAGCCAGCAGAATCTGGTGCAGAAATAGCAAGTCATTCTCAAGTTGTGATTAATCAAGTGCCTGACGTTCCGCCAGTGATCCCTGCAGCCCATCAAGTGTCCAGCTCACCAGTAGCACAGCAACAGGTTAGGGCATCATCAGGTATGCAGCAGCTTGAGATACGTGCTATTTTTGGTGTGGATCACATTCTTGATGCGAACGAAATCATTCAGCGAGCACGTTCCCTCTCAGGAATTGGAACCGTTGCAGCAGTTGGAGGACAAGAAAAGCAAGCGCTGTCCGATTTCCGTTCAGCAGTCAGTACGCTCGGCTTGGGCGACCCAGAACTCATGGAACTTAACTTTGGTAGTGGCTCGGTTGACTTCATAACAGAAGGCGACACGACCCTTGCCGTATTACAGCAAGGTCCCTACGCCCCAGGTGTTCAGGAAACTCTGATTATTGTTGCAAGAGAGCTTAACAAATTGGCCTAGCCCATCTGCCGGCCCAGACAACGGGGCTACCCTAAATCAAAAATTATTTGGCTGCTAATATGTTAGATTTGATGCCTAATGGCTAAATGGGTTCCAAAATCGGGAGAGGTTTCCATCAAGATTGCCATTGTTGGTCAGCCAAACTCTGGGAAAAAGAACATCGTTAAGCATGTAGCTGAGCAATATGATCAGTCAGCTATAAGGTCTGCGTCCGTATCTGAAGCTGAAATTGTTCGCGTAGAATTTATTTGGCCAGAGCCAGTTCCCGATGGACCCTTCATCAGGGTGGGGCTGCTGGCATTATCTGGTAAGCCTTTACACCAAGCTGCTGAGCAACTTTTACTGGCAGATTGTGATGCTTTGGTCTTTGTCGTTAACTGTGACCCCAGTAAAATCTCGGAGTGTAAATCGACATTGGGAAATCTCATGACCAATGCCAGCCGCATTGGATTAGATTGGGGTGAGGCGGTACTCGTATTGCAATACAACAATGCGGAGCAGCATCCCAACACAAGTCAGGAAGATTTAGACGCGTGGCTTGGCGTCAATATCGAGCGTGTTGAACGATATCATACAACGGCTACCAACCGTGAGCACCAAGTGCTAGCTGTCAATGCAGCAATAGGTGCAGTGATTGCCAAAATAACTCAGCAAAGCGCCCCTAAAGCTGAGGCAGTCGCAGTTGCCAATTAGCGTGCGGGCAGACTTGTACATGATGCAACAAATCCTTCGTGCGGCTCTCTAGTCTGATGATTCGACCGCCCTTGCCACTTTAAGTATGGCCTGCTCTCCCATGTGAGGGCCGAGAATTTGAAGGCCAACAGGTAGCTGGCTGCCAGAGTCTGACGCAACCTTTCCGCATGGCACGCTGATGCCACAAATGCCGGCGAGATTTGCGGAAATGGTAAAAATATCTGCCAAGTACTGCTGCAGAGGGTTATCCTTGTCGGCTCCTATGACGGGGGCAACATTGGGAGTGACTGGTGAAAGAATCGCATCCACTTTTTGATAGGCATTCTCAAAATCACGTTTGATGAGGCCCCTTACTTTCTGGGCCTTATTGTAATAAGCATCATAGTAACCTGAGGATAAAACGTAAGTGCCAAGAATGATCCGCCGTTTTACCTCTGGGCCAAAGCCTTGCTCACGACTACGGCGATAAAGGTCAATGATGTCGTTGGGGTTTTCAACACGGTTTCCATAACGAACACCATCAAAACGAGAGAGGTTGGATGATGCTTCCGCGGGAGCGATGATGTAGTAGGTAGCCACTGCATACTCAGTATGGGGGAGTGAGATTTCCACTAGCTTAGCTCCTGCAGCTTCTAGTTTTTTGATGGACTTATCAACCTGATGACGCACAGCGGGATCTATGCCGTCGCCAAAATATTCCTTGGGGAGGCCAAGTTTCATACCGGCAACTCCATCATTTAACCCTTGTGTGAAGTCAGTGTCAGGCTGCTTCAGGGATGTTGCATCCATAGCGTCACGACCAGAGATAGCATTGAGTAATAGTGCGGAGTCTTCAACATTCTGTGTGATGGGACCAATTTGATCGAGCGATGAGGCAAAGGCCACTAAGCCGTAGCGTGAAACCCTGCCATAGGACGGCTTCAGGCCAACGACACCACAATAGCTTGCGGGTTGGCGAATCGACCCTCCGGTATCCGAACCAAGTGCAGCGATGGCGCTGTGGGAGGCGACAGCGGCTGCTGAGCCGCCTGATGAGCCACCTGGTGCGCGAGTGAGGTCATGCGGATTGCGTGTATTGCCTAGAGCTGAGTTTTCTGTGGTAGAGCCCATGGCAAACTCATCCATGTTGGTGCGGCCATAGAGAATGGCGCCTGCAGCTCGTAATTTGCTGATCACCGTAGCGTCATAAGGTGATGTATAGGAGCCCTCCAAGAAGCGAGAGGCGCAACTGCAAGGCTGCCCTTTGACATTGATGTTGTCTTTGATGGCTATAGGAATACCGCCCAGTGGTAGGCTGAGGTCAGCGGTTTTTGCTGCTTCCCTTGCGGCGTCAAGATCATGAGAAAGGTAAGCGCCAATTTCACCGTCTTTTTTTTCAATAGCATCAGCTAGGGAGCCGATAATATCGGCACTGCATATGTCGCCGCTGGTGAGTTGCTTGCGGAGTGACGTGATACTTTGGTTGGAGAGTTCCATAGGGGTATTGTAAGATTAAGCGTCGACAACTTTGGGGACGCGGATCTGGCCCTTGGCGCTTTCTGGTGCATTGATCAGTAAATCCTTTTGGCTTAGGCTGGGTCGAGAGACGTCTTCTCGAAGATAGTTGTCGTCAACAGCGGGCAGGCCCTCGGTATCTGTAGCATCTAGATCAAGGTCTTTGAGCGTATCAATGTAACCAAGGATGGCGCTGAGCTGTTCTTGAAACGTTGCGCACTCAGCTTCGTTAAGGTCGATCCTTGCAAGTTTGGCTACATAGCGGACGTCGATTTGTTCAGTTCTCTCACTGCTCATGACTGAAGTTGGACGGATACCATCAGAAAATCAAGCGCGGAACAAGGCAGTGTATAGATGATATCAGAAAAGGCTGCGGATACGAAGAATGCTATCGAATAGCGTTCTTGCTACTGAAGCGCTCAGCACAATAAGGGCAGCGATAGGGCTGCCGGGTAAGTATCTTTACAGCAATGCGCAAGCGGTAGCTCAGGCCCATGAACTTCTTGGAATTCTGATGTTTGCGGCAACCTGTGTTTGCCCATATTCTACTGATGCAGACGGGGCACGTCGTCGCGGAACTACAAAGCTTAAAAAACATCACAGAAATGACCCCTAGGCTTAAGCCCAGAAAGCCGTAGAGTGCGTATCTATCGGTGTGGGTAATTACCCCCATGGTGAGTAAAAATGTTCCTAAAATGAGAATGAAAACATTCGCGATAAAATGAAGCGAACCAAGCCTTAGTGACCAGATAGTTGAATGTGAGAATTGACGGTGCATCAGGGTGAACTCAATAGGGTTAATTTGGTAATGACTGGGATCATTAAAATGCGACTTTATCAATGGCAAGCATTATTGATAGCTGCTGCTGACAATGCTTTAGTAATGATTATATAGCAGTAAATGGGCCAGATGAGGCAGCGATTATTGCTTTGTAGATGGTGTTGATCTTGTGGGTAATATCGTTCCAAATTCTTATTGGACGATTCTGTATATCCACATTCCAAGAGTGAGGATCGCAAGAAGAAGCAAGGCCAGTAGGAAGCCACTTTTCGTTTGATTGCGTTTTTGGTTTTTTAACTCACCTCTGCTGAGTTTTTCCATGAACTCTTTTTCTCTTTTTCTGCCGAGTAGGTCTGACGGAGGTGGCAAGGTTTGCATCTCTTCCTCTCTTGCAACTCGCTCCCGCTCAGGTCCGTGCTCAACAAAGTCCTGGAGCTGAGCGATTTGTTCTCTTAAGGCACGTTCATGAGCGCTTAAGGAGTCAATATTAGGCGGGTTTACTTGGCTCATGGCCTATGAAAAAGCATGTAAGGTAATGAGAAGAGGGCACAGGTTTACGGGGAAGGGCTTAAATTACCCTGCGTAGTAAACGATTAATGCAATGACTCCGATCACGACGATTGGCAGGTTGAATGCAAATCCGTTACAGAGCATCGTTGTAAATTCGCTATCATTGCTGCTTGTGCTAGCACGCTTGGGCTTGCTCCCAGTAGAGCCGAACACAGAAGCGCTGCGGCCGCCGGAAAAGTGAGATAGGGCCTGCTCGTATTCATCTTCTGCAAGATCGAGAACGGAAATGGCACGGGTGAGGTCTTGGCGTAGGCTTTCGTTATTCCAACCGTCTGGGTTAAGCTGATTGATTTTTTCTAGATGGTCGGCGAAACAGATGCGCGCCTGTTCCAGTTCATCGAGCTCTTGGCGAGTAGCAAAGATTTCCCTGTCCATTGATGTTACTGCTGTGCTGAGTTTTTCGTGCAGCTCAACCTGCCCATGAAGAAATTCATCCTTTGCGGCGTTGATTTCCTCGAGCTCGAGCTTTTGACGCTCTACTTCTAACTGTTGTTGCTGAAGTTGCTCGATTTGGGACTGAGCCTCTTGGAGCTTGCCTGTGAAGTCCTCAGCGAGCGGATTAGAACCACCGATGGAACCTCGAGTATTCATTTCTAGCTGAGTCGCACGCACATTCAGGTGCTGTTTGTGAGTAGTAACGTTGGGCATATTGGGTAAGGGCTAAATAAAACCTGCCGAAGAATAGCCAAAAAGCATGTCGCTGGCTAGATAATTGTTAATTTTTCTTAACAGTTAATCTTACGAAAATACCTGTATCCAGAGCCAAATCGTGCTCGGTGAATGATGTGCCGCGTTGGGATGCCTTGGTAAGGCTATCTGAGCGCTAAAGAGTGCCGAGGCACGGGTGGCGACCCCTCTGATAAGCAGCGACGAGGAAATTGCCAATTATTGAGTGCTGATCACGTGCACGCCCTTTTTATTGACCGGTGAGACGTAGCACTGGTTTTCTAAATTGATCTTGCTGAATACCTCAGAAATGGCTTTGCCTACTCGCTGAGCGATTTGCTCTCCTTCGCAGAGGGCGAAAACACTCGGGCCTGCCCCGGAAATAGAGAAGCCTAACGCTCCATTTGACATAGCTGCTCGCTTCGCATTGTAAAACTCAGGAATGAGTTTTTGGCGGCGAGGTTCCGCGATGACATCGTGAATTGAGCGTCCGATCATAGCGTAATCTTCTTGAATGAGTCCACAGATGAGTCCTCCAAGATTGCCTATTTGTTGGGTGGCGTTGACCATGGGGATGTTGGTTGGCAGGATCTCACGTGCCACTTTGGTCAAGATTTCAATATCAGGGTGGACCACGGCGGCCCACAGATTTTCGGGGACGGGTAGCTGGGCGA
>JAFMDE010000193.1 GCA_017857425.1 Akkermansiaceae bacterium
CGGTGTTGCGTGTTTCAAATCCAGTAGGCGTTGCTGGCGTAACAGGGAAAATTTCAGCGGAAGCTCCACCTCCACCTCCATCGGAAGTAGTTCCAGTAGTTCCAACCGACTGCGGTAGCTCAGGTGGTTCATACTCTGTTGGGTAGATAAATTCACGAATGACCTCAATCGTCGCAGACTCACCACTCTTGGCTAGGATGCTGGGAGCCGTCATGACATCGGCACCTTTTTTCTGCGACAGTCCACGCATGATCATCTGCGCCTGACCATTGTCAAACAAACCAGTGATCGACAAAATCCCAGGAGCTACGTTGGTTGCCTGACTACTACGTGATGGGTTGTTAATAATTGAATCAATAGAATTACGCGTGTTGGCATAGTCACCACTGCGGAGCCCCGCTGTTGCAATATTTGATACTGAAGTAGCCCCCGGCAGGAGGTTTGGATTACCTAAATCATTAATAGTACGCGGAACACCGCTGCCAATCGTTCCTCCTGAGATAATGCCATTGGCACCGTTATCGCCCAAATCAAAAGGACTAACAATCCAGTCAAAACCAAGTTCATCGGTGTTGTCTTGGGACACCTCGATAAACTTTGTCATAATACGCACTTGGCGGGGCCCGGCCTTACGGAGCACCGCAATAATTTCATCAATAATATCAAGGTTGGTCAGTGTGTTATGAACAACGAGTGTGCTGGTAGATGCAATGTAATTAGCAAAGCTCTCTCCCGGGAACGATACTCCGCTTTCCTGTAACAATGTTTTTGCATTGGCCCGCTCGCCTAGTGCGCTAGCGCCACCATCATCATCACCAAAGGGATCATCATTACCTCCGCCGCCTGAGCCACCATCTTGCGATAGACGGGAAATAAAATCAGGCGGCACGGTAAAGGTTCGCGTGTAGAGATCGTCAATCTCCAAAGATGCTATTGGCAAAAGAATCACTGCATGCTTATCAATCTTGTAACGAAGTCTGGTTTTATCACAGATATACTCAAGCACCGCGCCAAGCGGGACCCTAGTCAGACGCAATTCATCCACCTTGCGAGCACCAATGCTAGAACCTGAATCTGCTATCGCACCTGCGCCGAAATCAGCGTCTGCTTCGAGCTCACCAGGAGAGGCAGCTTGCATTGAAGGATCTCGTATGAGGAAGTTGATGCCCTTTTTTTCGTCATCTTGTTCAAAGTCAAATTCGCGGGCACGTAAGCGCAAAGTTTCTAAACATTCATTTACTGTAACATCCTCAAAATCTACTTTGGGAATCATAATATTGTTTAGTTTTTGCTGAATATACTCAACCCCTGATGTCCGCAAGGAGGAGCCCTCTCCTGGGCCAAAATCAGGAAGCTCGGGCGGCACGCTGCTCTCCCATGCTCTGTCTACCTCCATGAGAAGCTCAGCACGTGTTTGGTCATATGCCGCACGATAATAGTCAGACTTGGTAGTCGCTATTCTCTCAAGCCACCGACGAGCTGCTTTGTTATAAGGGTCTATTTGTAGGATCTTCTTAAACTCAGCATCAGCTTCGCTGTATTTTCCTAAATTATAATAGCCTTCACCTGTATACAAGTGGCGACGAACTTGATCAACATTTTCAGAGTGGTCATAAGTCAATGCTGGATTAGTTCTTATAGGATCATCTAAATAACCAAGTTGTTTCTTCGCCGCTAAATTCGTCGGGTCCTGTGAGATTACCCCTTCAAGCATGTCACGTGCTTCATCGTACCTACCGATACGACGGTATTCCTGTGCCAAGGCTGCCGATGCGTCACCTAGATGACTTGTATAGGTCTCGCGCCGGTCTGCTAACGCTGGACCTGGAGGCAGCATGCTGAGTGCTGACCTGTATTGCTTAACCGCTTCCTCGTATTCGTTACTGGCATAGGCAGCTCTTCCAAGGCCAAGGGCTTTGTCAGCTTCGACTACAAGATTGGCTCGGCGAGCAATTTCACGTTGCGCAATGCTGGAAGAATTATCTCCTGGGCTTTCGGCACGGAGCGAATGCGCCGTCAGCGACATACCAAGGACAACACAAAGATGCACGATGGTTTGTTTACCATGAATGCTCGCAATGAGTGCCAGATAATTGTTCCGCAAATCTTGAATGTATGGGTGAGTAAGTTTGCTTTGCATAATTAATAAGAGCATTTGACCATTTTTATTACCTAATGTGAAGTATATTTTCTAATTATTTTTTAAATATGTGCAGGATGTAATATCAATTTCGAAATTCCAATCGTTTCTATTACTTCTTTTTTAGGAAAGGCATGACATGTTCAAGCTTGTTACCTTCCTTATCTTGATATTCAACAATGATTGTCATTTTGTTGAGGTCGATACTTTTGAGAAGATAAGGTTTTCGGGCTGCCCCCTCATCGTAAGGCAAAGAGAAATAAGTGTTTTCATCAATTTCGAACGGCTTGTCGCCCTCGTCGAGCGCTTCTAAAACCAGCTTCGCTTTGCTATCCATAATACCTAGCGTTCGACCGGGGTGGCCATCTAAATCTCCACGCTTATCAAAACGATACTGCGTTCCTTTTTTGTTAGGTTGGAGATCTTCAATAACCCAGATGATATCAATCACGCCATTGGCGTTGCGCCTACGATCAAGGTCAGCAAATTTAAACCTCTTTTGCATCAGCGGTCTTTTGAATGTGATGACATCACCAACCCCTACAGGCTCGGGGGTCTTGTTGTATCCCCTGCTTGATTTTGATTGCAAGTCAAACAATGTCTGCCTGCCCTCACCGCTTACTTCTCTCGGCTTGAGGTGCACTTGATCCGTATCGACAGAAAGGGCTTTTAATTTTGAAACAGGTTCGGGATAGTCTTTTTCATCATTTGGATCAGTCTCAGCCTCGAACTCCTCACGATTGACAAAGCCGTCGCGATCAGGATCTCGATCTGGAGCATTGGCATAGCCAGGATCAAGGTCGTGCTCCATCCACCATGTGTTAGGTATGCCAGCATGCACGGGATCACTTTTCAGCAAGTCCACAGGATTTTTGGGATCATCGCGCTTAGAAAATAAAATAATACCGGTGAACAAATCAACCTTACGTCCGTCCAGATCAGCCTGGTTGATCCTGTGCTCCATATACATGGATACCTTTGAGCTCTCAATATCTGGAAGGCTATCAACACTCACCTCATTATTTTGCTTGGGATTAGGAAGAATAAAAGCATTGGCCTGATCGCCTTTGTTTTTGAAACTGATATAACCGAGCGCGACCAACGCAGTGACAGCTGCCCCCAGGGTTACTTTTTCATAATTGTCGGATAGCCAAGACATGTTGTGAATATATTAGAGG
>JAFMDE010000194.1 GCA_017857425.1 Akkermansiaceae bacterium
CGACGTCTAATAATCATTTTTGTTAATCATGAAACTCATCACCATTCTTGTCTTAGTATTGTCCACACTGGGTCTGCACGCCCAGACTCCGCAACAAACCACCAGCTTGTTCGATGGCAAAACACTCACAGGCTGGAAAACCATCAACCCGGCATTCGCCAAAAAATGGTCAGTCATTGATGGCGCAATTATTGCTGGTGACGGCCAAAACAAAATACCAAGCAACACATTCCTCGGCACCACCAAGGAATACGGCGACTTCGAGTTCCGCTGCCTTTTCCGTATCAGCGGCGACCACAAAACCGGCCTCATCAACAGCGGCATCCAATACCGCTCGCTTGTTCAAGGCAAAAAAATCATCGGCTACCAAGCAGACATCGGTAAGGGCTATTGGGGCAGCCTCTACGACGAACACCGCCGTGGAAAACTTGCCAATAGCAATACCAGCACCCTCAAACACCTCCTCAAAGAAGACGGCTGGAACTCCTACATCATCCGCTGCAAGGGCAACCACCATCAGCTTTATATCAACGGAGTCAAAACCGTCGACTATATCGAAAAGGACCCCAACATCCCAGCCAAAGGCATCTTTGCCTTTCAGCTCCACTCAGGGGGTAATGCTAAAGTAGAATTCAAAAACATCACCATCGAGGCACTTTAACCCCTACCCATGCAAAAACTCTCCATCATCCTTGCGGCACTGGCATTACTGCTTAGTAGTTCATTTGCCTTCGCGAAGAAAACCCAGTCAACACGCACTGGGGTCAAGACCCCCGAACAAGAGCTTGCCGGCTTTAGTGTTCCAGAGGGTTTTGTCGTCGAGCTTGTTGCCAGTGAGAAAGATGGAATCGTCAACCCCATCGACCTCACCTTCGATGATGCTGGACGTCTCTGGACACAGACAGCCCGTATGTATCCACTTGATCCCGTCAAGGACATCAAGTGGGGCGAATTAATGCGCCTCATGAACAACCCTGCCGAGCAGGACAAAAACCCCGATTTTAAACGCATCAAGGATCTCTACCAAGGAGTCACCCAAGGCACAGACGACATCCTGATACTCTCCGACCTTGGTAACGACAAACCCGTTCAGGTCAAAAAGTTCGCCACCGGCCTCGCACTGCCCCAGTCCATACTACCCTACAAAAATGGCACCTACGTGGCTCACGGCTCCGAGCTCATCTTTCTCGATGACACCGACAACGACGGCATTGCAGACAAGCGTGTGCCCGTGCTTACCGGCTTTGGCTTCACCGACACCCATACCATGGCGCACTCACTCGTCCGTGCCCCAGGTGGCTGGATCAACTTCTCACAAGGAGCACTCAACAAAGGCAAAGTCACCGCCGTAAAATCTGGCAACAGCACGCGTATCGACTACTCAAAAATCGTGCGCTTCTCACTCGACGGCAATCATATCGAGCTTATCACCGCCGGCCTCAATAACATCTGGGGGTTTCAACTCCGAGCCAATGGTCAGTGGTATCTCAGCGAAGCCAACGACATGGGCCTCTCCGTCACACCAGCCGAGCCAGGTACGGTTTTCAAAGGCATCGGTGGCGAGAAACTACGCACTTACCAGCCCTGGTTTCCCCCACTGCACAAGTTCCGTGTTGGAGCCTCAGGCATCTCCGGCCTTGCCTTCTCTGATGACAGCTCAGGAGGCTTCCCCAGAGAATGGCAAGACGTCGCCTTCCTAGCAAACCCCATCACCTCCGCCATCAACTGTGTCAAAATCACCCGCAAAGAAGATGGCAGCGTCACCGGCACACACCTACCCGACTTCCTGACCTCCAAAGACGATTGGTTCCGCCCTGTTAATATCGAGTTCGGCCCTGACGGCTGCCTCTACATCGCCGACTGGTATAACAAAATCATCTCCCACAACGAACTGCCAACCACCCACCCAGACCGTGACAAAGCCCACGGCCGCATCTGGCGCGTTCGCCCCAAAACTCACGCCGAGCGCACTATCCCGAACCTCTACAAGGTCGCAACTAGCGAACTGCCCGAACACCTCAAGTCCCCACTCCTTTGGCAGAAACGCTCCGCATGGCATCAAATCGCCGACCGCCCTGCCAGCCAGACCAAAACCATCACCCCTGCCCTCACCAAAATCGCCGCTGACACCAGCGAGGAAAACACCACCCGCATCCACGCCCTCTGGTCATTGGAAAGCATCGGTCACTTTGATCAAAACCTGCTCACCGCATTAGTAAACGATCAAGACGGCGACATCCGCCGTGAAGCTATTAGATCACTCGCTACCTTTCAAATTTCTCCCCAGCTGCTTGCCACCTTACTTCAAGACATCTCTAACGAGAAAAACGTCATGGTGCGCTCCCAAGCCATCCGCACCATCGAAGCCCTCGGCAGCGCCAATCATGGAACCATCGATATTGCCGTCTCATTCTGCCATCCCGCATCAGCGAGTAATCATCCTGGCAATGGCTACGAGCAGAACTTCGAACGCTATCTCGCCCGCCGTGCGCTTGAGTGTTATCCCGAAGAACTCACAGCTTACCTAGAAACACCACTCGCAGCCAAGCAACCCGCCGTAAAGCGCATCTGGGCACAACAAGCCCTCGGCAAACAAAGCTCAGACTCCTTTACCCAACAATGGCAGACACTGCAGCAAAAACCTCTCGACCGCGACACCCTCATCATTGTCTCTGGCGCCTCTGACTCTCCAGAGAATCGCAAAACCCTCATGCCCTACTTCCGCAATGCCGACAAAGCACCCCACATTGCTAAGGTCGCACTTGAGAACATCGCAGACGCTTACAGCCCAGCCTTCGGCTACCCCCTAGCAGAGACCGCCATGACACTTGTTCGCAGTGGCGACAAAAAGAAAGTTATCCTCGGCCTTAAGCTCGCACGTGGCTACCGCATCACCCACTTGAGCCCAGACTTCGCCAAGCTCTTACCAGCCACCACCGACGAATCCATCATCCGGGAAATCATCACCACACTCAGCCACCATCCGAGGGCATTCGCAGAAGCATTCCTCGCCATCATCAATGAGCCATTACATTCACAATCATTGCGAACCCAAGCCCTCGCCGCCCTCGTTCAGGCCCAGCAGATCAAAGCCGCACCCACCGTCATCAAAGCACTCACCGAAACCCCTGAGCAAAAAGCCAGCATCATCAGTGCCCTCGGAGGCTCAGCTCAAGGCTGCCAACTCCTTATCTACCTCGTTGAGCGCCAACAAATCGAAGCCACAGACATCTCATTCTCCATCGCCCAGCGCATCTTCCACATCGCCGAGAAAAA
>JAFMDE010000195.1 GCA_017857425.1 Akkermansiaceae bacterium
TCATCCGCCATCATATATCGCCGCTAGCGGCTATCGCTCACCCGACATCCTTCATCCTTCATTAGCTCTGCGCCTACGTAGAGCTTGAGATCCCTACAGGATGGGCTCTTTATTACCGAGGTGCTTGGGCTGTTGGTTGGTGATGTTGACATCAAGCCACATCTTCACCCGGGCGAGCACCTCGCGGTCTTCGGTCTTCCGTGCGGCGTAGCCTTCGACATCACGTGCGTTGTAGCCATAGACGGTCATGCCGTTGGCTTTGGCAATATAGGCCGCTCGTTCATTCTGAAACTTCTGGCTAACTAGGGTCAGCTCACTAAGCCCGAAGATCTTATGGGCTCGCACTACGGAGTCGAGCGTGCGCAGGCCGGCGTAGTCACAGACAATCCTGTCATAAGGAACACCCGCCTTGACCAGTGCTTTCCTCATGGTGACCGGCTCGTTGTAATACTTCTCCCGGTTATCACCCGAGACGATCAGGAAATCCACCTTACCGGCATGCCACAGCTCTGCGGCCGCTTGGATGCGATACTTAAAGTAGAGGTTATCCCGGGTGCCCAGCTTATGCGAGCAGCCAAAGACAAGCCCAGCACGCTGCACCGGCACATCATTGACATCATCAAACAAGATGCCCTTTCCTGCACGGGTGGCGGCGAAGTTGGCATACCAGATGAAACCCACAAAAAGCACAAAGAGCATAAAGCCAGTGAGCAAGGCTCTCCTCAGCCAGACCATCAGGCGGGACCGTTTCTGAATCACTCCATCCGCAGCTTGGCTCTCTTCCGCTGCATGTTCCTCAGCTGCTGGCTGATCACTGTTTGAATCACTCATCCTTGATCAAGATTATCCTGTTTATGCGGTCTCGTCTCCCCGGCGCGGTATCTTTACCAGAGTTTTCACCACGGTGGTGAAAATACCATCCTTGGGGTTCTCAGGTGCAACCACTCTCAATTTCCTGAGGGCGGGTGTCAGTGAAATGTTCTCAACCCGGCCAATATATTCACCATCTACCTCCATGGGCACCTCTCGGTCACAGTGGATTTCATAGCTTTTGGACTGCAGGTACTTTACCGAGGAATTGCCAGCGTCAATGGCGCCTGTAGCAAGACCCTTAACGGAGTCACGGATGAGTTTGTAGCCGGCCTCGGTGAACACCAGCATGTCGAGCATCTCGTCAGCGTGGTCCGCTTTTCGGAAAAGTTTCACCTGGCCACCGTAGAGTGAGCCATTGCCCGCAAGCGCACAAAACCCTTCTTCTACGTGACCATCATCACAAATGATGCGCATCTTGGGAGGCTTGTCACCGAGCACCTTCATCGCGGTCATAATGTAGGCCATCGGTCCGAGGATCTTTTTTTGTTCCCAGGTGGTCTCCTCGATGACCTGGGCGTCAAAGCCGATGCCCGCCATCTGCATAAAGGGCCTGCCATTGGCTTCAAATAGATCGACCTCCTTGATAAACCCAGCCTGCAGAACCTCGAGCGATTTCTTCAGGCTGTTATGCGGCAAGCCAAGCTCGCGGGCAAAAACATTCATCGTGCCCGCTGGCAAAACACCAAGCGCGGTGCCCGTGCCCGTCAGGCCCTGGACGACGGCATTGAGCGTGCCGTCTCCGCCAGCTGCCACCACAATGGGCTCACCGTCAGCGGCGAGCTTTGAAGCTAGCTCCTTAGCATCCTCAGCACTGCGGCTGGCATAGAGTACAAACAACTGGGCATGTGTCATCAGGAAACGCAGTGTCCTCCGCCCTCGCTGGCTGCGAGCACTAGGATTAAAGATGAGCGGATACCGACGTGACATCAAAGCTGATCCTGCACGTAATTGGGCACTTTTAAAACCACGAATTCATGAATCTTTCGCCCACTAGATGATGATTCCTATTTGATGCTTGCCCCCCTGACACGCTGAGTTCAAAACATAGGTCATGACCAAACAGCTTGAAGATTTGTTCTCTTTTTTACGTTTTGCCAGTATCTCAACGGACTCCAATCACAGCGGCGATGTGCGTGCCTGTGCAGAGTGGCTCATCGACAAACTCAATCACATGGGTCTGGACACTGAGCTGCATGAAACTGCGCAGCATCCTATCGTGGTGGCGCGTAACAAACATGTGGCGGGCAAGAAGACCTGCCTAATCTACGGTCACTATGATGTTCAGCCAGTGGATCCCGTAGAGCTCTGGGACTCACCACCATTCGAGCCAGAAATACGTGACGGCAGAATATGGGCACGCGGCGCCACCGATAACAAAGGGCAAATGTTAGCTCATGTGCTCGGAGTCGAGCAAAGCCTTGAGGAGGACGGCGAGCTTCCGGTAAATCTTATTTTTCTTTTTGAAGGAGAGGAAGAAATCGGCAGCCCGAACCTGATGCCTTTTCTGCAACAACATAAGGACGAGCTCAAGTGCGATGTCATCGCTGTCTCCGATACCGGCATGGTCGCACAGGGAGTCCCCACCATGGGTTACGGCCTGCGTGGTATCGCCTGCTGTGAGGTGACCGTGAAAGGACCTTCCGGCGACCTTCACTCCGGTGTCTATGGAGGCGCCGTCGCCAATCCAGCTACCGCCGTCGCCAGACTAGTGGCATCCCTGCACGACGCCGAGGGCAATATCGCCATCGAAGGCTTTTACGATGAGGTTCGCCCGCTGGAACAATGGGAACGTGACATGTGGGCGGATGTTCCCGGCATGACTGAGCAGGACATGCTTGCCATCACAGGCTCCCCCGCTCTCTTTGGAGAGCCCGGCTACAGCTCTGCAGAGCGGCTCTGGGCACGCCCCACCGCTGAGGTCAACGGCATCGCTGGTGGTTATCAAGGTGAGGGATCAAAAACCGTGCTGCCCGCCGAGGCCATGGCCAAGTTTTCCTTCCGCCTCGTTCCAGATCAAGACCCCAAGGACATCATGGAAAAAGTGCAAGCGCACTTAGAAAAGCACACTCCTGAGGGTGTTACCGTCGAGGTCGAGGTGGGTCATGACGGCAAACCCTTCTATGCAGACCCCAACTCTGAAAACGGCAAAGCAGGACAAGCAGCACTGAAGGCAGCCTTCGGCAAGGAACCCGTGCTCATCCGTGAGGGAGGCTCCATCCCGATCATTCAGGACATGAAGGAAATCTTTGGTGTTGAGGCACTGATGTTGGGGCTCGCCCTTCCCGACTGCCAAATCCACGCACCCAACGAGAATTACTATGTTGAGAACTTCGAGGCAGGCATCCGCTTAAACCGCGCCTTGCTCAGAGAACTTGG
>JAFMDE010000196.1 GCA_017857425.1 Akkermansiaceae bacterium
TCCTCTTGAAGGCTTCGCCTTCAGACCGTCGGCCGCTGGAGCTTGCACTTTCATCGCTCGTCCGGTGCTCGGCAGTAGAGCGCTTGCCCTGCTGCTCAGCAGGAGCAGCCACCGAAGAGTGAAGGGTGAAGAGTGAAGAGAGAAATAGGGAAGCAAGGAATTTCATGGTATTGATAGATTTCTTTGGTTTGCCGGTTCATTGAACACAGATGGCACGGATGAAAGAGGATGAGCACAGATTTTGGTGTGGTCGGTGCTATCAGTGATCTGTGTCAATCGGTGGTCATCTGTGTAATCTGTGTTAGAAAAAAGATTGATTCGATTCGTGCGCCTGGTTGTTAGTTTGACGATGCTTCATCGCTACATCCGCCATCGCTCATCAGGCACTGAAGAGTGAGTCGTTTCATAATCTTTTATTTTGTGCAGGCGTTCATCTGGCAGAAGCCAGTGGATCATACTATTACTGGCAGCCAAGCGATAATCTTACCACATAATTTCACTGCGGTTTCCGAGAGGGTCCTTGTATCACATAAAAAAGCCAGGCCCTTTATTCGCTTGGAAATTTCTGCTGCGAAGAGTAGAGTCTAGCCATGCAAATGACCTCCGAGCAAATCATGCAGGAAGCCAAAGCCTGCTATGACACCAAGGTCGCGCAGGCTCGGAGCATGACGCTTGCCGAGAAATTCCTGGCAGGTGCCGACCTGTTTGAAGAAGCCTGCCGTTGGACGATGATGGGAATTCGGAATCAATTTCCTGACCTTAACGTCGAAGAGCAACGGGCGGAACTACGTCGTCGTCTTGAGATGATTTAGACCGATGACTGGAAATGATGCCCTGTTAAAACTGTTGGTCGTTCTCAACCGGCTTTCTATTCCTTACATGTTGGTCGGATCATATTCATCCAACATTTACGGTATTCCACGCATGACCATGGATGCGGATCTAGTGCTACAGCTTGATGGTGATGCTTTGAGCGAGCTCAATAAAAACCTTCCCAAGGGCCTCAGTTTAGCAGAGCAAAGCTTTTTCGAAACGGTGACCGCGACTCAAAAAGAACTTTTACGCATCGATGGAACCGATTTTCTGATCGAGCTATTCCATCTCAGCTCAGATCCCTTTGATCAAACCCGCTTTAAGCGTCGGGTTCAGTCCGAAATCATGGAGGATTTACAGGTCTGGTTTCCAACCGCAGAAGATGTGATTATTCAAAAACTGCGTTGGGCACGGAACAAGGATTTTGACGATGTCGTGGCAATTCTCAGGGTCCAAACCAGCCTCGATTTCGATCACATCAATCACTGGTGTGGCCTCCATGAAACCCTCCCGCTGCTCGATAAAGCTCGTGCGGAAGCAGACGAAAGTTGAATCCACAAGATCATCGGGCGATTCGTCTTTGGATTACACCTGTTGAACAGTCAGACCTTATGCTTGTAGCGGGCGGGACGCCCATGCTCCCGTCTGGCACGGTATGATGAAGTTCAGAGTGAAGTGGCCGCTTGCCCCGACAAGGTAGGTGGCATCGTGGTTATCAACAGGCGCTTATTTTACCTTATACCAAGTAGTAAAACAGACGGGACGATTGCCGAGGTGCATTTCTTATCTGGCAAGGCGCGACGCAGGAATGGTGCGGGCACCATGACTAAGGAGAAACAAAGCCATAGGAGAAATTCATCCGGAACCTCATTGATCAGGAAGTGCATTTCATAAAACCTCAAAATCAATCAATCGTCTTGTCTGTTTTGCGGAGTGGTATTATTCCCCAGAGGATCTTTGATCTTTGTTCCCCAGACTCTGCCGTCGAGGGGGTAGACATGGGTGGCCTTGGCGATCTTGTCCCAGTGGACGGCCATTTTTTCAACGACCTCGGGGTGTTGCTTTGCGAGGTTGTTGGTTTCTGAGCGGTCGGCTTCCATATCGTAGAGTTCCCATTTCCCTTTGATGCCTTGTGCTACCAGCTTCCACTTGCCGTCCCGGATGGCTCGGTTGCCGTTGTGTTCCCAGATGATGGGGGCGCGCTCATAGTTTTTCCTAGTGAAGGTGGGAACCAGGCTTTGGCCGACGAGGTCCGGGTAGGTTTTATCACCCTCTTTGGGCTGGTAGCTTGCTCCGGCCAGCTCCAGCAAAGTCGGCATCAGGTCGGTAACGTGCCCAATCTGGGTGTTCATTTTCTCCTGTGGCTCGATGCCCTTCGGCCAATGGGCGATCAGGGGTGAGGAGATACCTCCTTCATGGGCGTATTTTTTAAAGTAGCGAAAGGGCGTGTTCGAGTAGTTGGCCCAGCTGGGGCCGTAACCGAGTTTGGAGGCATTTGTCCCGTAGGTGGCGATGTCCATATCATCTTTTCCTGAGAAGGAATGCTCACCGCCATTGTCTGAGAGGAAAAGGATGAGGGTATTGTCAAAGGCATCGTGCTTCTTGAGGGTGTCGATGACCTCGCCGATGCCGCGATCCATGGAGTCGATCATCGCGGCATAGATTGCCATACGCAGCTCCATGGCTTCCTGGCGTTTTGGGTCCAGCTTGTCCCAGTCTTTGACCAGAGATACTTTTTTAGAGAGTTTGACGCTGGCGTCGATGACGCCCATCTCGACCATGCGCTGGTATTTTTCCTCCCGCAGCTTGTCCCAGCCTTTTTTGAATTTGCCACGATACTTGGCGATGTCTTCCGGACGGGCGTGCAGCGGTAAGTGCGGTGCGTAATGAGCGAGGTAGAGGAAGAAGGGTTTGTCACTTGAGTTCTTAAAATGCTCGTTGAGGAAGAGATTGGCATGCTTGGTAATGCCCTCGGTGAGGTAGTAGTCCTCTCCGGGTTTGATCGCTTTGTTATCCAGCGTCAGCTTAGGTGTCCAGTAGCTGGCCCCACCGCCGATCATGCCGTAGAAGCGGTCAAAGCCGCGTTGCCGTGGCCAGGAGCTTTTTTCCCGCGAGACATGCCACTTGCCACTGATGTAGGTGCCGTATCCAGCATCCCGAAGGCACTCGGCAATGGTGCGGCAGTCGTCATTGAGGTCACCGTGGTAACCGTAGCTGCCTAAGTCAGCAGCGGTCATCCAGCCAACACCAGTCTGGTGGGGGTAGAGGCCGGTGAGCAGGGAGGCACGCGTCGGGCAACAGCGTGCCGCATTATAAAACTGATTGTAGCGGATGCCGTTTTTTGCCAGCGTGTCGAGATTCGGCGTGTTAATCGTGCTGCCATAACAGCC
>JAFMDE010000197.1 GCA_017857425.1 Akkermansiaceae bacterium
TGGCACGGCGGCGGGCCGGATCATTATTATCCGCAGAGCCGCTATGTTGCTCTGCGTGGCATGGTGGGTATTTCGGTGGAATACCGGACTATCAATCGCTTTGGCACTTCGCCAAGGGAGTGTGTCAAGGACGGTAAGTCCGCCATGCGCTGGGTCAAGGCGCATGCCGCTGAGTTGGGCATCGATCCCGACCGGATCGTGGCTGGTGGCGGATCGGCCGGCGGGCATATTGCCGCGGCAACCGCTTCATTATCTACCTTTGATGAAGAGGGGGAGGACACCTCAGTGAGCTGTATTCCCAAGGCGCTGCTCCTGTTTAACCCCGTCTTTGACAATGGCCCCGATGGCTTCATGCACAAACTAGTACAGCCCTACTGGAAAGACATTTCCCCCATTGAGCACATCGATGATCAGACACCACCTACCTTTGTCGCTCTGGGAACGGAGGACACCTACATACCGGTAGAGACCGCCAAACGCTTTGAGCGCCTGATGAAGGAAAGCGGTCGCCGCTGCGACCTGCACATCTATGAGGGCATGAAGCATGGCTGGTATAACCTGTGGGTCAGCCGTGACGCAATGGCAGACACCTTGATCCGCATGGACCGTTTTCTATGCTCACTTGGCTATCTCACGGGAGAGCCGGTGCTGGAGCTTAAGGAGTAATGACCTAATTAGCTGCCCTGCGACTCCATCGAGATCCAATAGATTTCGCACCATCTTGAAGCATTCGGTTCAGTCGCCTGCTAGTGAAAATAATATTGCGTCCTGATGTCTGTCACATAGGCTGACAAAAGTGCTGATAATCTCGGTGAACTGGAACAAGGCATCAACAAGAAACAAGCTATTACCCATGAAAACAATCATCAAGTTGGTAGCTGTCTGCGCCATTTTTCTTATCGGCGTGGGATGTCAGGAGAAAAACACTGCCGGCGATGGCAGCTATGACGAGGAATTGGAGCGGATCAAGAAAAGCGAGAAGCTGAAGGACTTTCTCGGGGAAAAGAAAGACGCAGGAGCGGAGGCCAAGACCAAGGCCAAGACCGAAGCAGCTGAGGCGGAAGTTGCCAAGCAAGACACGGTGGATAGCCTCACCGATGAACTCATCGTGCAGCTCAATCATTTCGGCGAGGCCATCGTTTCAGCCAAGGACAAGGCCAGTGCCGAAGAGGCGGTGAAAAAGTTGAACGGGATTGGCGATGAAATCGCAGCCATCGCGGCACGCCTGGACAAACTCGAGACCCCCAGTGAGGAGGAGAAAGAGCGTATTGATGAGAAAATGCTCAGTGCCGACAAGGCCATGGAGAAAAAAATGGGAGATGCCATGCAGGCAGCCATGTTCGATGAGAAAGTGAGCAGCATCATCGCCCCTGCAGTGAAGGAATTTGGAGCCCGCATGGAGCAGCACAACGCGATCTTCGATCGTCAGATAGTATCCGCAAAGAGACTAAAACCAAGAGACGCAAGAAGGTGAAGTTTGTTTGCCGCTCGGGCTTCAGTAGCAAATTGCCACCAAACATTCGGCTAGTCGTCTGCGGATAGCTCCGCGCGCTTTCGATACTTACTTGGGGAGAGTCCGGTGGCGGTCTTGAAATAGCGGGAAAAGTAAAAGGGGCTCTCGAAGCCGGAGGACTGTGCGATGTCGTTAACGCTTAGGCTGGAGTTGTCCAGTAGCTGCTTGGCATTGCGCAGCTTGGCCGCCAGTTGGTATTGGTGTGGTGCCAGGCCGGTATACTGCTTGAAATGCCTGCGAAAGCTTGAGTAGCTTTGTCCCATGGATTCGGCGTAGGCTTCGAAATCAATGGCCTCCTTAAAATGTTCCGCGATATGCAGGCAGGCTGACTCGATGTCGTCATTGATGGCGGAGTCGGCATGGCTGGCAACATGGAGACGGGTGATGATTTCTTGTGCGGTGATGGCCATGATGCGGCGAAATCCAGCCGTGCCAGATTGGGAAGTCGTGCGCAGCTTTTCAAAGAGGCCGAACAGCTCGGATTGAATACCCAGCTGAAGTACGGGATGTGCCGGATCGAAGTAGTGCTCCATGATGCGACGAGCCATATCCCCGTTAAAGCCAAACCATTGTTCATTCCAACCAGTTTCGGGGTCCGGGCTGTATTTGTGGCGAACACCTGGGAAGAGCAGAAAAGCCATGCCTTTGCTGATCTCAATAGTACCGGTGATGCTTGACCAAAAAGTGCCTCGGCCGCGGGTGATATAAACAAGCTGATATTCATCCAGGAGTCTACCCTTCGTGCTGGTGAATGAGAATTCTGTCGGGTGCTGCCAAGGGGGGTAGAGCATGCCGGGCTCGATATGTGTCCAGCCAAAGTCGGTGATAGAGAAGCCGATCACCTGGTCATATTGACTGGGGGGCAGGTATTGAAAAAAGCCTTGGGGAGGTTCGGGTTGTGTGGCTTCGGGCATTGATTAGATGATTAATAATTTGGTCAAAATGTGCAAAAAAAGATCAATATGTGCATTGAATCTGTGGCCATCATTTGTCTGCTTCTTTATTTTAATTGAGGGGCTTACAAGCTGAGTCAAAAAGAAAAAAATCGTAATAGCCTTTTATTAATAGGGTTACAATCGTTAATTCTCGCCTCTTTGTCGAATCAAATTTTGAGCTTCATGTTAGCGCTGGCTTTTTGAGAGCGCAAATGCAAAGGCTGAGTAGCTCTTATTGCCACTGATCATTATGTGCATTTCAGGGTTTTGTGATCCCGTGTCGGCTTTAGCCGCTGCCTGGAGCTTTGGCCGCTGCTTGGATTTCAGCCTGCCTTCAAGCCCGTGATGCGAATAAACAGGGAAATAAAAGGAACGTAATTTGCGTATTATAGTCACAACTCTGGCCTTGCTGCCGGACAACTGACAAATACAGTGAAGTAATTAGCACCTATGAATGCACAAAGAGCCCCAATGAATATTTCGCAAGTTTTGCTTTTTAGCGTACTGATTGCCTTGCTCTCAATCGCTGCCGCACCATTTGCTAGGGCTGATGCCGCAAGTAATCTGCCCGCACCACCCGAGGTCTGGAAAGACTATGATCCGGACGCGGGGGACTTCAAAGAGGAGGTCGTTAGAGAGGAAACCAAAGACGGGGTCTATTACAAGGACGCCTACATCTCTGCCTATGTGAACGGAGAAGAGGTCCGTGTTTTCTGTAAATACGCGGTCAAAGCGGGGGCGAAAAAAGC
>JAFMDE010000198.1 GCA_017857425.1 Akkermansiaceae bacterium
TGCCTCGCGCGAGTATGTCGGTTTCAGCTCCGTCCTTATACACGAGTGGTAGTGATACTACTTTTGACCCTGAGCTTATTCGTCTCGGACCATCCATGTATTGGAGTATGGATTCGAGGGGGTATGTTGGCCGGCAAATTGACCGCCTCAAGCGAAACAAGGTAATTACGGACTGGCGCAAGGATAAGCGTCGCCGGGAAGAAATAAATCGATTACTCGAGGGTAAACAGGCTCTGGCTGATATACTGGAAGAGCTAGGGAAGCTTCGGGTCGCGATCCGCGGCTATCAAAAGGCGGTAAAATCTGGTTTGGTAGATGATCCGGAGAAGGCGGTGCGAACCATGCGCAAGCTGCGGGAACGTGAGGTTAGCCTGAAAGCCAAAGAAATTGAGATATATACCGAGTTTTGGCTGATTGATGAACATCGTTGGAAACCCATCACAGACCGGTGGCTGCAGACCAGTGAACAGCGTAAGCAACAGAGGGAGAAGGCTCAGAAAAGTGGTAGCAATCCATTCAAGTTCTGGGCTCCTAAAAAGGGTTAGGTCTTGCATTTTTGGGACGCCGCTGTATGCATATGTGCAGCTTTCATTCTGCGCTTTTTATTTTGTCTATAACCTGCATTCACATTTTTCCACGCGCCATCATTGTAATGCTGGCGTTCGCATTGTCTGCTTGTGATAGGAGTGCGTCTACCAATACTGAGGAGTCTGCCGAAGAGATCTTGCAAGAGGTCGTTTGGGACTGGGATGCTTTTCCTCAGTCATCTGAAATGGTGTTGAGCTCTCTGTCTATGGATATCCAGCCGAAGGATTCCTTTGAAATCAGGAGTGAGGCGGCTGGAATTATTACCTTGGAAGTAGACCAGAAAGTATCCCAGATTGCCGAGGGTGTTGCGATTGCACGCATGAACGTTGACACCCTCAAGGAGCAAGCAGAAAGACTAACGATCCAAGAAGAGAAACAAATTTTGGAGGACCTGAAGGCTGAGAAGCTTGATCTTCCCGAGCAGCGCAAGCTGGCAAAGGAGGAGCTCGATGAGGCTCGCCGCAAGGTGCGAATGATAGAATTGATCCTGAAAAATCCTGCGATGGAGGAATACGCCCAAGAACTTTTTGGGGGAGACATTGGGAAACTCAATGAAAGGGCTCTGCAAGACGCAAAAGATGAGCTGGGGCTGGCAGAAAGTAAGATGGCTTGGGCTGACGAATTCGGGGAAAAAATTCGCAAAGGCCAGCTGCGAATTCAGGAGATGGACCTCTCTAAGACCAAACGTCAGTTTGAAGAATCAAAGGAGCGCTCGGTTTACACCACTCCTTTTGCAGGTGAGTTGCGCTTGGAGCTGAATTATGTGGATGGTCAGCAAGAGTATACGGTGACATCGCGGGAGACTATTGCGACGCTCAATAATTTTGATGAAATCCACGCTCATCTGATGGTTGGTAGCTCCAAGTGGGTGAGTGTGCCGCCTCAACAACTTTATGTTATGCTGGCTGATCGAAATAAGACGGTGATGAATTTCAGTGATGACCGAATTGAAAAAGATAGCCGAACTCGTAGAGAGGAACGCAAATATGTGTTTTCTATTCCCCTCGAAAGTAATAAAGATCTAAAGCGGCTTGTGGGCACTCAGCTGAACGGCGATCTCATATACAGGCTCCCTACTAGATGTTATATCGTATCGAAATACGACCTTTCTCTTTATGCCTTGGGGAAGACAGATTCCACAGACTGGAACAGTATTGTGGGTCAGCTTTGGCCAGATGTGACAGTGATTGCAGAAGGGCGCAAGTATCTTGCGCTTGCAAGATCGGGTTCTCATTCAGCTCAGTAACCTCCCCTATGCTCTGATCAAAGTTAGAATAAACGTATTCATGAGAGAGCTGAAAATATGATATCCTGTAAAAACATCTACTATCGCTATGGTAGAAAAGCGCCATGGGTGCTTGAGGATTTCTCGCATACCTTTGCTTCCGGTATTCATCTGATTAAGGGCTATTCTGGTTGTGGCAAGTCCACCCTCATTCGAATCATCGGTGGATACTTGAGTCAGCAACGTGGTCAGATTGAAATCGAGGGGTATGCAAATAATGGTAGAAAATTCAGAAAAGAAGATTTGGGTTTTGTTTTTCAGCAGTTAAATCTCTTGCCGCTGGCGAGTGTGCAGCGGAATTTGCATTTGTCAGCCGCACTCGCTGGAATTCCAAAACAGAAGCGTGAGGAAAATGCTGCTCATTTCCTCAAGCGCTTGGGCCTTGAGGATTTCACAAAGAGGCTACCTAAATCGATGTCCGGAGGCCAACAGCAGCGAGCCACTATTGCTCGTGCATTGATTAAAGAGCCTAAAATTTTATTGTTAGATGAGCCTACTTCTGGCCTAGATGACCTCAATACTGAGGTCATCCTTAAGGTCTTGAGTGATTTTGTAACCGAGGAAAAACGTTTAGCTATCATTTGCACACATGACACTCGATTGGATAAAATAGCCCATGATATCGTTGATTTTAACCGCTTCTTACCTTTGGAAGGACACTTGGAAGCGCTGGCTTGAACAGCCTGGTAGCGTTCTAGCCAGGTCGGTAGTCACCATTATCATGGTGAGCCTCTCGATATTGTTGTTGGTTGGTTTTCGTGCTCAGATCAACAAGTTGCGCAGCCAGATTGAAGAGTTTGGATTGGATAACTTGCTCATTATCGAAACGCTGACGCCTGATGATATCAAGCAGGGAGTGCCGGTGGATCGGTTTCGCAGTATAGGGAAGCATGGTAAGCTTTTTACTGCCAGAAGGATACTTGCCTCGGCGCGGGGTAGTAGTGGTAGAAATGCTGCTGTCGTTGCCTATAGCGATGCAGATATTCCTGGGCTTTTGCCATATCTCCGTTATGGGCATGAGGTTTTTATCCTTACTGTCAAAGCTCCCGAGGGACTCGTGATGGATTACCAGATTCAAGATATAGAAGTCAGGGGAGTGGCATTGAGACCAGAAGAGCAAATCATGCAGTTGATTCAGGGTGACACGCTGTTTGTGCCCTTAGAGCAAATCAAGAAACTTGAGCAAAGAGGGTTTTCGATGCTTTACTATTTACAAAGAGATAAAGGTGCTCCCGATGTCAGCCAACTTACTGAGGCAATTTACCATGTGGTTCGCACTGATAGCGATGGGAAG
>JAFMDE010000199.1 GCA_017857425.1 Akkermansiaceae bacterium
CGTTATCGATGTAGTGCAGCGAGTCGACGATGGCGACACTGCCATCTGAGCTGCTTATGGTAAGCACGAGCTCAGAGCCCTTTATTTTAGATTCAACATTCCAGCTTTCATTTGTCTGAGGAAGCTTGGCTCGTGCAGATTGAAAGAGTCCTGCATGCTCAGCAGAGAGAGACTGTGACTGTCCAATGGGAATCCTAATATTGAGCTTTCGTGATGTGGGTATCGCGCAGCCGTTTTCATCACAGAGTTGCCACGTCGGGGTGACATGGATTTCAGCCTGACTTCCTGCTTGGGCAGTCGAGGGAACCGCGATGTCAGCCAATAGCGCGTAACGACCCTCATAGGTGTAAAATTGAGTCTCGCCGCTGCCGTAGATGTGGGGGGTCGGCCAATGAAGTTTTGTCAGCGTGTAGCCGGCTGGCAGTTGCCAATCAAACTCAAGGGGGAGACCCGGGCCGCCTGGATTTTGATAATAGGCGTGCCATCCATCTTGGTGCGCTAGTTCAATCGCGATCGTGAAGCTCTCGCCAGGCGCAGTTTGGTTTACTTCTGAGATCAGCGCGGTCTGTGTATTGCTGACTTCGGATTGAACGTCACCGAGTGCAAAGCCATTGCTTTGTGCGTTAAGCAGACCCGTGCTGATGGCGAGTAGGAGAAGGAGGGAATGAAAATAGTTCATGTTAGGTGCTCTGATGATGGGTCGTGACGGCTCTCTAATTGCTGAGAGCGTCAAGCGGGCGACGTCTTACCTGAGGGTTTTCTTAAGTGCTTTCAGCTTCGCCATGGTTGATTATGGGAGTGTTATTCTCAGCCTGCATTTTGCGTTCCCAAATATAGCGTATGAATAATACTTTGATCGCTGCGGTCATAGGGACGGCTAGCAGAGCTCCGATAAATCCGCCGAGTAAAAGTGACCAGAACAACATCGAGAAGATGACGGTCATGGGGTGTAGTCCCACCGAGTCACCAACAATTTTTGGAGCTGTCAGCAAAGAGTTGATTTGCTGCACAACAAGGAAGATAGCGACGACAGCAAGGACATAAGCCCATGGGCTACCGCCGAGGAAGTTCTGATTATCGATGTGGCCGAAATGAACAAAGGCAATAAGGCATGCGGGTATTAAGCAAATGATATTGCCGATGTAGGGAATCACACCAAGCACGGCCATGGCTAGGCCAATGACAAGTGCGTAGGGTAGGCCGAAAATCCATAACGCGATACCAACCAAAATCCCGTCGATAAACGCTACCAACATCTGGCCACGGAAAAAGGAAATCAGGTAGCCGTTGATTTCTTGCAAAGAGTCTACGACTTCGTTCTTAAATCGTGATGCCTTCAAGGGGACATATTCGTGCCAGTGTGCCTTGATGCTAGAGCTTTCCTTGAGGAAGTAATAAAGATAGATGGGTGCCATGACGAAGCCGATGGTAAGGCCAAGCATGCCCAATATTTTCGACGAGCCTTCGCTGAACCAGCCGGTTACTGTCTGGGCGATTTGGGCAGCATACTTTGAGATCAGAAACTGCCAGCGATACTGGTAGTCGGGTTTGGCGTAGGCATCACCATTTGCAGTTTGCACCACCACGTCGGTGGTTATTGCCTCCGTTTCAATATGCGTAGCTCCTGTCTCTGGGTTTACTTTCTCAGAGGCGTAATTAATCAGCGGCTTGAGCCATGGAGCATCTTTTACCTCAGTCATGGCTGTCGTTGCCTTGCGAGCTATTTCCTCTTTGTCGTGGAAAGCGTCTGAGACCTGCTTGGCGATGGGCGGGACAATGAGAAAGCCAAGAGCCGTAAGGATAATGATAAAGGAAGCGAATACCGAGATGACTGCCTTGATCCGAGACAAACCTCTGTGCTGTAGCCAGGTGACGATCGGGTCCAGTAAATAAGCGACAATACCGGCCACGGCGAGAGGCACGAGGACGGGTTGAAGATAGCCGAGGGTTTTTCCAGCGAGCCAGATAAGTCCGACGATGAGGATGCCGATGACCAAGATAGCAATGCCGGTGAGAGCTCGCCAGATGGTTTTACTTTGGAAGCGTGTCGGGTATTTAGGAGTCACAAGTCAAAATCCTAATAACCGAGTGGAAAATTGCGATGGTAAAATCGCGCGAAAATGGAATCTTGTAGCTGCGCCTTGCTCGCAGTGGGCTGCGGTATCGTATCATATAGAGCATAGGACATCTGGCTCGGCAGGAGAGGGGGGATGGCGTTTCCTTGGTGTTAAATCTGGACAAAGCCCTAGTGCAGGTATTCGATCCAGCTATGAGCAACGACTTTCCTGAACATAACCCAACAAAGCCAGGCGCTCGCATCAGTATTCCTGAGTATGCGATGTCACTAGCGCATGTTGCCAGCCTGAGATCGGAAGATCCCTTCCGTAAAGTAGGAGCGGCTGCACTGGACTTTGATAACCGGGTCGTGGGCACCGCATACAATGGTCTTGCTCCAGGTTTTGATGCTCCTGAAGGTTTCTGGGATGATCGAGATTCAAGACAGAAATTCATGCTCCATGCTGAGATTAATCTTTGTAGCCTCTTTAAGCGTGGAGAGGTGAAAACAATAGCATCCACAACCATGCCATGCACCGCCTGCATGCAGACCTTATGCGCCTACGGCATCAAGGAAATTTACTTCCGCGACATCTACAAGGAGTCTGCGGCGCCTGAGATTGCAGAAATCTACGGCATCAAGTTTGAGCGGGTTACTCAGTATCCAATGGGATAACTGGAGCAATTTGTGGAGTGGTGGGAGTTAAGTTTTCTGTCTCCACACTTTCGCCAACTTGGTCATCCTGCTGGTCTCCATAGAAACTGCGCACATAGCCGAACTCGATCATCGTGTCTTGCCAAGATGAGAGTTGGCCTTTATCACGCCAAATAAACAACGCTTCGCGTAGGATTTTCTTGGCATCCTCATCCTTGCCGTCGTGGAATAATAGAGCAGATTTAGCATAATAATAATAGGGGGTGTCATCCCACTCACCATACTTATTGGCCATGGCTCTTGCCTCATCGATGCGGTTGGTTTTGAGCTTGCAGAGCAGTAGCTTGAACTCACTTAAGTGGATCAAACTCTTATTGCTTGCTGGCAGTATCGTCAGCAGATCGGAGAAACGTTGATGGGCAGCCTCCCAGTTTTTCAT
>JAFMDE010000200.1 GCA_017857425.1 Akkermansiaceae bacterium
GGTAGGGATGGAAGCCGGTCCAGTGGTCGATGTCGACTTCCACGGTGATCGTGCAATCCTTGTCAGCGGTGAGCTCGAGGGTCTTCTGGTCGTAGCCGGTCATCAGGTAGGGATCGGATGGGATGCCTGCTTTCACTGGGGTGTTCTTCCAAGGGCCACCGACGCCGGTGGGCTTTCCAAATTTCCAGAGGTCATCAATACCGCCGAACCAGAGCGAGGTCTTGCCCTCGTCTGACATGTAAACATGGGTGGATTCCTGCGCGTCGGCTTTGAGTCCTGCGAGCACTAACAATCCGTTCCATGTGGTGAAGTCACTGATCCGGCGGTTGTGGGTGCAGACCGGGCGCATCTTGGTGTAGAGAGCGGGAGCGCCGACAATCCAGAAGGGGACCTCGTAAAAAGTACCGTGAATGTTGGCCATCATGCGCTCGGACTCGACCTCGCGGTGCATGCGCGGGTGACCGAAGCTCAACGGCTTATCAAATGCCGCAGAACCCTTGGGCAAACGCAATCGTGTACGATTCCCCGGCTTTCCAACAATCGCCCGGCTTTCCTTACTGACGAGAATGACGGAGGCCTCATCTACGGAAAACTCCGGATGGACGGTGAGTTTTTTCTCCAGCTCCGCGTCGGGCTTGGTGGGCTCGAACTCAAAACCAAACTGGGTGAAGTCATAAGCTTGCTCACCATTGAGCACGCGCAGGTGGCGATTCCGTTTGGCGGGGTAGAGAAGGGCGCTGTTGATGGCCGTGTCCCCGACTTCGGCCTCTACTTTGGCGATGGCCTTGAATAGCTCGGCCCCCTCGGAAGCATCCCGGTAGGTGTCATCACTGAAGTGGAAGGAAACCGTCGCCTTGCAGTCCTGATCGGTCTGCACGCGGACCCACTGGGCTTTGAGATCCTCGGGGAAGATGTGATGTGCGTATCTGTTAACCTGGATGCTTTGGTAGTCTTCAAACTTGCCATTGCCTTTCCGGTCAATCTGCAGCGTGAAGGTAACAGGTTTGTCCGCTGCAAGGTGCACAACACGTCGTGGGAAACCATGAATCAGAAACGGGTTGGACGGAACGCCTGCCGCCACTTGATCATTCATGTAAATCGAGCCGGCGGCATTGCGCGGGCCCCATTTTTTCAAGTCTTCGATCTGACCAAACCAGAGGTTGGACTGTGGTTGACCGACCATCGGATTGCCCTGGATGCTTGCCTCATCCGTGGCGAGCACGAGCTGGCCGTTCCATTGGCAGAAATCAGGGATGTAGCGGATGTGGCTGGATATTGGTTCAATGCCCGCGCACTGACTGGCGGTGAAATTTTTGGGGAACTTGAAGAACATGCCGTGCATGTCCATGAGCATGTCCTTTTCTCCAATGTCACGAATACGTGGCCACTCGGTGAACCAGCCGTGCTTGGCATCGTTGTTGAGGCAGCCCTTGGGAAGTAGGAAGGTGGTGAATTTTCCGCTCTCCATGATCTGCAGGCGCAGCGAGCGTTTGTCCCAGCCAATGGCCCAAACGGGGTCATCCTTGCCAGCGGCAGTAGGGGCGACACCCTCGGGGCCAGTGACCTCGGTGTATTGGCGTCGCTCGATGACTTGCCAGGTCTTGCCATCGAAGGTGGCGAGGCAGCCCCGGTCCTCGGGCCCCTTGTTCTTGTAGTCTTGTGAGACCTGCCAGTGCTTGGAGCGGTCAAGATGGCCACTGGTCTCACCGTTGTTGCTGACCACCACCTTGCCCTGCGAGGTGAAGCCTCCCTTGCCGTGATAACCCGGGATGGGGTCTTCGAAGAGTTTCTTAAACTCAAGAGTATGCACGTTGACCTCGTAGAACATGTTCTCCATGTCGTAGAGGTAGATGTAGTTTTCCGGGTCAGTCAGGTGGCGCATGATCGCGGTGACCCGGGCGGGCATTTTCCTGGGGTCGATGGTGCGTATCTTGCCTGCATGATCGATGGCGTGGTGGGCGATAAAGAGCTGACCGGATTCCTGGTGAATCATTCGTGCCGCGGGAGTGCCGCCGACACTTTCGGCATGGATCGCCATATTCATGTCCTTGTCGATCGAGTAGAGCTTGTGATCAGAGCCTTTGGGCATATGCGGGGCATAGGTCACCATCCACAGCTTGCCGGCCCATGGAATCACTGCCCCGATGCCGCACTCCTCGTGTCCGGCTTTGAAGAATTTGCCATCCTTGCGGCTCTGGGAATAGGTGGTGAGGTGAGGATAGACACCGCTGATTTTGCGGCTGCCGGAAGTGGCCACCATCTGCTCCTCGCTGTTGACAGTGCCGAATTTTACAGTAGCGGAGCCGCGCTCAGGCCCGGCCTGTATCGAGGTGATAGTGATGAGAGCGCAAGCAAGTGCACAACACCAACGGGTAGCTGCGTTGAATGGTTTGATCATGGATTTAATGGGGAGACGGGATTGGCGGTCCAGATTTGCCTCATTAGAGAATACGGAGGAAAGAGTCTGGGCTTACATGAATAGCGCGCCAAAAAACTGCACATTTGCGTAAGTCAAATTAAGCTCGACTGATCAACTCGTCTGATTTCACTTCCCCTCAAATCTAATGCGAGTATCAAGGGGTTTAACCAAATGTGAACGAATGACCCACCCCATGCCTACTAGCTTACAAAACGTTTGTTGCCTGTTTGCCGATATCGATGACACGATCTCGACCGATGGGAGAATTACCCGGCAGGCCTACGACGCGCTCTGGCGGGCGCACGATGCCGGGCTTGCTATTGTGCCGGTTACCGGAAGGCCGGCGGGCTGGTGTGACCACATCGCACGCATGTGGCCTGTTGATGGAGTCATTGGCGAGAATGGCGGGCTCTATATGAGGATGACGCAGCAGGGACTGCAGCGTGAGTTCCGTTATGATGAGGCGACTCGCGCGAGTTTTAGAAAACGTCTGGAGGTGATTCGAGAGGAAGTCCTTACCAAGGTGCCGGGATGTGGCATCGCCTCTGACCAGCCTTATCGTGAATATGATTTGGCCATTGATTTTAGCGAGGATGTTGCGGCGCTTTCTCAAGAGGCTGTTGCGGAGATTGTGCGCATCTTTGAAGCACACGGAGCAACCGCCAAGATCAGCTCCATCCATGTCAACGGCTGGTTCGGTGAGTTCGACAAACTGACCATG
>JAFMDE010000201.1 GCA_017857425.1 Akkermansiaceae bacterium
ATTCATCATTCACAATTCCGCTGCTTGGCAGCGGCTTAGCCTGGCGGCCAGGTCAATTTGCGGCCAGCAAGGATGTGAAGATGGAGATGGGGGACTGCTTCTCCGCCATCAGCGCCGTTGTTGATGACTGTTCGGAAGCCGGACTCTGCAAAGCCCTCCTGCTTGGATACTTTGTTGGCCGTTAAAAGCAGGTGGCCGAGGATGTTGATGTCCTCGGTGTCCGTTTCAGAAATGCGTGTTATGGGCTTGCGTGGTACGATGAGCAAGTGCACGGGCGCCTGAGGGCTAATGTCTCGAAAGCAGAGGCAGAGATCGTCCTCGTAGACAATGTCGGCTGGGATTTCACGGTCTGCTATTTTTTCGAAGAGGGTTTTGTCTGGCTTGCTCATTTATTGCGTTAAGTTGAGCCTGATTTCTCGTTGGTTGGGAAGTGTCGAGTGACCGTGTGTTTTGAGGAAGTCGAGGATCTCACCGTGCAGTAGCTCACAAGGGCTGGTCCAACGTTCCACGCCACGGAGAACTCTCACACAATCTCTTGTGCCAGTGAAATGAAGTTCTTCTACGCCATGAATACGGAGGTCCTCAATCTCATCATGTATTTTGTTGAAGAAGGCTAGTTCGAAGCCGTTGCCAGCTTCTTTGGCGGCGCGCGTCAGTGATAAAGTCACTGGGGGAGAAATCAGGGGAAGGGTCTTGGCAATGGCTTTACAACCAATGCGCTCGAGCATCCTGCGCACCCGTGAGTGCAGCTCTTCAATGGTGAGCACTCTCAGGGAACATTTATTTTCCAAGTAATGGACGATGCCTTCCATGAGATCATCAATAAAGGGGAAATCCTCCCTCTTGGCAGCAACAGCCCCACGCATAATGGTTTCACGCAGCCACTCGGTATCATAGCCGGTCACTTGGTGACGACCAACCTGCAATACAGGACGATTACCGACGAGGCATATCATGAGTGAATGAAGTATGGGTTAGGTGAATGCATGATTGCATTGAGGTTTTACGCAGTGAAGGGAAGGGGACTGATATTATTCCTTGAAGAGTTTGCGCTGATAGGGGTCTCGCGACGAGCGGCGTTCAAGGGCTTGGATTTCTCTAATGAACTCACCGACGTCTTCAAACTGACGATAAACGGATACGTAGCGCACGTAGGCCACGGGATCGATATCGTGCAATTTTGACATGACGCGCGGGCCGATACTGCTAGAGGGAACTTCTGATAGATGGTCTTTGTGAAGCTCAGTGAGTATTTCCTCCACAGCACGATCCAGACGATCCATGGGAACGGGCCGTTTCTCACAGGCTTTAACAAGACCTCTGAATATTTTTTCTCGGTTGAGGGATTCACGAGTGCCATCTCGTTTGACGACCTGGAGCTCGGTGCGCTCAATCTGTTCGTAGGTGGTGTAACGATAGTCACATGCTAGGCAGACTCTACGTCGTCGCGTGGTTGTGCCATCCTTCGACATTCGGGAGTCGATGACTTTATCTTTTAGTGATCCGCACTGAATACAACGCATAGCTGGGGCAGCCCTCTGGACTGATGCGGCAGACTAGAGCAATATATGTTGTGGTATCAAAGAGAAAATCATACAATATTCAGTGTTGCCGGTGATTTTCAATGAATCGGTAAAGTATTTTTTAAATACTGATCAACTTACGGAGAAGGTGTTGCAATCTCGCAAAAAAACAGGCTGTTAGTGTGCCTATTGTGAATAACTCTGTGAGTTTTTTATGAGGTGATTTTTACGGGGGCCTTGATGATTCCCTCCGAAGTTTCCTTTTTGAGTCTCAATTGACCACAAGCGGCGTTGATATCACCTCCTTTTTCAAGCCGCAGGGTGGTATTGATACCTGCGGCTGCTACGATATCACGGAAGGCCATGCAGTGGCTCTCTGAGGGTCTTTTCCAGTTGAGGCCTTCGACCGTGTTGTAGGGGATGAGGTTGACCTTGGCGTTCAAACCCTTCGCTCTTTTAGCGAGTATCGCTGCCTGATCGAGATCGTCGTTGACTCCATCAATGAGGATATATTCAAGGGAGATTTTTTGTTTCTTGTGGGTGCGCCAGTAATGAAGGGCATCAAAGAGTTCCTTGATCGGGTATTTTTTATTGATCGGCATGATCAAATCACGGACGTCATCGGTGGCCCCGTGCAGTGAAATGGCGAGGCGTATAGGCGCTGGAAATTCAGCGAGTTTGCGGATTTGAGGAGCGAGGCCTGAGGTGGATACGGTGACACTTCTGGCTCCTATATTAAAACCCCAATGGCCTGTGATAACTTCGAGCGCTTTGGTGAGGTTGGTGAGGTTGGCGAGTGGCTCACCCATGCCCATGAAAACGATGTTGTTGATCGACTCAGCGGAGATTTTTTCTACCGAGAGCATTTGACCAATAATTTCAGCAGCTGTTAGGTTGCGGGTGAATCCGGCGAGGCCTGATGCGCAGAATTTACATCCATAGGCGCAGCCAACTTGGGAGGAGACACAGATCGTTTTGCGTGATGATTGTTTGCCCTTGAGCCCAACGGAAGCAGGGATAAATACCGTCTCAACATAGCGACCGTCGTGGAGACGGAAGAGGAACTTACGAGTCGTGTCTGCGGCTCCTTTGGTCTCGATGTGCTCGAGGTCGTTGAGGTAGTATGTGTCAGAAAGGTGTTTACGCAGGCTGGCTGGCAGGTTGCTCATCTCCTCGATGTCGCTAATGCGCTGCTGGTAGATCCACTCCAGAGTTTGTTTGACCCGATAAGGCTTCTCCCCCATCTCAGCATAGATGGTTTCCAAATCAGCGAGGGAATAACCCAGGAGCGATGATGGCTTTGGTTGCGTGCTTTGGTTCGTCTCGATCACGATGTGCTTTTATCATGATTTTTGGGAATGGCACGGCTGATTTTTTCAATGTCTGGTGGCTGAGTTTGAGATGACGTATTCAGCTGTGAATCAAGCTTGATTATGGCGAGATTTCATTGATGCTACTGGGCATCTTAACTATTATATAAACATCATGAGTCATATTGCCAACAACCTCGTAGAAACCGTGGGAAACACCCCGCTTGTTAAACTGAATAATGTCACCAAAGGTTTGGAGGCGGAAATCTTGG
>JAFMDE010000202.1 GCA_017857425.1 Akkermansiaceae bacterium
CAAAAGACCATGCGCTCAAACCTCATCCTGCGTAAACCAAGCTTCAAAAAATACCGCGAGGAAATTCGCAAGCAAAACCCTGACATCACCGACAAGGAAATGCTCGCCAAGCTCTATCAGATTTACATCAAAGGCTACTACCGCTTGGTGAAATCCGTCGATGACAACGTCGGCCGCGTGCTCGACTATCTCGACGAAAGCGGCCTCACTAACAACACCATTGTCATCTACACCGCCGACCAAGGCTTCTCCCTCGGTGAGCACGGTTTCTACAACAAGCAATGGATGTATGAAAAACCCCTGCACCAGCCGCTGCTGATCCGTTTTCCAGAAGTCATCGAAGCTGGTCTGATTAACGACAGCATGACCAACCACGTCGACCTCGCCCCTACCCTGCTCGACTACGCCGGCCTCCCCATCCCAGAAGATATCCAAGGTTACAGCCTTCGAAGCATCTTAGAAGGTAACGCCGAGCAAGTCCGCGATACCTGCTACTACCACTTCTACAGCCACGGCGATGACAACCTTCCCGAAATGATCGGCATTCGCACCAACAGCCACAAGCTCATCCACTACCCCGGCATGAAAGGAAAATACCAGTGGGAACTCTTCGACCTAGTGAATGACCCTGAAGAAATGCAGAACCACTACACCAACCCAGCGTATCAAGACATGAAGGCAGAACTCACCGAGGGACTGCTCAAACTCATCCGCGAGCTCGAAGACCCAGTCGATGCGCCCAATCTGGTCAAAACCGTCCTGCCCTGAGATCAACCTAAAAAATCCGGATGAAATCCCTACCTCGCCTCACACTCGCCGTCCTTTGTGGTATCTGCGGCCTCTCCGCAGCGAGCTCTTTGCTGGCGGGCGAGCTCGCCAGCAGCCGCCCCAACATCATCCTAGTGCTCACCGATGACCAGGGCTACGCCCAACTCGCTTGCCACGGCCACCCCTGGCTGGAAACCCCGCACCTTGATGCCCTGCACGCACGCAGTGTCAGCTTCACGGACTTCCACGTCAGCCCAACCTGCTCCCCCACCCGCTCCGCCCTGATGACGGGCAACCACCCCTTCAAGAATGGTGTCACCCACACTGGGGGCGGCCGGGAGCGGTTAGCGCCCTCCGCCACCACCCTGCCCCAGCACCTGGCAAAAGCAGGCTACGTCTCGGGCATTTTCGGCAAGTGGCACCTCGGCGATGGGCCCGGTTACACTCCCGCTGAGCGCGGCTTTGACGAGGTCTTTATCCACGGCTCAGGCGGCATTACCCAGCCGATGGACGCGCCGAGCAACAACTACCAGGATCCGATCGTCCATCACAACGGCAGCTTCGTGAAAACCACCGGCTTCTGCACGGACGTGTTCTTCTCCCAGGCCCTAGGCTGGATCCGAGATAACAAAGACAAACCCTTCTTCGCTTATATTTCTACCAACGCCCCGCACGGACCCTTCATCGCCCCGGCAGACAAACGGGAGAAATTCTTGGGCTACGGCTTCAAGCATAACCAGCAGGGTTTCTACGGTATGGTCGAGAACATTGATGAGAACGTCGGCCGTCTCATGACCTGCCTCAGGGAGTGGGATCTGGAGGAAAAGACCCTGGTCATCTTCATGTCGGACAACGGCACCACCCTCGCCGGTTCGGGAAACGGGGCCGTGGGCAAGCGCGACGGCGTCAAACTCTCTGCCTTCCATGCCGGGCTCAAGGGCGGCAAAAAAAGCCCCCACCAGGGCGGCACCAAAGTTCCCGCCTTCTTCTCCTGGAAAGGCAAACTCGGGCAAGGTGTCTCGCGCAAGAACCTGAGCGCCCATATTGACTTATTACCCACCCTGGTCGAGCTGGCAGGTGGCGAAGCCCCCGAGGGCATTGACGGCAGAAGCATACTGCCCCTGCTCGAGGATGCCGGCGCGCCTTGGCCCGATCGTAAGCTTTTCTATCATATCGGCCGCTGGAGTGACAAAGTCGGGCCAGACGGATCCCAGTATGACAAGAAGCCTGGCAAGGCGGGCTTTGCTGTGCGCAGCGCACAATATCGCCTGATCAACAACGAGGAACTCTATGACATCGGCAACGACCCCGGCGAGACCAACAACCTCTTTGCACAAAAGCCCGAAGTCGCCCGCGCCATGATGGATGCCTACGACAGCTGGTGGCAGGAAGTTAGGCCCTACATGGTCAATGACGGCATGCGCATGACCGGCCTGGATGCCTACCGCAAGACCTGTGAAAAACAGCTCGCCGAGGGACCGCTGCCCGCCTGGCAAACACCCGCTCTACCCTAACAATAAAACCATCAGGATATCATGAAATCACTCCTAATCACCACCCTCGCCATGCTCGCCCTGGCCCCTTGCGTTTACGCCAAGCAATCGCCCCTCAAGAAAAACGACCGCATCGTCTTCCTCGGCGACTCAATCACCGCAGCGGGAGCCCGCCCGGGTGGCTACATCACCCTCAGCGCCGAGGCCATCGCCAAGGCCTACCCCGATCTCAACATCGAACTTATCGGCGCTGGCATCGGTGGCCATAAAGTTGCTAATTGCCAGCAGCGTCTCGACAAGGACGTGCTGCAGAAAAAGCCCACCATCGTCTTCATCTACATCGGCATCAACGACGTCTGGCACTGGACCCATCCTAGGGTGGTTGCCAGAGGCAAAAAAGGCACCACACCAGAGGATTTTGAGAGTGGCCTCAGGGACATGATTCAAAAGATCAACAACAATGGCGCCAGAGTTATCCTCTGCACACCCACCGTGATTGGCGAAAAACCGGACGGCGCCAACCCGGACGACGAACGTCTCGATCAGTATTCCGACATCAGCCGTAAGGTTGCCACAGAAACCAGCTCCCAGCTTCTTGATTTACGCAAGGGCTTCATCACCTACCTCAAAGAGCACAACTCAAAAAACGCCAGCGAGGGCATCCTAACATCGGACAGTGTGCACATGAACCCGGCCGGCAATCAACTGCTCTCCAAGCTCGTCCTCGAAGCCCTGCAAGTGCCAGATGCAAACGGGCAATGAAGTGGCTCAGCCGCGGATCAATACTTATCTGCTTGAGAGAGCGATTTCTCCATGGAGTCACCGTTTTTTGCCAATGACAT
>JAFMDE010000038.1 GCA_017857425.1 Akkermansiaceae bacterium
CAAACACATCTGCGAGAACCTCTGTTTCGTCAGCTCGGCCACAGGCGAGATTGAGGAGCTGCATGCCATCAGCCGGCTGCCTAGGGATTTGAAGGCCCGATTTTTTGAGTGTCTCAGTAAGGAATTGCCTGAGGCGCTTCAGGTCCTTGTCAGTGTGAGTGTGAGAGAAGCTGGTCATCTTGGAAGGCATAAATGTTAACGCTATCGCATATTATGGCAACCTAGTTTCTGCTCATGCTCTATTAGCCTCTTCGCTAACCCCTTCGAATTTCAGATCCTTTAAAGTGGACTGTGATGCGGAACACCTTCTTTTCTCGGCATTCGATTTTGCCCGTATTGAGATCAACCCGATTGGGAACCTCCATTAAATGGATATCCACACAGGCGAAAAACCCGCGCTCTGAAAACACATCAATGAGCATAGCAAGAGCCTTTGGTTTTGAGAGTAGTGAGTCCTCTGTATTAACGTGGGCCCTGCCGGAAATGGCGTGAGGCTTAATGATGGACATGATTTTCGTGTCGATCATTTCGACCACATCGCGAAATAGTTCGGGGTGTTCAAGGTTGTAGCGATCGAGGCGATACACCAAGTCACGTCGGGCGTGATTGGTAATGTCAGCGGCTTCTGGTAGCACGCGCAGCACGTCATAAGTGCGAGGATCGAGCTCCAAAGAGCTCTGGTATTCCATTTCTTGTAGAATGTTGCTCTGCACAGCATCCAGTGGAAGCTGAGCATTGATGAAATGGTAGTGGAAGATTTGCTTGAGTGAGAGCAGGGCGTCGTAGGTCTGCTCCTTGAAGGTGCGGTAGCGGTTGCGGGCAAGATCCTCGCTGTGGTCAGTTGGCCTTTCTTCTAAGATGGTGCCGTTGCCGGTGCGCTTCACTTCCTCGTTGTGGGCAATGATTTCGCGGCCACGCTTGAGCTGACGGGCAATACTCTCAGCCTCGTCAACAAAGAGCACCATAATGTGATAGATAGGCTGCTTGAAATGAACCTTGAGAGGGGTGCTCTCAAACTCTCGCCTTAGGGAGACCATTTTATCATAAAGCATTTTGATACACTCTACTTGAACGGTGGTGCGGGGAAATCCGTCAAGCACCACCCCTTCTCGGTATTTTGCGGTGAGCATTTTACGGAACAAAATATCCACCACTTCGCGATCACCTACCATGTGACCCTCTGCTTTGAGCGCTTGCATTTCAGGGGTGTCAAGTAGCGCACTAACAACGATCGGCTCCGCTGAAATATCGCGAACTTTACAGATGTAGGCGGTGTTGGTTCCTTTACCTGAGCCTGGGGCTCCACCAAGAAGAATGAGTTCCTTTGGGAAACGCATTTTTTCCCGTCCGCGTTCCGCTTCAAGTGTTTCCCAGACAGAATTAAAGATGAGCTGTGCGTCTTTGACTTCCAGATCAGGGCTTTTTTTGAGTGATGTTTCGGTATTGCTCACGGCCATTGGGTTAGTATAACTGGATATGAAAGTCGAGTTTTTAGCTTCGCACGTGATCTCGTGATTTGACTAGTTAGGAGAGGGCTTTTTCAAGAATGCGGGTACCGAGCTCTGAGAAAGCAATGTCTCCAGCGGCTTGTTGCCCACGGGGGCTCATTTTCGCCCAGGTTTTACGAACGATGCCGAGTAATTTCTCTTCCTCGGTTTCGGCGATCAAGGCGTCAAATTGGTATTCTAAAAATACTAGGCAGAGACCATCTTCTAGTGTCTGACAGTCTTTATCGGTGCTGAGATTTTTCTTAAGGTTGAGATCCTGAACGCGCTCGATGAGTTCGGCATCATAGCCGGCGGCTTTGAGAATCTCTGCTGACGTTTCCGCATGAAATTTTTTCAACAGTGTGCGCCACTTCAAATAACCTGCTCTTCCCATGGGTTGAGTAGAGCGCGGTGTCTGCCAGCGCCGGATATGCTGGCAGCGAGCCGCAAGCCTTAAAGCCAATGATGCGTCAGGATCTAATGCCAAAACCGCCGCGCTCAGGCGCTTAGCGAAGATAAGCTCCTTAGGCTGCGGCTTGCCATCGACCTCTATGCTATTAGGGTCTTCGGAATTGGCGGCATCAAATCTGCGGTAAGCATCTTGCAGCATGGCGTCGTTCATGAGCGCATCATGCCCTGCGGGGGGTGGCCCGGGCAATCACGATCTACGCCATGCACGGCTCTTGACACATGGCACGAGCCCAGTCAGAGATGCTTGATAACGATGGATTCCGAGAAACTTTTAGACATTCTGCACACTGATCCTGATTTTGTGGTGGTCAATAAGCGCAGCGGCATGCTGGCCGTGCCTGGTCGAGGCCCCGATAAAGTGGACAGTGTTGCTGATCGAGTCCGGCGAATGTTCCCTGGATGTATCGAACAACCTGCGGTGCATCGCTTGGATATGGATACGTCCGGTTTGATGGTGGTTGCGCGCAGTGCTGAAGCACACAGGAACTTATCGAGGCAATTTCATGAGCGCTTGACCGAAAAGAAATACATCGCCTTGTTGGACGGGGTGTTGGAGCAAGAAAGCGGAACCATTGAGCTGCCATTTCGGCTTGATGTCGATAACCGCCCCATTCAGATCTATGACGAGATCCACGGGAAAACAGGCATCACGCACTGGCGAAAATTAGCGGTGGAGGGAGGACGAACACGGATTGAATTCATTCCCATAACGGGACGCACACATCAGCTGCGTCTTCATGCCTGCCATGAGAAAGGTCTGGGCATTCCCATCGTCGGGGATCCTTTTTATGGCCACGGGGATGGGCCAGGCCAGCTTAAGCTGCATGCTTGTGAGCTCATTATTTCGCACCCGCTTACAGAAGCTCGTTTGAGCTTTAACTCGAGTCCGGAATTTTAGCGGGCATCGCCACTGCCCACGGAGTCCTGCGTATTGCGTAGCGGCAAGGTCATGATGAATGCAGCGAGCAGCATCACCGCACTGGTCCAAAGGCAGGCAGCCAAGCCGCCGAAGATGAACATGAGCCCCGATAGCAGGGTGCCGATAAGTCGCCCCCATGCGTTTGCCATGTAGTAGAAGCCTACGTTGAGCGCAACCTGGTCATCTGAGGTGAAGGTCAGAATCAGGTAGGAATGCACTGCGGAGTTGACGGCAAAGACAATGCCGAAGATGCCAAGTCCTATAAAGATCGAGGCGACTGGATGAAAGTCGAGCATGATGGCTGCGGCGAGAGAGGCGGTGACAAGGGTTAATAATCCAACCCAGCGGGCGGCACTTCGCCCCGGTCGGTGGTGGCCAATCAAGCGGGGCGCGCTTGCCTGCACGATTCCATAAGCAATCACCCAAGCGGCCATGAATGAACCGACTTGATTAAAGCTCCAGCTCAGCTGGGATTTAAGAAAGACGGGTAGAGCCACCACAAACCAGACATCGCGTGACGCAAACAGAAAAAAGCGTGAGGCGGAAAGCCAGTTGATTTCTCGTGACTTAGAAAAGAGCTGGGTGAATTTGACCTTCTTTTTGCTTTTTCCCATGTCCTGATTGAGAAAAATCATTGCGGCAAGCAGCACAAGCCCAAGGGCGGCTGCCATCAACCAGAGCGAGTGTGTAAATCCAAGCCAGGTGAGCGAGACTCCTCCCAGCATAAAACCGACTCCCTTAAGGGCGTTCTTCGATCCAGTCAGAATGGCAACCCATTTGAATAACGCGCCTTCGCCTCCGTTGACCACAAGTTTTACCGCGCTCTTGGAGCTCATTTTGGTCAAATCCTTGGCGATGCCTGAGAGCGCCTGTGATGCCATCACATAACTAACCGATAAGCTCATGGCCCATTGGGGATTAACCATGGAGAGCATGAGTAGAGCAATAATCTGAAGTGCCAGTCCTGTGTAGAGTGTCACCTTAAGCCCTATCCGTGAGCCGACCCAGCCCCCTAAAAGGTTGGTGAGAACACCACAGAACTCATAGAGCAAAAACAGAAATGCTAGATTGAGTGGTGAGAAACCAAGGCTGTGGAAATGCAGCAATACAAGCATGCGCAGAGCTCCGTCGGTGAGGGTAAACCCCCAGTACGAAGCTGTGACGATGGCGTAGCTCTTGGTGTTCATGCAGGTAATGTTGCAAGCAATACCAGCTACATGGAAGCGGCCACTTTAGCGACAAGCTCCATCATGCGGGTGGCATAGCCAACCTCGTTGTCATACCAGACGAGCAGTTTGAGCTGCGTACCGTTAGTGACCATCGTGGAGGGCGCATCGACAATGCCGGAGCGTGTATCGTTGGTGTAATCCGCCGAAACCAGCGGGCGTTCTTCATAGCCAAGGATGCCCTTGAGTTCATTTTCCGAGGCGGCTTTGAGCAAGCCGTTGACCTCTTCCACGGTTGTAGGATTGGGAAGCTCAAAGACACAGTCGGTGAGTGAGGCATTGAGCAGGGGGAGGCGAACCGCGACACCGTCTAATTTACCTTTTAGCTCAGGGTAAATCATCGTGATGGCGGTAGCTGATCCGGTCGAGGTGGGGATGAGTGAGTTGAGGCATGATCTGGCACGTCGTAAGTCTTTGTGTGGCGCGTCAACAACCACCTGGGTGTTGGTGACGTCATGCATGGTAGTGATCATGCCGTGCTTGATGCCGAGATTCTCATGGATTACTTTTACCACGGGGGCAATGCAGTTTGTGGTGCAGGATGCGGCGGTAAGTAAGTGATGGTTATCTGATTGGTAGAGATGATCATTGCAGCCCATGACAATGTTGAGTGCGCCTTCTTTGACCGGAGCGGCCACGATGACCTTTTTAACTCCAGCATCAAAATACGGCTGCAGTAGTTCGGGGGTGCGGTAAGCTCCTGTGGCATCGATGACAATATCCACCCCGCTGAGATCCATTTCAGCAGGGGTCGAAACGTTGCTGTATGCGACCTGTTGGCCGTCGACGGTAATGCTTGATGGGTCGTGATCGATCTGACGGTCCCATCTGCCGTGCACGGTATCGAATTCAAGCAGGTGAGCGCCAGTCTCAGGTGTGCCGTGAAGTTCGTTAATAACACTGATCGTGTGTGCTGGGTGATCCCAGCCGGCGCGGAAACCAAGTCGGCCTATGCGGCCGAATCCATTGATGGCGATATTCATAATAAGTTGGTGGGCAGGGTATTGAAGGAATTATTCGAGAGGTTGCAGAGATCAGGTCGTCCTTGGCAACAGTCCTCGGTGAGAAATTCCATTAATTCTCGAATTCCCTCAATATTGATTTTGTAGGTGATCGAGCGCCCATGACGCTCAGCGAGAATCAAACCAGCCGTGCTGAGCTCCTTGAGGTGAAAAGAGAGTGTCGGTTTTGGGATATCAAGTTCGGTGGAGATTTGGCCTGCAGGCATGCCCTCATCACCAGAGATGACGAGGAGTCGAAACAGTTCGAGGCGAGATGTCTGCGAGAGAGCAGATAAGGCATGCGAAGCATCATGTAATTCCATGCATGTAGAATTAACAAGCCAGATTGGAAAGTCAAGAGGCTAGCGCGTGGGGATTTCGTCACACATAAAAAGCGTTTAAAAACCTATATAGTACAATAATATTGGAAATATAAAATTAAATATGGAATCGTATCGATTGTTGCCATGGATCGATCCCCCCCTCAAGGCTGTTGACTTACTTGCTGCTATCGCTGCTAGTTGGCGGCTTGTTGATGACAATTTTACCATCAACCAGAGTGGAGGTGTTCACTGGCCTAAGAAGAGGTGCTTCTGTATTGCTGAGCCCAGGTGCGTTGAGTCTGATGGGTTTAACGCTGCCATCGTTGTCAGCCTCGATTGGTTTGAGGGCAGAGAGAGGTGCAGCAGCTGGCTGAGCATTGGATGCTGCTACCTGTGGAGGATTTGGAAGAGTCGTCTGATTCGGTGCGTTGGGTTCTGTGGGTAATTGAATCGTTGGTGCGCTGATCGCAGGTTTTGGTGGCTGATTTGACAGCGGGTTTGGCATGTGGATCGTCGGTGCCTTGACAGGCGCAGCCTTATTTTGGCTGGCTGGGGGGGCTGCGGCTATTGGCGCGCTCGTGGCTGGGGCGGTTATTGGTGCGCTTGGAACTAACGGTGGAGTTATTACAACAGGGTTTGCAGGTAATGGAATACTTGTTGCCGGAGGGGTGGGTGAAGCAGGGACAACGGGCGTGGCTTGGGCATTAGCTGCAGCTACAATAGGTGTGCCTGATGTGCTGGGAGCTTGTTGAGCCGCAGGCATGACGGGGGCACCTTGCGGGGCTTTTAGTATTGGCGGTGGGGATTGGTTGTTTGCACTGAGACTCACTGGAGCTGCAGCGGCAGGCGGGGGTATCGATGCGGCGGGGGCGATGGGTGTAGCAGGCTGGATGGGTGCAGCAGGGATGGTAGGATTTTTCTGCGGATTTGATGTGCTGGCTGGAGCCGGTGGCTTGGGTGGGGCTAGTGGTTTAGGTGGGGCTAGAGGTTTGGGGGCCGCAAGAGGTTTGGGGGCCGCAAGAGGTTTGGGTTGGGTCAGTGGTGCGGGGGCTGCAGATGGGTTTAAGGGAGGCAAGCTCTGGCCTGTGCTCTGTCCGATAGGCTGTGCTGCCTGTCCCTGCCGGTCGGGGGCCACTGGTTGGGCGGCCCCTCGTTCTGAGTCAATGATCACATCCTTCGGGTTGACGCGGTCCATCGGAATGGTAACGGCAGGTGGGGGTGTAGACTGCACATTAAGTTCGGCAGATTGAGAATACATATCATGAATCACGGTTTCTGCCGTAACTTCTGCCAGGTTGGGTATTTTGACGGGGGTGGTATGCCCCTGCAGTGCCATTTTGAGTGATTCAGCCTCTTTGGCATCACGTTTTATCCACGGCAGCTCAGCTAAGTTGGGTTTGTCTTGTTTGAAATCACCCCAGATCTTTTCTTTGTCATCCACCCACAGTAGAAAGTGCTCTAGGTCTGGATTAACTAAACTGGGGTCATCTGCGTAGGCAGCTCCATAAAATCGAGCTGCCTGCATGACCATGCCATAATGGAGTAGGGCATTGGCGATTGCTAGGTTTTGAACCGGCTTGCCTTTATTGAGTTCTTGTAGACTACTGAGTAAGCGAATGGCTTTTTGCGGAGCTCCTTTACCAAGAACTTTGGCGGCAAAACCAAGTTCGAGGTCGATAGAGGGTATTTCAGGTGCGTTCCAGATGATCTCAGCAGCTTGCTTGGTTTTGCCCTCATTATACAAGAGCTGGGCTAGCTTTTTTCTGCTTTCCCAGTCTTCAGGATTACTCGCGATGAGCTCTTGGAGGTATGATTCGGCTAATTCTTGGGATTGGGCTTGGTCTGACATAGAGATGGGTTTTTTAGATGGGGTAATATTCTTATATTATTTTGCTTCTGAGGTCTAGAGCCATTCGTGCAAAAAAAATGGCCGTTGTCGCGATGCGTCAAGGTTTCCCCGTTCACGGCATGGGAGCGGCATGGAAGTGGAAGATGAGAAGCGCGAGATTTAATCGGGTTTTTTGACCTCTGCCGGCACAAACTTCAGAATGGTGCCATTGATGCAGTAGCGCTTGTCTGTCGGGGTATTAAATCCCTCTCCTGTGAATACATGGCCAAGATGCGCATCACACACTGCGCAGCGGACTTCTGTGCGTGAGCCATCTGGATCCTGAATGGCTTTTACGTTTTTGGCATTTGATGGATCATAAAATGATGGCCAGCCACAGTGAGAATCAAATTTCACCTTTGAGGAAAAAAGTTCGGCATTGCAACCAATGCAATAGTAGGTCCCGCCCCCTTGTTTTTTGAAGGTTTGATACACCTCTCCATTAGGTCTTTCCGTGCCAGATTCACGCGCGATGCGGTATTGTTCAGCAGTGAGTTGTTTGCGCCATTCAGCGTCAGTTTTAGTGACAGGTTTCTGCGGTTGTTCAGGGGCTTGGTCTGCGGTTGCCATAGGTTGTTGTGTTTGAGCTTGGATTACAAATGTAGCGGTAGCTACACCTGCAAGTGCAAGCAGTAGAATACGAAATGAAGTTTTCATGGTGTTGGCATAATAATATAGGGGCAACCTCATTATTCCTTGTGCCGGAGCATTTGTCAAATTTCCCAATGCAAGCGGCTTAGCCCGTTAGTCCAATCGGCAAAAAGATATTCATGAACATGGTAAGGAAAAAATTGGTGATAAGGATCGCTAGGGATGAATAAACCATTGCCCGTGTTGTTCCTTTGCCGACGCCGACGGCCCCGTGCGTAGCTTTCAGTCCTTGGTGACAGGAGATGACAACAATGAGGAGACCAAAGACGAGCCCTTTGATCAGGGCAATGTAAATATCACCAAGATCTGTGTGCATCATTGTGTGGTAACTCCACCAGGCTTCTGACACGCCAAAGGTTTGTGTGCCGACGATCCAGGCTGCTCCGATGCCAAGTGCGGCCGCTTCTGTGATAAGTAATGGAACTGATACAAGCATGGCGAGAAAGCGAGGAGTCACGAGGTAGTCGATAGGGTTGACCCCCATCGATCGCAGAGCATCGACTTGCTCGGTGACCTTCATGGTTCCTATTTCTGCTGCCATCGAGGCGCCGACGCGACCAGACAGCATGATGCCAGTCAAAACTGGGCCTAGCTCCCTGAGCATGCCAACACTAACCAGCGCACCTCCCATGGACTCCATTTGCAGGCCGCTGAGCTGAAACAATCCCTGGGCGGCAAGAACGGCGCCTACAAAAGCTCCTGTGATCAATACTACCGGTTGCGAATTAAAACCGATTTCAACAATCTGGTCAAAAAAGCGCCGCCACCTGGGTTTGCCACGGAGCAGGGATTCCCCGATGTCAAAGATGAGCCCGATGAGTTGGCCGAGATAGTCGGTGAGCCACAGCGCTGGGCGTCCCATTATCTGTAGTAGCATGTCTGTATTCTAGGGGGGAATGCTCTTTAGCGAAACATCAAAATGAATGGAGCTAGAAGCTTGAAGGACTGAGCTTTCATTAAGCAAAAAAAATGCCCGTGTCACCTAGATGACACGGGCTTGATTGTTTGAATTTACGGTAGAGTGATTCTACGTTGTAAACTCGGGTTAATGTTTACAGGGAACCTTTAAGGCTGGATGAGCATTTGAAGCCAACAGTCTTGGAGGCTTTAATTTGCATAGCTTCACCAGTCTTTGGGTTGCGACCCTGACGGGCTGCGCGATTTTTGACTGCAAAGGTGCCAAATCCAATGAGTTGGACTTTGCCATCTTTCTTAACACCACTAGCAATGCTGCCAAGGACAGCTGCAAGTGCATCTTCTGCGCAACGTTTAGTTGCTTCGTTCCCTAAGGATTTTTGAACGGCTTCGACGAGTTCGGATTTATTCATAACGCCCTTCTTATGGTCTTCTGATTTGATTCTGTAAAGTTAAATAATTGCGAATTTCCCCTAGGGATTGCTTGACTTGAGGATGCTTTAGGGTTGATCAGCCGCGGTCGCCCTTAAAGTGCGAACCCCCATTTTATGGGAAACCAGCCTTGTTAGAAAGTGTTAGAACTGTACAGAAGTCTATAGATGGGTCATTGACGAAGAGCATAACTCATGTCACAACGTCAATGATGAAGAGGGATGGGCATCTCATAAGTGTAGCTATCAAGCGCGCGGCAATGTCTGTTAGGTCTGTTGCAGCTGCCATGCCGGCGCATGGTGATGTGCGGCAGGAGCTAGCGGATGCTGAAGCTGCCCAGGCGAGGGGGTATTTTTTGCCGGATGAGGATGAGCGGCTGCGTGATGTTTTTGTGCGTTACCTGTCATTGCGTGCTACACTTCTAGAAGTTGTGGCCAGTATCCAAGGGCTGATTGAAGAGCTGGACGAGGCGGGGGACCGCGAGCAGACGTGGAATGACAGGCTGCGCGCCTTTATCATAGGCTTTCTTGCTGCCGCAATGTTGATGAGGGCGGCATCTTTTCTGGTGGATTTGGCGGCCAAGCGATCGGTCGTTAGGAAGAAGCTCGATGAGGCTGAGCCCCGCTTTGGTATTCCTGCGAAGAGTTTTACCGCGGTCTATAAAAATCTTGGTTCATACCGGAGCACGTGGCGCTTCTTGTCAGCGGCCAAATTTTATGAACTGCACAACGAAGACATTGCGGCATTAGCTAGAGATCAGCATATGAAGGGCTTGATTGAGCTGCTTGATGAAGAATCGAAGTATTTTCAATACAGCAAACAAGGCTATCTAAGACGAAAATTGCATTATCGTCTGCACTCCTTGAAGCGGCGCCACGTTTCTGGATACAAGAAGGTCATGTTTCAGCTGCTTAAGCTAAGTGGTCGTGTGGTTTCTGAAATGAGGCAGCCTTTCGTCAAGGCTCATGGCGAGGGTAAAAGGGTCACAGTTGATGTGCTCACCACGATCAAGCCTCTGTTGCGGGCGGGTGATGTGCTTATCACACGTCACGACGACGCTATGAGTAATCTGTTTTTGCCGGGCTACTGGCCTCATGCAGCATTATATATAGGAGACACACAAGAACGCAGGGAGCTGGGGGTTGGGCTCGCAGGGGTAGGGGCGCTGCGCATCGAAGAGTGTCACTTTCTGGAAGCTAAAAAAGACGGGGTCCTCTTGCGGCGGATCGAGGAGACTCTGAACGTGGATGCGTTTATGGTCTTGCGGCCCAAGCTGGAGCCGCAGCAGCGAGCGCAGGCCTTGTCTCGCGGGCTAACCCATGAAGGCAAACTATACGATTTCATGTTTGATTTCCGGGTCGCCGACCGGCTTGCGTGCACGGAGGTCATTTACCGCACTTATCACGGCATTGGTGAGCTGGATCGAGTAGTTTCCTTTGAGTTAAAGCGTCATTCCGGGCGCCCTTGTATATCCGCAGAAGACTTAATTGAGCAGGCCCTTGGCTCTGGTCACTTCGAGAAGGTGGCGGACTTTGGTGTAGAGGAGGATATGGTCAGAATTTTCTGATAAATAAGCACTATATATCTGATTGCGCCGCAGTCACTTGCGAGCGTCCAAGCAGAGATTGTGAAAAATTTCACAAATAGGCTTGCAGAGCATTTGTAGGCGAGATATGTCCCCTCCGCCCGGTTAAGTAAAGACACCCATTTCAACCACTTCCATGGCCCAGCTATTCTCAGTGCGCATTTTCATTCCAATTCTCCTCCTTTTACTGTCAGGGGCGGCTTTTGCTGGCGGTGGCCATCAGCTACCTTTGTATCCAGAATCCCCATTTACACAGGGGTCTGGGTTTTCTTGGATTTCAAACTCCATGATCATGGTTTGGCTAGCGGCGCTAATCATTTTGGTGTTCTGCCGTGTGGCCACGAAGAAAATGGCACTGGTTCCCAGTGGTGTTCAGAACCTGGCCGAGTGGCTCGTCGAAGGACTCTATGACTTTTTCGGTAATATCCTCGGCGAACACCTCGTCAAACGCACCTTCTGGTTCTTTGGCGCTACGTTCCTGCTGATTCTTGTAGTGAACTACTTGGGTCTCATCCCAGGGGTAGGCACGATGGGCACGACCGATGCACACGGCCACTTCAAGGGTCTTCTCCGTGGTGGTAATGCTGACTTGAATATGACCGCAGCGATGTCGATCACCTTCTTTTTGCTTTGGCTTTACTGGTCATTCACCGAGATCGGCGTAAAAAACTTCTTTGCACACATTTTTGCCCCGCAGGGCACGTTTACCGGCTTCATGAAGGTAGGCATGGTCGTCATGTTCTTCCTTGTTGGTATTCTCGAGGTCGTGTCCATTTTCATACGTCCGGTGGCGCTCAGCTTCCGTCTCTTCGGTAATATCTACGGTGGCGAGCAAACTCTAGAGGGCTTGATGGCGCTGGTGCCGAAGTATTTTGCCTTCCTGCCCGCTTTGCCATTCTACTTTATGGAACTTCTCGTCGGCCTAGTCCAAGCTCTAGTATTCACACTGCTCTGTGCAGTGTTCCTGAAACTCATGTGCAGCCACAGCGAAGAACATTAAATATTTCTAACACCAAATACTTTTGGAAGTCTGACCATGGGCAAACCGTGGGGGCTTTCTCAAACCAACAAATACAAAACCAACAAACTAATACAATGGCACTCAAAGCAATTGCAGTCGGACTCGCCGCACTCGGTGGTGGAATCGGAATCGGAATCCTCGGATCAAAGTCAGCTGAAGCCACAGGTCGTAATCCTGGTGCAGCTACTCCTATTCTCGTGATCTCCATTATTCTTGCAGCACTTATCGAGGGTCTTTTCATCCTCGCAGCATTCGCTGTTCAGTACTAATTTAGAGATAATTTAGTAACAGCGGATCTCATCCAACTTTTATCAGGTGCCGTTCGGCACAGTCGGCGGCACCTGATATATCTCTTCTACCTAACTTTTTCTCACCATGATCTCAATTATCGCAGCAGCCGGAACCGAAGCAGCCTCTCAAGGCTTCCTCGAGACTTTTGGTGTAAACTGGCCGTTTTTCATCGCTCAGCTCGTGAACTTCATCATCGTGCTTTTTGTGTTGAAAAAGTTCGCCTTTGCCCCGATTCAAGAAATGCTTGAGCAGCGCCGCAAGCGCATTGCCGAGGGTGAAGACAAGTTGAAGCGTATCGAGCAGCAGCTTGCTGACTCCGAGCAGCGCACTCAGGAGGCCATCGATAAGGCCAATGCAGACGCCGCTCGCCTTATCAATGAGGCCAAAGAGAGTGCATCGTCACTTACAGAGAAGAAAGCCCAGGAAGCTATTGCTTCTGCCCAAGCTATCCTCGCTAAAGCCGAAGAAGCCGCCAAGGCTGAGCGCAAGACGATGACCGCCGAGCTCAAAAAGGAGTTTGGACGTTTGGTCACCGCAACCACCGCCACCGTAACCGGTAAGGTTCTTAATGACGACGACCAGAAGCGTATCAACGAAGAAGCGCTCAGCAGTGTCGAAGGTTAATTCACCTGATCACCCTTTACCGATCACCAACCACTCACCATGAAAGTTTCCAAGGATGCAGCCAGCGCCGCCCGCCGGATCTATCGCCTCTGTGCACCGGAAGGACGCCTCGATGAGGACAAGATCCGCAAAGCTTTCAAAAAAATCGCTGAGGCAAAACCTCGCGACTACCGCGCGATTATGCACTCCTTGCTTAATCTCGTTCGCCTCGATGATAAAAGCCGTCAGGCACTCATCGAAAGCGCCACTGAGCTCGATGCCGCAAGTCGAAGCCGCATTGAGAAAAACCTCAACGAACAATATGGTGGCGGACTTTCCTTCACCTACAACACCAATGCCGAACTTCTCGGTGGTGTTAAAATCCGCGTCGGTAACGACGTTTGGGACGGCAGCGTCCAATCCCGCCTCGATCGCCTCGCAAATGCATTTTAATGCTGCATTTTAAAGACTCTACAAACTTCAATCTGATAACTTCAAACTAACAACGCCATGAGCAGTATCCTCCAGGAACTTGAACAAGAAATCGCCAACGTTTCATCGTCGGTGCAAAAAAGCAACGTCGGCACAGTCCGCACAATTGGTGACGGTGTCGCCAAGGTCGAAGGCCTCAGTGACGTGGCACTCAACGAGATGATCGAATTCCCCGGCGGCCTTATTGGCCTTGCCCTCAACCTTGAGGAAGCCGAAGTTGGAGTCGTTCTGCTCGGCGACTCACTTCACATTAAAGAAGGTGACGAGTGTAAGACAACAGGCAAGCTACTTTCCGTTCCTGTTGGTGAGAACATGCTTGGCCGCGTCGTCGACAACCTCGGTCGTCCACTCGACGGCAAAGGTGAGATCGAAGCCGCCGATCAGTATCCAGTTGAAAAGATCGCTCCCGGCATCATTCAGCGAAAGTCCGTTTCTGTGCCAGTGCAAACAGGCATCATGTCCATCGACGCCATGATCCCCATCGGTCGTGGTCAACGTGAGCTCATCATTGGTGACCGTTCTACCGGCAAGACCACCATCGCTGTTGACACCATCATCGCGCAGGCTCAGCAGAACAAAGCTGCTGCTGAAGGCCGCCTGAAGGATCACAAGCCGCTCTACTGCATCTACGTTGCTGTCGGACAGAAACGTTCAAACATCGTCCGTACCATGCAGACACTTGAAGAAGCAGGTGCCATGGAAAACACCTGTATTGTTGCGGCATCCGCCTCTGACTCTGCTGCTAACCAATACCTCGCACCTTACACCGGTTGCGCGATTGGTGAGTATCTGATGGATCAAGGTAAGGACGTGCTGATCGTATTTGATGACCTTTCCAAGCACGCTGTTGCTTACCGTCAGGTTTCGCTCATTCTTGGCCGCCCGTCAGGTCGTGAGGCATTCCCCGGTGATGTGTTTTATCTTCACTCCAGACTTCTTGAGCGTTCCGCCCGTCTTTCCGATGCCGCAGGTGGAGGTTCCATGACGGCTCTGCCGATCATTGAGACCCAAGCTGGTGACGTTTCCGCTTACATTCCTACCAACGTGATTTCCATCACTGACGGTCAGATTTTCCTCGAAACCGACCTCTTCTACCAGGGCATCCGTCCTGCGATCTCCGTGGGTCTTTCCGTTTCCCGTGTGGGATCCGCGGCTCAGACCAAGGCGATCAAGAAAGTCTCTGGAACCACCAAGCTCGATCTTGCTCAGTTCCGCGAAATGCAGGCCTTCGCCGCCTTCGGTTCCGACCTTGATGAAGCCACCCAAGCCAAGATCGACCGTGGCCAGCGCATCGTTGAGCTCTTCAAGCAAAACCAATACAACCCCAAGTCTCTTGAGATTGAAGTCGCTGTGCTCTGGTCGATGCAGAACGGTCACTTTGACGATGTCGATGTTGAGCGCGTCAAGGAATGCCAGAACGCACTTGAAGAGTATCTCGATAGCCGGAAAGCAGATCTGCTTCAGCTTATTGCCTCGGAGAAAGCTCTGACTGATGAGGTTACCGAAGGCCTCAATCAAGCCCTCTCCGACTTTAAAGCAAGCTGGAAGTAATCGACTCCCCAGAGTCGGCATCAATTCTATTTCCAAATAACTAATAACTATTCCCTAATCCGTGGCCAACCTTCGCGACATCCGCCGACGTATTAAGTCGGTCAAAAGCACCTCGCAAATCACTAAGGCGATGCAGCTTGTTGCTGCCGCTAAAATGAAGAAAGCGCAGGACCAGGCACTCGCAGGTCG
>JAFMDE010000001.1 GCA_017857425.1 Akkermansiaceae bacterium
AAAGTAGTTGTTAAGAAAGCAGCGAAAAAGGTGAATCGTATCAAGGTTCCTAGTAAGCCGGTCGTTTTGAGAGGCTTTGCCAAGAAACAGCACCAGCGACTGCTTGATCTCCGTGACGGTATTCTCGATGCCATGTATGGCGTCACCCACGACACGCTCAAAAATACCGACGGTATGGAGACTGGTGGTGGAGGTATGCACACTGGCGATGCGGGAAGTGACTCTTATGATCGTGATTTCGCTCTCAATCTTCTCGCCAAGGAGCAAGATGCTCTGAGTGAGGTTGAACAGGCAATCACTCGCGCTGAGACGGGTGTCTACGGTGTTTGTGAGATGTCGGGTGAACGCATTCCCAATGAACGCCTTGAAGCTATCCCTTTTGCTCGTTACACAGTTGGTTGTCAGGCCCTCTGGGAAAAGGAACACGGAAACAATCGCCACTCGGCAAAATCAGAATTTGGCTTTTCGAACGGCAATATGCGTTAAAATCGAGGAAAAATCTTATTCTGAATATTCTCTGCTTGACCAATCAGCGGAAATCGCTAGTTTGCGCCTCCCTGCAACCTTTGGCCGGTAAGTAAATACGGCTAAAAAAGCGACCCAATTTTACAAATAGACTCATCAATCATGGCACGCGACATCATTATCCTTGAATGCACTGAAGCCAAAGCTGAAGGTAGGCCTACCTCCCGCTATAGCACCACGCGCAATAAGAAAAGCCTCCGCACTCCGGGACGTTTGGAAAAAGTGAAGTATAACCCTTTTCTTCGTCGTCGCACGCTCCACCGCGAGCTGCGCTAACATGATCCTGATGAGCTGATTTACATCACAAACCAACTTTATTTACCATGTCATCTATATCTACTCCTAAGAACAAAGAGCGCCGTATTGCTTACTGGAAAGCAAACCGTCCTATGCCGCACCGTCGTCATGACGTCCCTGCAGCTGAGGTTGATTACAAAAATGTAGAACTTCTTAACAAATTCACCACCGAGACCGGAAAAATTCTCCCTCGCCGTGTTACAGGTGTATCAGCTAAGCTCCACCGCAAAATCACACGTGAAGTCAAGCGTGCACGTGCGTGCAATCTGCTTGGTTAATCCTAAGTGGTGAACAAAACACTTTTTAAGCCTGTCCGCTGAATCCGGGCAGGCTTTTTTCTTTTTTAACATACCGTCAATATTACCCTGTTCATACGATGAAGGAGCTCACGGACACTCAAAACGAGCTGGATGATAGACAGATCGCTATTGACCGTGTTGGCGTTAAAGCACTGAGGTTCCCATTGCAGGTGCGCAACAAAGATGGCAGCACCCAGCGTACTGTTGCTACGACTGCATTAGCGGTAGATTTACCTCACCATTTTAAGGGCACTCACATGAGTCGCTTTGTGGAGGTTCTTAATTCACACGGTAATTGTCTCGATGTAAGAGAAATGACGGCTATTCCCGAGGAACTATTGGGCAGGCTGGAAGCCCGCAAGGCGCATGTTGAGTTTCGGTTCCCCTTTTTTCGAAGCAAACCTGCGCCAGTTACTCAAATCTCTGGGGTGATGGACTACGAGGTTGTCTTTGAAGCCGAGTCCGACATTGAAGGTAATCACGATTTTATTCTTACCGTCATTGTTCCCGTGGCCACACTCTGCCCCTGCTCTAAAGCAATCAGTGAGAGGGGTGCTCACAACCAGCGAGGCACAGTGACTTATTCAGTCCGTTTCAAAGAACCCATCTGGATTGAAGATTTGATTGACTTAGTCGAGACGTCGGCAAGTTGTGAGCTTTACAGCTTGCTGAAGCGACCAGACGAGAAGGCTGTGACTGAGCGTGCCTACGATAATCCTGTTTTCGTAGAAGATCTAGTGCGCAACGTGGCGGCACGATCCAATGCGCAAGACAATATCATATGGTATCGCGTTGAGGCAGAAAACTTTGAGTCTATCCATAATCACAATGCTTATGCGGTGATAGAGAAGGTGGAGTGATTAGGCTTGGAAATGGCTTGGAAATGGCGGCTTTGGGCGAGCCTTTTTATTCGGGTTATAAAAACAGGCGTGCCAATTCTTTTTGGATCGATTAGACTAGTCGCATGCCTAATGATGATTCTATTCACCGCCCTTATTTGACGCTTCCAGGTGCTACGGGCATGCCCGATATTCATGAAATTTTGTCACAGATGCCTGATGAGCAAAAACACAGGTTTGAGTCATCAGGTGAATTTATTCGCCGGCTAGCAATAAGGGTCACCAAATGGCGTGAAGGGCTACCGGAAGATGAAGAGCCGGCCATTTTTGCCTTAATGTCAAACGGAGATGCGGTTGAGGTGCATAGCCTCGGAGAGGATGGGCATTCCAGCGTGGTTGTTGAGGGAAGTCTGCAGGGCGCGTCCTGCATGTTTATTAGCCATCAATCTAGTTTCCAAGTCCTGTGTTATACACGTAAAATTGAGGCTGAATCGCCACGCAGGAAAATAGGATTTCATGTTGGCGGTGAGCAAATAGAGGCTTAACTCACATTTTTATCGGAGCTTTTTCATGGGTTTTCAGCTATCATTTTGAGGTTGTCTAAGTCGAATTTTTGTAAGCTTAGTATTCACCAGCGAAGAGATTCCATTTCCCTCAAAGGATTAAGCGCTGATTTTACAGACGGAGTATTGCCTTTCTGTCATTAAAGTGAATAGTAAACCTTATCGGAAGGACTAGAAGGACTATCGCTTATTATTGAATGACTAACCTACTCATCGCACCAGCACGCCAGAGCGGCTGCCAAGATCTCGAGGCATTTGCCAATGTTGTGCAAGCAGCTGCTGAGCAGCAACGCTCTCCCATTGATGATATCCTCGATTCTGGCGTGGTTGAGGAGGAGCTGTATCTGTCAGCTTTGGCGCAACAATCGCGCATGGAGTGGGTAACGAGCATTGCCGATTTTGAGAATATTGGCGCACTCAGGGCTGTCTGTGGGCCCCGTGTGGCATTGGCTCATCGGCTGCTGCCGATGCAACTCGAAGGGGCAGAGGGTGAAGATGGCGAGCAGCGACTGGTGTTATTGACCTATGATCCGCTTAACTTGCTCGCTAAGCAGGCGGCAACACAGCAAATCAGCCTGCCTATCGTCTGGAAAATGGCATCACGTAGGCGCATTCATGAGGCATTGCGGAAACTTTACGGTGTCGGAGCAGATACGTTTGAGCAAATTTTGGAGGGGCGTGACCTTGATTACGACAATCTCGAGTCGGCAGATGAGGCCAGTGTTATCGATGCCGATGATGATGAGGAGGCAAGTGTTGTTAAATTTGTCAACCAGATCATTAGGGAGGCGCTGCAGCAGCGAGCCACGGATATCCATGTAGAGCCGCTCCACGATAATTTGCGCATTCGTTATCGTATTGATGGATTGCTGGTCGATGTTACCGTTCCAGATAATATTAAAGCGCTGCAAAGCTCGGTCATTGCCCGCCTGAAGATTATGGCGCATTTGGACATTGCTGAGCGTCGCTTGCCCCAAGACGGCAGGATTAACCTTCAGTTTGAGGGGCAAACCATCGATGTCCGGGTGGCCACCGTGCCGACCGTTGAAGGTGAAAGTGTGAGCTTGCGCTTACTCAACCAAGAGAAATTCACCATTGCTAAACTTGCGCTTGAGCCATTTGTTGAGGAGAAAATCACACAGCTTCTCAAGCTATCTAATGGTATCGTTTTGATCACTGGGCCAACGGGTTCTGGTAAATCGACCAGTTTATATTCTTTCCTCAATGAGGTGAACACCTCGGATACACGCATTGTGACAATTGAAGATCCGGTGGAGAACAAGCTGCCTGGGGTCATGCAGATTGCGGTAAAATCCGAAATTGGCTTAACCTTCGCGAGTGGTTTGCGCTCCATTCTCCGTGCTGATCCAAATATTGTGATGATTGGAGAAATCCGTGATTTAGAAACCGCGGAAATAGCTATTCGAGCCTCGCTTACGGGTCACCTTGTTTTTAGTACCTTGCACACTAATGATGCAATGGGAGGTATTAGCCGGCTCACGGACATGGGGGTTGAACCTTTTCTGTTATCTGCATCGGTGCGTGCTTTTCTAGCACAGCGGCTCGTGCGTCGCTTGTGCCCTAAATGCAAAACGCCGCGTGAGCTCGCCCCACAGCAGCGTATAGAGATGGAAATCCCTGACCACATCGATGGGCAGTGTTACAATGCCGTAGGTTGTGATCATTGTAGGGGCACAGGTTTTAGTGGACGGCTTGCTATTTACGAAGTTGTTCTGATTACCGAGGAAATGCAGGACCTAATCGTCAAGGGGGATGATATGCGTAGGCTACTCGAACAGGCCTACGGTGACGGCTACGTGCCTATGAGGGAGTATGGCTGGTATAAATGTTTTTCGGGAGAAACAACACTCGAAGAGGTGATATCTGTGACGAGTGCGGAACTTTGTTGATAGGCTGATTGTTATCGGTTCAGTAGAGATAATATATGGCTACATACACTTACAAGGCACTTGGGAAAAACGGGGACCTGGACACCGGTGAGATTACCGCTGCTGACCGGCCCGAGGCGCTCAAGGTTCTGGGTCGGCGAGGCCTGCAGCCCGTCAAACTCTCACTCAATACTGCCAGTGGCTCGAGTAGAGCGGAAAAGAAGAGCCAATCCTCAGTCAGCTCAAACAAGGAAGGTTCTGCCGCTTCCACAGGCCGCCGTGATGATGGAGGTCTGCTTAAGCTGAAGCGTGCTGAGGTAGTGCTGTTTACCGAAGAGCTCAGTGAAATGCTCAGAGCGGGTCTTCAGCTTGAGCCGGCATTAAAATCCATGGAGAACAGAGAAGAACTTGGTTCTTTGAAAGATGTTTCCAGTGAGATCAGGAAATTTGTGTGTGATGGCGGTAGCTTTTCGGTAGCACTGAAAAAAACAAGCAATAGCTTCGGTCCACTCTATTGCAGCTTGGCTGCTGCAGGTGAGGCCAGTGGTGCATTAGATACCATTCTCGAGCGCCAAGCCCATTATCTGAAAACACTGCAGCAGCTGCAAAGTAAGGTGACCTTAGCTTTGATATACCCAGCCTTTCTTATTATTGCGGGTATTGGGGTAGGGATTATTTTTGTTACCAAACTGATTCCACAGCTCACAGATCTTATTTCGAGTACCCCAGGTGGCAAAATTCCTCTTGGGGCTAAAATCCTCATAGGTGCCAGTGACTTTTTTCAGGAGTGGTGGCTGGTGATGCTACTGGTTATCATAGGTAGCTCGCTTGCCTTCAAGGCATGGAAAGATGCCGATGTAAACAAGCTGACATGGGACCGGATCAAGCTAAAAATTCCGCTCGTAGGGCGGGTTATCGAATCCCGCTTCTATGTGCAATTTCTTGAAACACTGGCCAATCTGGTTGGTAATGGTTTGCCTTTACTGCGGTCTTTGGAACTCGCACGGGACGCGACACAAAATTTGCATATCCGACAACACATGGATCATGTGATTGATATGGTGGGGGATGGTAGGTCGTTTTCTCGCGCCCTTATTAATTCAGGAATTTTCCCGCCACTGCTTATTGATATGGTGTCGGTCGGTGAGAAAACGGGTAAAATTGACAAGTCCTTGCGCCGGGCGGCGGAGCGCTATGACACAGAGCTCAACAAGAGCTTAGCGCGCATTATGGAGCTTATTATGCCCGTGGTTCTGGTGGTGATGGCATTACTCATTGGTACGATGGCCTACCTGATGATCACGGCGATCTTCCAAACCATCCAAAACCTCGGCGGCAGATAAATACGATGCCATCGATGGGCAACGAGGCTCCTTGCTTGTAAGTGGTACGAAATTGTCAATTTGGTATTGGGTATTTGGTGCTCAGTGTTTAGAAGAAGACATGTCCAAAAGCCGTGAAGACGTCGCTGCAATGCGCGAGGAATATGGAAGTCGAGAGCTTCGCCGCGCGAATCTCAGCTTAGATCCTTTTGTTCAGTTTGAGCAATGGTTTGCAGAGGCTCGTGAAGTTGAAATTTATGAGCCCAATGCCATGGTTCTCTCCACAGTAGGCTCCGATGGATGTCCTGCTTCGCGAACGGTATTGTTGAAATTCTTTGATGAGGAGGGTTTCGTTTTCTATACCAACTACAGCAGTGCCAAGGCCAAGGAGATGGAAGCCGTGCCCTTAGTCTCTTTACTCTTTCCGTGGCTGCCTTTGGAGCGGCAGGTGCGCATCGAAGGCGCAGTTGAAAAAGTGAGCACAGCGGAGTCTTTAAAATACTTTGCTTCCCGTCCGCGTGAGAGTCAGATCGGCGCTTGGGTCTCGGACCAGTCTAGTGTGATTGATTCACGTGCGCTGTTATTAAATAAAATGGCTGAGTTGAAAACAAAATTTAAGGGGGGCGAGGTGCCGCTACCCAGTTTTTGGGGGGGCTACCGAGTTCGCCCGCAACGCATTGAATTCTGGCAGGGAGGCAAGGGGCGTGTTCACGACCGGTTCCTTTATGCACGTGCGGAAAATGAGTCTCCGCAGTGGCAAATAGATCGCCTGGCACCCTGATTCGATCAGGGGCAGCCTGATGATTAACAAAGAGGGCTAAACAACGATGGTTTGCTCACGCTCTGGGCCATTGCCAACGTAGCTGACCGGAGCTCCGGCAAGCTCACCAAGGCGGGTGAGGTAAGTGCGGGCGTTTTCCGGTAAGTCGTCCCATGAACGGGCGGAAGTGGTATCGGACTGCCAACCTGGGAATTCCTCATAGATGGGCTGAGCACGATCCCAAGCAGCACGGTTGGCTGGGGGGAATTCGTGGCGCTCGCCATCGATATCGTAGGCAACACAGACCTTGATGGATTCACGTTCGTCGAGACCGTCTAGAATAGTAACCGCAAGATCTGTGACGCCATTGACCATGCAGGCATAACGGATCAGCACCAAGTCGAGCCAGCCACAGCGGCGGGCACGGCCAGTGGTGGCGCCAAATTCCATGCCGCGGGCGTGGAAGTAGGCTGAGATGTCATCATTTTCGGTGATGAAAGGACCGGAGCCGACCCGTGTGGTATAGGCTTTGCAGACACCAACAACGCGATCAATCGCGGTGGGGGGTAAACCTGATCCGGTGCAGGCACCTCCGGAGGTTGTATTGGATGAGGTGACAAAAGGATAGGTGCCAAAGTCAACGTCGAGGAAGGAACCTTGGGCGCCCTCAAAGAGGATGATCTTACCATCTTTCCATGCCTTGTGCAGGGCAGGGATGACGTTGGTGATGTGCGGGCGAAGCCTCTCGATAGCTGGGGAGACTTGCTGCCAAACCTGATCGACGGTGAAGGTGGGGAGATCGTATTTTTCGAGGGTTGGGTTGGCTTCGTCGAGGCGTATTTCGATCAGTTCGCGCGCAGTCGCTTCATCGAGCATGTCAGCAAGGCGCAGTCCGATGCGGTTTGCTTTGTCCGCGTAGGTCGGACCTATGCCGCGTTTGGTGGTGCCGATCTTATTTTTACCGAGAGCTGCTTCGCGGGCTGCATCGAGCTCACGATGATAGGGGAGCACGACGTGGGCACGGTCAGAAATAAGTAGCTTGTTGGCATCGACGGGGATGCCAGCTTCTTCCAGAGTGGTGATTTCTTGGCATAGACCATTGGGGTCCATGACGACTCCATTGCCAATGATGCATGTTTTGCCCTCCCATAAAATACCAGAAGGAACCAGATGAAGAACGTATTTGGTGTTGTTGGCGATGACCGTGTGGCCTGCGTTGTTGCCTCCTTGGCCACGAGCTACGACATCGGCCGTTTCTGTGAGGTAGTCGACAATTTTACCTTTTCCCTCGTCGCCCCATTGGAGGCCGCAAATGATGGTGTTCATATTAGTAGAAATAGCTGTTGGCGTGCAGCGCGTGGATGAAACGCATGTGAGTTAGCGTGATTGCTCAATGAGCTCAGCAAACTCTGCAAAGAAGTAGGTGGCATCATTGGGTCCAGGGGCGGCCTCGGGGTGATACTGCACAGAGAATGCTGGCAGTTCTTTATGACGGAATCCCTCGACGGTATTATCATTGAGGTTGATGTGAGTGACCTCAATGATATCTGGAAGTGAATCAACATCAGTGGCAAATCCATGGTTTTGGGCGGTGATGGATACTTTCCCATTACGCAGGTCTTTGACCGGCTGGTTGCCACCACGGTGACCAAATTTAAGTTTGTAAGTGCTACCTCCGAATGCGTGGGTGAGTATCTGGTGGCCGAGGCAGATGCCAAAAATCGGAGTTTTGCCCAGCAGCTTTTTAACTTCGGTGTGAATGTAATCCAGGGCGGCTGGATCACCGGGACCATTAGAGAGGAAAACGCCATCAGGGTTCATGGCGAGCACCTCTTCTGCTGGTGTGCGGGAGTTAACGAGGGTGACGTTGAATCCACCCTGGCGTAAGTGGCGAAGGATATCCCACTTGATGCCAAAATCGTAGGCAACAATGTTGTATTTGATTTCAGGTAATTCAATGTAGGTGCCTTCCTGGCCTGTGGAGGGATTGGGGATGGTCCATTCACGAGATTCACCTTCCCAGACATAAGATTCAGGAGTGGAGACTTCTTTGACAAAATCAGAACCGGCCATGGGTGCTGATTTCTGCGCAGCTTTGATGGCCTCCTCTTTAGAGAGTTCTGTGGAGATGCAGGAGCGCATGGCTCCGGCAGAGCGAAGGTGCTTGGTGAGGGCGCGGGTGTCGATGCCTTCAATGCCGATGATCTGATGTTCGCTGAAATATTCTGGAAGTGTTTGGTGAGCGCGCCAGTTTGACGATACAGGGGAAAGTTCACCAATGACAAGGCCTCGAACATGAGGTTGGGATGATTCGGCATCCTCAGGGTTAACCCCATAATTCCCGATCAAGGGGTAGGTCATGGTGACGATCTGACCACGGTAGGATGGGTCGGTGATGATTTCCTGATAGCCGGTCATCGAAGTATTGAAACATGCTTCTCCGGTAGTGGTTCCAGTGTGACCAAAGGCTTCACCTTCAAAGGTTCGGCCGTCTTCGAGTGCTAGAATTGCTTTCATGTGAACATTCGGTAACCCAGATATTATCTGTGGGCGCGCGCAGACTGAGGTGCAGCGCGACAAGATTCAAGTGTGAAGTTGCCCTTAAATGCAACTGGAACGAGAAATCGTCATCAGCCTATGAGAGACAAGGCGATAATGCTCGCCCGAACCCCTTTATTTAGAGTGCACAGAAGGTATCCTCTGCAGGTGATTCCCCTTGTGTAAGGCCAGCTTGGCCGTTTGCTGAGAGGTGGGTGAGGCAGTGGAAAACGTCCTCTGTATCCGCATCTATGGCAGAGGCAATATCATCTGCGCTGAGGCTTTGCTCACTGAGTTGCGTTTTTACCTTTCCTAATAGTTCAAGAAAGATACCGGCGGCCTTTTTGCCTGCCTCTACACCAGGCTGGTGGTAGGCGTTGACGTTGACCAAGAGAGCATAAAGGGAGACGGCACGCTCAAATAAGGCAATGAGTGCGCCAATAGTCCTAGGGCTCACCTCGTCAATAGAGATGGTGATTGATTTGCGGCCACTCTCATAGAGGGCGGTGCGGCTGCCACGAAGGAATCCTTGTAAGTAGTCAGCTGCGGTGGTGTCTGGCTCAACTTCGATACTGGCGCCGTTACGACCTTTGTGAACTTCAATGAAAGTGGCAAAAAAGTTGGCGACACCATCACGAAGTTGCTGCACGTAGGCGTGCTGGTCAGTCGATCCCTTGTTTCCATATACTGCGAGTCCTTGGTGGACGACGTTGCCATCAAGATCATGCTTTTTGCCGAGTGACTCCATGACGAGCTGTTGTAGGTACTTGGAGAAAAGAACGAGCGAGTCTTTATAAGGGAGCACGACCATGTCTTTTTCTCCCTTGCCGTTGCCGGCATGGTGCCATGCCAAGGCGAGCTGCATGGCAGCGTTATCATCACAATGATGGTTGCGTGTGCGCTCATCCATCGCAGCGGCTCCTTCAAGTAGAGCATCGATATCAATGCGTTGGAGTGCTGCAGGAATGAGGCCCACGGTCGACATCACTGAGGTGCGCCCGCCGACCCAGTCTTCCATGGGAAAGGTGGTCAGGAAATTGTTTGCGGTCGCGTAATTGAATAATTTCGAGCCATCTCCGGTGATGGCAACGGCATGTGGTCCAAAATCAATGCCAGAGGACTCATAGGCAGATTGAGCTTCGAGCATGCCGTTACGTGTCTCGGCCGTGCCACCAGATTTTGATATGACAAGAGAGAGCGTTTTACCAAGGCCGCCATGGGTTTTGGTGATGATTTCATTGAGTATGGCATCCATGCCGGCGGGGTCGGTGTTGTCGAAGAAAAAAGTTTTCAGGGGACTGTCCGATCCGAGCGCCTCGTAGATGAACTGCGGCCCCAGTGCAGAGCCACCAATGCCAATGATGAGCAAGTTTTCAAACCGACCTCCCTTAGGGGTGGTGATTTCGCCACGGCGTATTTTCTGAGCGAAGACTTTTAGCTCGGCAATCGGCTCGGTGATTTGCTTTCTGATTTCATCATTTGGAGCAAGTGCTGGATTGCGTAGCCAGTAATGACCTACCATGCGCCCTTCGTCGGGATTCATGATTTCACCGGCTTCGATGGCTTTGATTCCGGCAAAAGCACGTGAGGTTTCTTTGGAAAGTGAGTCTGCGTAGTTTGAAGGGATATCCATTCGAGAGGTGTCGATGGAGAATCCAAGTTCAGGATATCGCGTATATGAGTCCAGATAGGATTTCCAAGACGAAGGCTGGTCAGCTTTGGGCATGCTTGGTTTTAGATGCTTCAGGCTACAATATTCAAGTGTATACTGGGTCTGGTGTGACATTAGGAGGCGGGAGGCCTTATTTCACGACAGTAATGAGAATGATGACCACATCAGCGTGGCAAAGGAGTTGCTATCATTGAGCTGTTTTGTTTCTCTGTAATGTGTATGGCATGCGTGATTGAGCCTAGAGAGGCATTAAAGGATTACTTTGGGTTTGATGTTTTTCTCGATGGTCAAGAGGAAGTCGTCGACCAAATCATATCCGGTCAGGACGGATTGGTAGTGATGCCAACCGGTGGCGGTAAGTCACTTTGTTATCAGCTGCCTGCACTTTGTTTAGAGGGGGTAACACTAGTCATCTCTCCACTCATCGCGTTGATGAAAGACCAAGTGGACGCGCTGCATGACAAGGGGATAGCAGCAACGATGATCAACTCGACCATGGGCTGGCCTGAACAACGAGAGAGGATTGAGCGGATGAAGGCGGCTGAATATAAGCTTGTTTATATTGCCCCGGAGCGGTTCCGATCGAAGTCTTTTATGGAGGCTCTCAGTGAGGTTAATATTGCTTTGTTTGCCGTGGATGAAGCGCACTGCTTGAGCCAGTGGGGTCATGATTTCCGTCCTGAATATATGCGGCTCGGCAGAGTGCTCGCTGAACTGGGTCGGCCACAGGCGCTAGCTCTCACGGCTACAGCAACGCCCGTCGTCAGGAAGGATATTCTTGAGGTGCTCGCCTTACGTGACCCGTTTGAGACGCTGAGCGGTTTCAGTAGACCTAATCTATCACTAACCGTCACTTCGGTTAATAAGCGTGCAGCCAAGTATACTCGGCTTCGTGAGGTTGTCGACGAATGGAAAACGGGAGTCGTTTACTGCTCGACACGCAAGAGGGTTGAGGAAGTGGCGGAGATGCTGCATGGCTGGGGCGTAAAGTGCATTGCCTATCACGGCGGCATGAATGAAGCGCAAAGAGAGCAAACGCAGAATGATTTTATTAGCAAGAGGGCTGATGTGGCTGTCGCAACGAATGCCTTTGGCATGGGTATAGACCGCTCAGATGTCAGATTTGTTGTTCACTTCGAGGTGCCAGGTAGCATTGAGGCATATTACCAAGAAGCGGGCAGGGCCGGGCGTGATGGCGATGAGGCATATTGCGAGATGTTCTTTAATTACGCAGACACAAGGACACAGGAATTTTTCATTGAAGGAGCTAATCCTGGATATCAGCAAATCACAGAAGCCTATGCCTTTTTGCAAAATGATGCGGATGAGAACTTTGAAGTTTTTAGGACGATGGATGAGATCGCTGAGGGTTCGGGCATCAAGAATAGCATGGCTGCAGGGTCAGCGATTTCTGTGCTAGCACGTGGTGGATATTTGGAGCGCTTTGATGTAGCCGGCAAGCGGATGAAAGGAACGCGGCTCAAGCGGCCCGATGTGGATGTGGGTGAGCTGGATATCAACCGTGAGGCTTTGGAGGAAAAAGAGCGCAGGGACAGGCAAAAGCTAGATGAAATAGTGAAGCTGTGTTATAGCAGGCAATGCCGCCAACAGGCTATTCTTGAATACTTTGGTGAGCACGATGCTCCAACGTGCGGTAACTGTGATATCTGTTCTAATAATTTTGGTGGAGAGCTCAGGGTAGCTGCGGGCGACGCTGAGATATTGCTTGTTCGTAAAGCCTTGAGTGGTGTTGCTCGTATGAGCCAGAAAACAAAAGATGGATGGCAAGGGCGGTTTGGAAGGGGCAGGGTGGTGCAAATGCTGATGGGCAGTAAATCCCAAGAAATTCTTCGAGTGCGCCTGAACGAACTCACCACCTATGGGTTGCTCAAGGAGTGTGGCACGGCCTATCTGAACGAGCTGTTCCGCTCCCTGCATGATGCGGCATTGGTTTTCACGCAAAAGGGTGAATACCCCTTGATCACATTGACCACACTTGGCGAACAAGTGATGCTGGGCGAGGCCGAGTGCAGAATAGTCTGGCCGGATCGTTATGCGGGAAGTGATTCAGCTCTTAAGGAAGGCAGTGAGATTGAGATGGAAGAGTTTGATTTTGATACTCATCTTCATTCAAGGCTCAAGGACGTGCGTGCGGCATTGGCGAAGAAGGCTGGCGTGCCGCACTACCATATTTTTCCTAACAATACGCTCGAGTATTTCACTCGCTTGCGGCCGAGTAGTGTGGAAGCGGGCATGCGTATCAAGGGAGTCGGCGAGGTGAAGGCGAAGAAGTATCTCCAAGCGTTCATCGATGAAATCCATGGCAAGTGAACATTCCAGCATTAAGGAGCGGAAATGCGCTGGCTATGTTTGGCGTGGGATGACGCTGGACGAGAGTTTTTATTTGCGTGCGGTGGCAATCGTCATGATCATGGCACACAATTATTTGCACTGGATGCCAGGTTCCCCAGGTGAGAATGAGTTTGGCTTCAATGCGGACAGGGTGGCGCTGATGCTGGAGGGGCTGTGGCAGAATCCGTGGGATGCTCCGCGACTGCTCGCATCCTACTTTGGCCACTATGGCGTGCAGGTCTTTTTTTTCCTTAGTGCTTATGGGCTTACGAAAAAGTATAGCGCTGCGTCTCCCGCTTGGTGGTCGTTTCAAACAAAAAGATGGAAGTCTTTTTACCCTGCGATCATCCTGTCAGCACTAGGTTATCTTATCTATGAAGGGTTTCGGGTGGGCTGGAGCGAGGTGTGGCATGACGATGTTTTGAACTTACTTCGGCAGATGGTTGGGGTGTCTAACTTTATCCCGGATAATGTTTATCGTCCCATTGGCCCTTGGTGGTTCATCGGTGCGATTCTTCAATTTTACTTGGTATTGCCCTTTGTTTGGAGGGCTCTGCAGAAGTATGGGGATAAGGTTCTTTATGCATTGTTAGTGGGTGGCTGGATATTGCAATGTGTACTGGGGCATATTATTTATGCTCAATTTGATCTGAATATTAATCACAGCATCCTCGGTCACCTTGGAGTTTGCTCAATGGGGATCTGGTTTGCCCGTCGCAATGAGGTGATGATACCATGGTGGTTGCTTCTGCTAAGTGTGGTGATGTTTATTGGGGGTAACTTCTTTTACGAACTGTGGATTCCCTCGAGGGTGGTGTTGTTATTGTTTTTATTGCCACTGTTACGTGCTGTTTGTGGCTACTTAGGAAAGCGGCGGTGGTGTGGCGCAGCGATGCTGCTGCTAGGGCAGCTCTCTGTGTATTTGTTTTTGTGTAACGGCTATCTGAGGCGGCCGATTGTTGAGTGGGCAAAACAAGAATCTCACTGGTGGACATCTACATGGACATGTATTGTTTTCATCATGATAGTGACGGTATGGGCACTCATGATGCGAACGTTTGAAAGGCGGATTTTCCTTGTTCTAGACCGCCGCTACCGATAGGATTTACTAAGTATGGATGAATTGATTAAGCACGTGGAGCAAGGTAAGGAATTAAACTTGCGAGAGATTTATGCAGCAACTGAGATGCTGCTCAGCGAGAGTGTTACTGACGAAAAAAAAGTGGCGTTTCTTAGGGGTTTGACGGCCAAGGGTGAGACAGCTGCGGAGATTGCAGGATTTGTGGAAGCTTTCCTTGAGAGAGCTGTTGATCCAGGTGTTTCCGAAATGAATTTTAGTGGCCCTACCATCGATGTTTGTGGAACAGGTGGGGATAAGCTCAATCTTTTTAACGTGTCGACAACGAGCATGTTTGTTATTGCCGCTGGTGGTGCGGTTGTGGTCAAGCATGGCAATCGTGGGATTACGTCTAAAAGCGGAGGCGCTGACGTGCTGGAAGCACTGGGAGTTAAGATAGATGTGACTCCAGAGGTTTTTCGCAATTGTTTGGAGGCTGCCGGCGTTGGTTTTTTGTTCGCTCCCATTTACCATCCAGCCTTTAAGGCGGTCGTAGGCGTCAGGAAAATTTTGGCTCAAGAGGGAACGAGGACTATTTTCAACCTCATCGGCCCCTTATTGAATCCAGCCCGGCCAGAGTGCCAGTTGGTGGGTGTTTGTGATCCCGAAATGGATTCTGTTTTTGCAGAGATTCTTCAGCGTCTTGGGCGCGATAGCGCTTGGGTGGTTCACGGCAGCACGGCAGATGGTGGCCCGGTTGATGAAGTGAGTTTGCTGGGGCCGACACGGATATGTAAATCTGGGCGTTACCAGTCTCTTGTTGATGAAGAAGTAAATCCAGAAGACTTCGGTATGTCCGTCTGTGATGTGAAAGACCTTGAGGGAGGGGATGCTGCAGAGAATGCGGTTATCCTTACTGATATACTCAGCGGTAAGGAAGCGGGACCCAAGCGTGAGATGGTGTTGCTTAATGCAGGCGCAGGTTTGGCTTGTGCAGGCTTAGCTGATACGATGGGGCAAGGTGTTCAATTAGCCGCAGAGTTGATTGACTCGGGGCAGGCATTGGAGCGTCTACACCGTTTGCAGGAAGTGTCCTCTGCACAAGCTGTGTGATTTTTCATACTTTCACCGACCCCTTCATCCCATTTGAGAACTACCTGTGCTTTTAGAGATCCTCTAAACACAACAATACTAAACCTAAAGTCAGAGTCACTATGAGTCGCCACGTTACACCTACCAAGATTCCCCAAGAAAGAGATTTTACTGGGGGCATGATCCATCTTCAGTCTTGCTCATTTATAGGCTCGACCGGAGAGAAAAAATTAGATGACCGGATCACGGCTCTGGCTAAAGAGATTTCTGGGGGCGAGGAAAATTGCATGCTCGCTGAAATGTTGATATCCGCAGTGCGCATCTCACGTGGTGCTGTTACCGAGGGGGACTTCAAGACGATGAACCAAGCACTTCGTGAAATGCGAGTTGCCAACGAGGTTTTTTACCCCTTCCGCAATTGCCGGAAGATATCCATTTTTGGTTCTGCGAGAACAAATCCCGAAGAAGCCGAATATAAAGCGGCCGTGGAATTTGCAGCAAAGATGCGCGATGCTGGGTTTATGACGATTACCGGTGCGGGGCCAGGCATCATGGCGGCGGGTAACGAGGGAGCAGGACGTGAGGATAGCTTTGGTTTGAATATTAAGCTTCCTTTTGAGTCATCGGCGAATGCGTTTATTGCGGGTGACGAAAAGCTGGTAGACTTCAATTTCTTTTTCACTCGTAAGCTATCATTCGTGAAGGAGTCTGACGCCGTTGTAGCTTTCCCGGGTGGCTTCGGCACCATGGATGAAATTTTTGAAACTTTAACGCTTATCCAAACGGGGAAAACGATGATTTATCCACTCATACTCATTGATGCCAAAGGAGGCACCTATTGGAAATTCTGGCAGCAGTTTATCGAGGAGCATTTGAGCCGTTTAGGCATGATCTCGGAGAGCGACTACTCGTTGTTTAAGGTGACCGATGACATTGATGAAGCGGTAGAAGAGGTGAGGCGGTTTTATTCCAACTTTCATTCTTATCGCTACATTGGTGATAATATTATTATCCGAATGCAAAAAGAGCTCTCTGAAAGTCAGATGAAGAGGCTCCATGAGGATTTCTCAGATATCCTCAAGAGTGGAGGCTTTAAGCAATGTGGTCCCGTGTGCGAAGAGGATGACGAGCCTGAGCTTGACGCGCTGCCAAGGCTGGTGTTTCGCCACCGCCACCGGAACTTTGGCCGACTACGCGAGCTGATCAATGCGGTAAACGACCTCTAAGCCTGCGGGCTGTTTTGCTACAGAGGGCAGCTTAATCCATAAGCTCAGGCCAGTCCTCGGTGTGAAAGAACTCTCCCTCTGGCTTGTCCAGACGCTCATAGGTGTGTGCACCGAAAAAGTCTCGCTGTGCTTGAAGGAGGTTGGCAGGCAGGCGCTCACTGCGGTAGCTGTCATAGTAGGCCAGTGATCCGCCAAAGCTTGGCACTGGGATGCCGTTGAGGGCTGCAAGAGAAACTACTTCACGCCAGTTTTGCTGTGCCTTCGTGAGGATCTCAGTAAAGAATGGGGCAAGCATGAGGTTAGTAGGTGAGTCGCTACCTTGGTAAGCTTCAGTAATACGATTGAGGAAGCGCGCACGAATAATACAACCGCCACGCCAGATTTTGGCAATTTCACCGAGTTGAAGATCCCAGCCTTTTTCTGCGCCTACCTTGGAAATGAGATCAAGGCCTTGTGCATAAGAGACGATTTTTGATGCGTAAAGGGCATCACGCACTTTTTCGATAAGCTCTTTTTTGTTGAGCTCGCCCATGTTGAAATCCGTATTGGATGGTCCAGTCAGGATATGAGAAGCGGCAAGTCTCTGGTCACGTATGGCAGATAGGATGCGGGCTTCGACAGATGCACCGATACAGGAGAAGGGGATCGCGTGATCTACCGCCTCCATCATCGTCCAGCGTCCAGTGCCTTTTTGTCCAGCTTTGTCAACAATGAGGTCGACGATGTGCTTGCCCGTCTCTGGATCAATTTGTTTGAAGATGTTCGCGGTGATTTCAATGAGAAAGCTCTCCAGATCGCCAGCATTCCAATCCGCAAAGATTTCAGCAAGTTCCTCATTAGAAAATCCAGCGGCCTTAAAGATATCGTAAGCCTCACAAATGAGCTGCATGTCGCCATACTCGATGCCATTGTGAACCATTTTAACAAAATGGCCGGCGCCGCCTTCTCCGATGTGAACAACACAAGGCTCTCCGTCGACTTTAGCAGAGATAGCTTCAAAGATAGGCTGCATGACCTTCCAGGTGCTTTGTGGACCACCAGGCATGATGGATGGGCCTTTGAGCGCGCCTTCCTCGCCTCCTGATACTCCTGCACCGATGAAGCGCAGCCCATGTTCACTACACCATTTGTCACGGCGTTCCGTATCGGTGTAGAGTGAGTTGCCGCCATCGATGATGATATCGTCTTTGTCGAGTAATGGTAATAGGGACTCGATGACAGCATCGACCGGGCCGCCCGCCTTGACCATGATTTGAATTTTACGTGGGCTGGCAAGAGAATCGACAAATTCTTCAAGGGTCTCGCAGCCGATGAGTTTTTTGTCAGGATTTTGGCCGATGAATTCGGTCATCGTCGAGGTGGTCCGGTTGTAAACGGAAACTTGGAAGCCGCGGCTTTCCACATTGAGTACAAGGTTTTGCCCCATGACAGCGAGGCCTATTAGTCCGAAATCTGATTTTTCCATATTGGTATAGATGTGTTGAGGCGATGTGTTGAGGGCGCAGATTATTCATGAGAGACGACTGGAAGCAATATCAAGTTGAATAAATTCGCGAGATAGCGCGTCAAGGTGACTCATTGGTGCTTGTTTTGAGGGGTTTTTTTCATAAGCCAAGTGTTGCCCTTGGCTTAGAGTCAGACCATAGTGGGCAGAGGCCAATGTATAAGGCCTATGCCCAGCACCTTTATTCATGAATTTACCCAATACGATCACGCTCTTTCGTCTGGTTCTAACGGCTGTTTTCTGTGTCGCCGCATCTGCCGAAGGGCTCGTTGGCTATGCCATTGCCCTCAGTGCTTTTGTGCTCGGCGCTATATCTGATTGGTTGGATGGCTACTTGGCACGGAGGATGGGACTGGTTACCTCACTCGGAAAGCTTCTGGATCCGCTGGCAGATAAGATTTTGGTGTGTTCTGGTTTTGTTTATTTGTCTGCTAAAGGGTTGTGTCCGGTTTGGGTCACGGCTTTGATTCTGTGTCGTGAGTTTCTGGTCACTGGTATCAGGCAGATCGCCATCGAGGAGGGTAAAGTCATTGCCGCAGATCAACTTGGAAAATGGAAAACAACCTTCCAACTTACTTTCATCATCACCGCACTTGTCTACCTCACCTTTGAATCCGTCGAATCTAACAATTCCTTGATCAGGGGCTTACAATATCTATCGCATAAAGATCACCTATTGTTTCCTCTTTCTCTATGGCCTGCCGTTGCCCTGACGGTTATCTCCGGCTGGTCATACTTCTGGAAATCTAAGGATATGATTTTGGGTAAAAGCTAGAATGGTTGTAACTCCTCTGCGCAGATGCGATTGATAATTTCTAATGCCCATATCATTTCTCCGGATGTTAATATTTGCGCGGGATCTGTTGAGGTCGAAGCAGGGAAAATCAAAGCGGTTTATGAAGCAGCAGCCACCCTGCCTGAGGCAGACAAAATAATTGATGCTGGTGGACGTTACGTCATGCCGGGCTTTATTGATATCCATGCTCACGGCGCTGACGGTAAAGATGTCTGTGATAATGATGTGGAGAGTATACGCCACATTGCTAAACGCAAACTAGGGGAGGGGGTGACCACTTGGCTGCCGACTACCTTGACTCAGCCTCAGCATGTATTGGAGGAGATTGCAGATAAGTGTTCGCAATACATGGATCGCCAGGAATACTGCAAAACCCCTGGCATGCACGTGGAGGGTCCTTATATCAACAAGATGAATGCAGGCGCACAAAATCCACAGTTTGTCCGAGAGCCCAACTGGGACGAGCTGAGACGCATTCATGAAACGGCAGCTGTAGCGGTGGTCTCCATCGCTCCTGATGTTGCCGGTGCCTACGATTGTATACACCAGGCAAAGAAGGCTGGTATTACCTGCTCTGCGGCACATTCATCAGCTACGCATGAGCAGATGATGCTCGCTAAGGACGCGGGGCTGACTCACATGACTCATTTTGGTAATGCCATGAGTGGACTCCATCATCGCGAGATCGGCATGGTGGGCTCTGGTTTATTAGATGAGGATCTTAAGATGGAGCTGATTTGTGACGGTATCCATTTATGCCCTAATTTTTTAAAGCTGATATTTAGACTCAAGTCTATTGATCAGTTGATGCTGATTACTGATTCGATGAGTGGTTCATGGATTGGTTCAGGTGAAGTGCAGCTGGGGGGCTTGGATGTGATCGTTGAAGGAGGCCAGGCACGGCTCAAAGATAGCAATGCTCTTGCGGGCAGTGTATTGCTCTTTAATGAGGGCCTGCGGAATGTGTTTGAGTGGACAGGTTTGCCTTTGTCCGAGCTCGTTAAGGCGACATCCTGGAACCAAGCGCAGTCATTAGGATTGGAGGGGCTGGGGAAAATCGAGGCTGGCTACTGTGCAGATATAACGATGCTAAATGAAGATTTTAGTGTGTGGAAAACACTGGTTGATGGGAAGGAGCGTTGATCGTGGCTCTCAATGTTTACTTTTCCACGTATCAGTGAAATCCAATAAACTGGGCATGAAAGCTTGGAAGCTCGCTTCGAATTCCGCGTAATGCTTACGCAAGTCGGTGATGCCGCCAGCTATTTGCCCGGTTCGTTTGCCTCTGCGAGAAACTCGCTCTAGTGTGAGCTCGACCCCCTCAATGGTGGCATAGGTTATCAGCCAGTTCTCATGTCTCATCAGAGGGAAAGCGTGGGCCAGTCGACCTGCTCGCCACTCTGGATGTTCATCAAGAGCTCGGTACACATCATTGATGAAATACTCCAATGGCTGACGATGATAATCATCCCAATGGATAGATAGATAGTGATCGAAAATGATATCGATAATGATACCAGAAAACCGCCGTCTCTCTGGGGCGAGAAGTGCGCGCGCGTTTTTAAAAACCTGATGCGAATCAGTGAAGCGGTCGACGGCACGGTGCATCTTTATACCCCGAATAATCTCTGCGGGGTAAACTTCAGCAAGGCTGCCCAAGGTGCCCTTAGTGAAATCGCCAAGTAAGTTGCCAATACGCGAAGCATCAGAATCATCTGCCAGCATGAGATGGGCGAGATAGTTCATCTTTGTAGCTTATGGAGATTGGCATGCGGTCTCCGCCGCTAGCTTTCTGTCTCAAGCACTGGGTGCGTGATCATGTTCATGGTCGTGGTGATGATCGTGGGTATCTTGAGGCTCATGTGCGTGCTCATGTTGATGGCTTAGTTCATTATGCCACTGCTCTATTCTTCCGCTCAGGAATTTAATCCAGGTCGGATGTGCATTCATGCAGGGAACCAGGGTGAGGGATTCTCCTCCAGCCTCGGTAAATTGCTCAACACCCTGCATTCCAATTTCCTCGATGGTTTCGAGGCAATCAGAGACAAAGGCAGGGCACATCACTTTGATTTTTTTGATGCCTTCTTTGCCGAAGCGCTCCAACTCATAATCTGTGTAGGGTCCAAGCCAGGGGTCTCTCAACAGGCGAGATTGAAAGGAGATAGCCGTTTTTTCCTTGGGGATGCCCGACTTTTCAAGGAATGCCTGCGTGGTGGCCAGGCATTGATGTTTGTAGCAGGTGGCATGACAGGGGTGAGGGTTGATGCAGCAATCCTCGCGTACCAAGCAGTGGGCGTGAGACGGATCTGACTTTCTGACATGTCGCTCTGGGATACCGTGAAAGCTAAACAGCAAAAGATCGTCATCGTCTTCCATGTGAGGCATCGCACTGTCCACTAGAGCTTGGATGTAATCATCATCTTTGTAGAATGGTTGCAGCAACTTGGTGCGCATCTCTGGGCATTGCTCGTAGATTTCTTCCATCGTTTTGACGACAGCTGTCTCATAGCTCGACATCGCATAATGAGGATAGAGAGGCATGATAAAGAGATCGGTGATGCCTTCCTCTTTGATCTGCTTGATGACATCATGGGTTGAAGGGTTGCCGTAGCGCATACCGAGAAACACGGGCATCTCCACTTGGTCCGAAACAAGTTTGTGCTGTTCCTTACTGGTGACAATGAGAGGGGACCCTTCATCGGTCCAGACCTCGCCGTAGGCCTCTGCGGACTCCTTGGGGCGTGTTGGTAAAATGAAAAGTTTGAGAATGAGCTTACGCTTCCAGGCGGCTATATCTAGCACACGCTCATCGCTCAAGAATTCATCGAGATAACGACGCACATCAGCGACTTCTGTGCTGTCAGGAGAGCCAAGATTGAGCAGAATAGCAGCGGCTTTAATATCGGATTTAGGCATGGTGTAATGTATCGTGAGGTAGTGAAAACAGATTCAAAATCAGATCTGATGATTCAGATAATAACCATGATTTTGTTAATGTCCACCTCGGTGACATTGATATTATTGAAATGGTAAGGGTTGCTGTAAGAGCCGATTTCTGGCTCAATAGGGACATGGCAAAACCGTTGTTTTTTTTGTATCTATTGACTTGGGTTTTCACTGCTTGTGCTGGTGATGTGAAAAGGTCGCAGCAAATGCCGAGAAATGAAGATAGGCGCCTTGCTGGTAGAGTTTATCAAGTTGAAGAAGAGTCACAATTTGTGCTGATACGTAAATATGGTAAGTGGGCAGTTCTCAATGGGGAAACGGTCATCAGTCAGGGTGAAGGGCGGACAGCGAACCTTTTTCCCACGGGCGAGGAACTGGGTGAGCATGTAGCAGCTGATATTCGATCAGGATCAGTCAAGGTAGGGGATGCTGTTTATATTCGTAAAAACCATACAGATTAGAGCTTACAAAGGTCTGTAGATGGTTATAAACCGGATTGTTTGATAATTGGCCGAGAAGTATCAAAAAACATGATTTTAGGCCGAAAAGTATAAAAGAATCGGTTAAAATACATTATTTATTTAAAAAACCTAAAATAAAAGCTTGAGGATTCCTGATCTTTTGCGTATTCTGCCCATGCAACTGTGTTCACATTGGTGATAACCAAAACACTAATAAACACAAAATAATATGAAAACTAGTCCCTCCAAAACTAGCGACGTCGATACAGACCGCCTTGCAGACTTTGTTCTGTTTACACAGCGTTCGTGCATCCTTAACCTGTCCAGTGAGTTGAACCGCGGAAATATTTCTTTTCCTCAGTTCTTCCTCATGGCCTATCTCTCCAGCGAAGAATATCTGACAATGTCGGATATCGCGAAAAAGATGGGACATTCTACAGCGGCCGCTACTGGCCTTGTGGATCGATTGGAAAAGTTAAGTTATGTTGAGCGTGTGCATGCAGCCGAAGATCGCCGTAAGATCATGGTTCGTATTACCCAAAAGGGTGCGGAGTTAGTCGCGCGAATGCGTGGTGAAATCGCTTCAAACCTTTCTGATATCATGTCAGATATGGATGAAGATGAAGCGGATACCGTGGATCATGTGAACCGTGCTTTAACCAGCCGATCACAGTAAGACACTAGCGTTAAGCTCTCAGTCGCCAATCTGGTGACTGAGTAAGCTTGCACAACGGGGCATTTGCGTTGAGGCTTTCAGCCAACAATGCAAATGCCTCGTTTTTTATCTTCACTCAATGAACAGAAGGGGCTTCGTTCTAGCTTCGTTGGACGTGTTTCTGGGGTTGAGGTAGGCTTAGATAAAGATGAAGTGTTGGCCCGGTTACATCCCGCACATAAAAAGGCGGTTCAAGACCTCGGGTTTTGTTGGTCCCAACTCCATTTAGCTGAACAAATTCATGGCTCAAATATTGCCGTTGTGGGAAAACATCATCCTACTCAGACGTGGAAGGATGTGGATGGTTTGATCACCTCGGACATTGGTGTAATGCTGGGCATTTATGTAGCCGATTGTGGCGCTGTTTATATTTACGATCCGGTATGCCGAGTGATTGCATTACTGCATTCTGGTAAAAAAGGCACCGAGGGCAATATCACCGGCAAAGCCATAAAAATGATGCAGGATAATTATGGTTCATCGCCGGCAGATATGGTGGTGGAGCTCTCTCCATGCGTTAGGGCACCTATCTATGAAGTGGATTTTGCATCAGAAATTCGTCAGCAGGCATTGGCCGCCGGCGTTCCAGAAAAGCAATACAGCGATGCTGGTATCTGTACTGCGAGCAACACGGAGACTTATTACAGTTACCGAATGGAGAAGGGCAAGACTGGCCGAATGCTCGCTTTGCTCGGTATGGTGTGAGCGTGTAGCCCTCACTCAATGATGACTAACATCGGGCGGTGATCACTCGCGACCTCCCAGTTTTTGGGATCGAGTAGCTTGCTTTCTTTCTTGTTGATGTGAGGCGCAAGCTTTGGGTTGGTCATTACAAAATCGATCCTGGAGTAGATGTCCTCGAGTTTCCAATGATGGGTCCAGCTTTCTCCACGTGCATCTAATAGCTCGATAATTTTCATGTGAGAATTACTATTGGAGCGCCCTCGGATGCTGGATACGGACTTGCTGTTCTTGGTGTCGTTAAAATCACCGTAGGCAAGTAATTGGGTCTCTGGCTCACTTGCCATAATATCTTTGATGTGCTGGCGCATCAGCAAACTCTCATTACGCCGCATCAACGCTTGGTCGGCTTCTTGACTTGGGCGTTTGGATTTGAAGTGCACGCCCAGGAGGCGAATGGTTCGGCTGGGTAGTTCGACGGTGGCATCAAGAATACCTCGACTAATGCTAAAGGGCACACCCTCGATGATATAGTCCGTTTGTTTCGGGGAGTTTGTTTTAATGATGGGGTATCGAGACAGCAGGGCAAGCGCACGGGTTTGGTCTGAGCCATGGACCCTATGAGCATGGGGTAGTTTGACTCCTGCAGCAGCAAGGCGGTTTTGAAGGTCCGTCAGGTCAGCGTATTTGCCGATTTCACAGAGGCCAAGAATGTCTGGATTCGCTGTGGAGATGATATCAATAAGTGCATCAATTTCGTTCCGAGGTTTCTCTTTGTAGACTGTCTCACCAGCAATATAGCGACGCATGGTGAGGTAGTTTTTCAAGTTGTAGGCAAGAAAGCGAACGGGAGTGTTTTTGCCTGAAGAATCGCCTACGTTGGGCTCAGGTGAGCTTTTTTTCGGGGTATCGTTAAGCTGGCTAGGATGCTCGCTAGCTTGCTGATTCGTTGCTGGACTTGGGGTATTCTTCCAGTTCTCCGTTGAGCTTTCGGACTCCTTGCAGTTGCTTGCAAGCAGGCAGAAAAATGCCCCGAAAATCATCGGGGCAAGTTTGGCTAATGAAAATAGTCGAGTTGAAGCCATTTCGAATGCCTTGGCTTGGAATCAGGCGTCCTTGTCTTCGCGAGGCTGAATGTCTTTGGGCGCTGGTGATTTAGGCGCAGCATCGTGTGTGACTTCGTCTTCAGCCTTGGTGATTTCATGCTCGAATTCATCTTTGGCTTTTCTGAATTCGCCCATGCTCTTGCCCAGTCCGCGTGCGAGCTGGGGGAGTTTTTTAGCGCCGAAGAGAAGGAGGATGATCAAAAAGATGACCACCATTTCTGGATATCCGAGAGGTCCCATGTGTTTGTTATTGGTTGAAGTTAATGCGAGTAGCGATTTAAAACTAATACCCTAGAGTTGTTTTGGCAAACGGAATCGGGGGTGAATCGGTATAAACGGGGGGAATCGTTGGTAATGGAATATGAAAGAAGACGTAATGAAGGTTTATTACCTCACCCTCTGGTGCAGGCTTCAGGATTCTCTGGCGATTTCTCGAGACCGTTCCGATGCGGCATGAACTCCCGCTGCAATGCTTTTTTCAAAGCCGTGCTCGGTGAGGGCATCAAGGCCGGCTAGAGTGGTGCCTCCAGGTGATGTGACTTGCTCAACAAGCTCGCGAGGTGTCATATCGGTTTGCTCGACCATGCGTGCCGCTCCAATCACCGTCTGGGTGGCTAGTTTGATGGCTTCATCAAGGGCTAGACCCTCTTTCTGGGCCTGCAGGCTGAGTGATTCAATGAATGTGTAGACATAGGCGGGGCCACTTCCTGACAAACCAGTGACAGCATCAAGCTGGGGTTCTTGGGTGACGCTGACGATGCCTACCGATTCGAGCAGTTCACGTGCTGTTTTGATATCTTGTTCGGTGGCGTGACTGCCAGGTGCGATACCGGTAGCGCCCAAGCCGATCAGCGCGGGCGTATTAGGCATCGCTCTGATGATACGTGTACCGGCGGGGCAGGCGGTTTCCATTTTTTCCATAGTGACTCCAGCAGCAATGGAGATCAGTAGGTGGTCTTTTGTGATGGCTGGAGCAATTTCCCTAAGAACCTCGCCGATGTATTGTGGTTTGACGGCAAGCAGAATAGTCTGAGACTTGCAGGTTAGATCGAGATTGTTGCTCGCTGCTGAGACTCCGCTGTCTTGAACCAGTGTCGTAACAGAATCGGCATTGAGGTCATAGACGGTAATGTCCGCTGGTGTCGTGATGTCAGACTTTGCAATGCCACCAATAAGGGCGCTACCCATCCTGCCGCATCCAATTAAACCTATTTTCATGGCTGCAAACTAGACTGTCAGAGGTGCCACTGGCAAGAACCAGTGGGGGAATTATGAGAAATTATTGCAGGAAGGCGGTTGCTTAATGAAATCCCGTCTAATCCCGAAACCATCCCAAAAAAGAAAAGACCTTGATTTTTTCAATCAAGTGCTTTAATCATGTGCTTGAATGTTTATGCAGAGATGATTATGGAAAGATGATGATGGAGAGGAAAACAACAAAGGCGTTGATTTTAGAGGCTACTGAGCGGCTTGTTGCTGAGCATGGCTTTGAATCAGTCTCTCTTCGCGATATTACCAACAATGCCAAGGTCAATGTGGCAGCGGTTAATTATCATTTTGGCAGCAAGGAAAAGTTATTCGAGGTGATTCAGTGTCGCTATATTGACCCTGTCAATGAAGAGCGCTTAAGGATGCTGGAAGTATTAACGGAGGAGGGGCGGGTTGCCACAGTAAGAGAGATTCTAGAGGCCTTCATGCGACCGCTTCTTACGGTAGTGAAGGGGAGTGAGATGAGTGAGAAATTATTTTTTAAGTTGATGGGGCGATGTGTGATGGATCCTCAGGGAGGATTGCCGGAGGATATGGTTCCGGGCATGAAAAGAGTAGCAGAGAGCTTTACTGAAGCTCTGCTTGCTGCAGCTCCAAGCTTAACGACGGAGCTAGTCCTCTGGCGGCTTCATTTCACCTTCGGGGTGATGGCTCAGACTCTGCTGCATGGTGAGCTGTTGTATAGTTTGACCGATGGTGCCTGTGGAGATCCTGATGCAGAGGATCAGTTCCAAGAGATGATTGATTTTTGTGAGGCTGGCTTCTTAGCTGAGAAGGGAGCTCAAAAATGAGGCCTGTTTTTTTATTAGGGGGTGCTGTTTTTTTGTTGGGCTGTGTTGCTAAAGCACCTGAGTCGATGTTGACGGAGCTTACACAACCCGTGCCCGTTAGTTGGTCTGCAAGCAAGCAGGCAAAGTCTGGGGTTGATGTCAATTGGGTGCAACGATTTGGCGATAGTGATCTCACGTCAATTGTAGATGAGGCCTTGGGAGCCAATTATGAGATGAGTATTGCCGCTGAGCGGCTTGAAAGGGCGCTGGAGGCTGCGCGCGTAGAAGGAGCGCTGGCTAGGCCGCAAATGGTATTGAGCTCCGATGCAGATCGTCGGAAGACAAGGTTCATTGGGTTTCCTTTTGGAGGTTCAATTATATCAGAAAGCTATGGCGTTGACCTGAAGATTGATTGGGAACCAGACATATGGGGTCGTGCTCGTGCTGGAAAATCTGCAGCCCTTGCCAGCTGGCAGGCGGGCGGGCAGGACTATCGTGCTGCGCGGGCATCATTGGCGGCCCAGGTTTGTAAGGCGTGGTTTGCCTTGGCTGAAGCTAACCAACAAGTAGCGCTGGCCCAGCAGGCATTAATTTTAAGAGAGCAAACAGAGGAAGCGGTCAGAGGTCGATACCAGCGGGATATGCGCGCCGAGGGAGGCTCAGCATCTCAGCTAAGGTTGTCTCAGTCTGATGTGGCTAGTGCAAAGGCTGAATTGTCAGCAAAACGAGGTAATCAAGAGACGGCTCGTCGACAACTGGAATTGCTGGCGGGAAGATATCCAGCAGCCCAAATGTATGGCCGCGCGAGCTTGCCTCATATAGCATCATCGCCTCCGGCAGGATTACCCTCAGAACTTTTACTACGTAGGCCAGATATTATAGCTGCTGAGCGGCGTTACGCAGCCACGACAAAGCGCATTAAAGAAGCAAAGTTAGCCATTTTCCCGAGTTTTAAAATCACCGGTAGGACAGGAACGACAACGGAGTCATTGGGTGATATTATCAATAGTGATTTTGGGGTGTGGTCTGTTGGGGCTAATTTATTACAGCCGATCCTCACCGGCGGTCGTGTTCGTGGTGAGATTCGTATTCGCAAATCGAGTAAACGTGAGGCTCTTGCCGTCCTTCATAAAACCGTGCTTAACGCTTTTGGTGAAGTGGAGCAGGCACTGTCAAACGAACGATGGCTGCTGCGGCGCGAACAAGAAATTCGAAATGCCCGTGATCTAGCTCGGGATGCGGCTAAGGCTGCGGAGGATGACTATCGAGATGGCAACGGAGATGTTCTGACCTTGTTTGCCTCACAGACAAGGAAGATACAACTTGAGTCACAACATACCACTCTAAGAAGGCTGCGGTTGGTTAATCGCGTCGACCTTCACCTTGCTCTTGGGGGTGGTTTTGAAATCAAACAGTAATGAAACAATAATTTATGAGCGAAGAAGTAAAATATTCTCAATCAGACGACTCGACGACTTCGGGCAAGTGGGTGCATCGATCCAAGATTGTTGCCCTTATCATCGTATTATTCGTTGGCGTTGTTGTGATGAAATACCTCAAGGATAATGGGCCTGAGGCGGACAAGGAGTTACCGCCTCGAGTCATTCCTGTGGTTAATGTGATAAAGGCTAGGTTAGGTGCCGAGCAATTAGTCATTAGTACTCAAGGTAGAGTGGAGCCAGTAAGAAGAACTCAGGCGGCGTCAGAAGTGATGGGTCGAGTGGTGATGGTCTCTCCGAAGTTTGAGGTGGGCGGTCAGTTTTCCCATGATGAAATCATGTTGGAAATAGACAGCGCAGATTATGTTTCCGCACTTGCTACAGCAGAATCTTCTCTGGCGGACGCCAGATTATTACTCGCCCAAGAGCAAGCTCGAGCTGATCAAGCGGGGCGTGATTGGCAAAAGCTAGGGAGAGGGGAACCTTCCGAGTTGGTGCTGCGCAAACCTCAAATTGAGAGTGCCCAGGCTCATATCGCAGCAGCCACGGCATCCGTGGGGAAAGCGAAGCGTGACCTAGAGCGAACCAAGCTACGAGCTCCTTATGATTGCCGGGTTGAGGCGAGTTATACCGACCTAGGCTCTTATGTTATGACCGGTGCACGCTTGGCAGACCTGTATTCAGCCAATGCATTTGAAGTGCGCGTGCCGGTGACTCTTGAAGAATTAGCATACCTAGATAAAGGTAAGATTGTAGGATCCAAGGTGATCGCAAATGCCTTGTTAGGTGGTGTCGATAGGCAATGGCATGGCACTATTATAAGGAACGAGGGGCTGGTCGACCAGCAGACTATGACGATGTATTTAGTGGTAGGGATAAAGCCGCAATCTGAAGCCGGTCCATACCAACTGCCACCACTAGGCCTTTTTGTGCAGGCTGAAATACAGGGAGGAGTCATGGAAGGAGTTATTAAGGTTCCTCGCAGTGCATTGAGGCCGGACAACACTCTACTCACGGTCAATGATTTCAATGAATTGGAGATCAGCCCAGTGACGCTAGCTCGAACACTTGAGAAAAGCGTGCTGGTTTCTGCCGGCTTGAGTGATGGAGCTAAGGTTATTGTCAGTCCCATGGAGACACCGGTTTCTGGCATGAAGCTTTCGGTTCAAGAACAAGCAGAAGGCGGCAAGTAATAAAGAATACTTTTAATTAGAGATATGCAAAAAGCCATCCAATGGTTCAGTAGAAACCACGTTGCTGCCAACTTCATCATGTTGTTGGTGATGCTGGCGGGCATTACGACTTGGTTTAAGCTCAAGAAGGAGGTGTTTCCTAATATTTCACTGGATGCCGTGCTCGTGCAGGTGCCGTTTCCCAATGCAACACCTGAGGAAGTTGAAGATGGTATTTTGCTGCCGCTGGAGGACGCCATCGCCGATGTTGACGGGGTGAAAAGGGTGACCTCCACCGCAACGGAATCAATGGGTGCGGTGACCGTGGAGGTGGAGACGGGTTACGAAGTGCGTGATGTGATGGGGGACCTGAAGTCCAAAGTAGACGCGATCAGTAATTTCCCTGAAAATTCCGAAAAGCCGATCTTAGAAGAGGCGAGGTTGGATATGCAGGTCATGAGTATTGCAGTCTCAGCTGATGCAGATGAGAAAACAATGCGCGAACTGGGAGAGATTGTGCGTGATGGCTTGTTAGATTATAAGGCTCCGCAGCCCGTTGGCATGGGGGCGAAGATAAACCGCATGCTGCGTGGTGAGCCAAAGATTACCAAAGCTAGCTTAACTGGAGTAAGGCCATACGAGATTTCTATCGAGGTTTCTGAAGAGATACTTCGAAGTCATCAGATCAGCTTGCTGCAAGTGGCTGATGCGGTGCGAAGAACTTCGCTTGACTTGCCTAGTGGCTCGATACGTACGGAGGCAGGTGAAGTCGTTATCCGGGCAAGGGGTAAGCGTTATACCTCCAAGGAATTTGAAGATATTGTGGTGTCGACGAAACCGGACGGATCGATTCTTTTGCTTCGTGATATCGCAACGATTATAGATGGTTTTGAGGATGTTGATATTAGCTCTCATTTTGACGGTAGAGCTACAGTATTGGTGAATGTTTACCGTACAGGCGAACAGAATGCCTTGCTGATATCAGAGGCTGTTAAGGACTACATCGGCAATGTGGCTCCTGGGCAATTGCCAGAGGCGGTCGAGTTGGAACTATGGAATGATAGTAGTGAGCTGCTTAAGGGACGCTTGAGTCTTTTGATTCGTAATGGAGCCACGGGTTTGGTGTTTGTTTTTCTGGTGCTGGCCTTGTTCTTGAGACCAAGCTTGGCATTTCTCGTAGCACTTGGAATTCCGGTTTCTTTTGCCGGTGGGATTTGGCTGATGCCGGAACTGGGTGTGTCCATCAATATGATATCGCTGTTCGCGTTTATCCTTGTGCTGGGTATCGTCGTTGATGACGCCATCATTGTCGGGGAAAACGTGTATCGACGTATTCAGGGCGGTGAACATCCCCGTGAAGCAAGCTGGAGAGGAACCCATGAAGTGGGCACCGTTGTCATTTTTGGGGTGTTGACGACGATGGCAGCCTTTACGCCCATGCTGGGTATCAGTGGGGTCAGTGGTAAGATATGGCCCAATATTCCTTTAGTGGTAATCCCCGTGCTGATGTTCTCGCTGCTTCAATCGAAGCTTGTTTTACCGGCGCACCTCGCCTTGCTCAAGCCCCATGTAGAGGGAGACAAGGTCAATGTCATCTTTCGCATTCAGCGCAGGGTTGCCGGTGGTTTGGAGACATTTGTGCAGAGCATCTATAAGCCAGCTCTGATGAGCTGTCTGCGCCATCGTTATTCGGTGTGGGCAGTTTTTGCCGCGCTCTTAATGGCTGTCTTTGGGCTGGTGATGGGGAAGTGGGTCCCATTTGAGTTTATGCCCAAGGTGGAAGGCGATGTGGTCACCGCAAAACTTGAGATGCCGACGGGGGTTCCTTTTGTGACGACAGAGGCGGAAATAGAGAAGATCGAAAAAGCGGCACAGCGAGTGGGTGCACGGCATAAGGATTCCAACGGCAAGCCTGTATCCGTGCATATTTTGGCAACTTCTGGCACGCAGCCCTTTCAGATGGGTTTTGGTGCAGACCGCATTCCTATTGGTAGTAATCTCGGCGAGGTGACTGTGGAGCTCAAGCCCGCGGCTGATCGGAGTATTTCGGCAGATGAATTTATTGCTGAGTGGCGCCGAGAAATTGGTTTGATTGCGGGTGTGGTTGAATTGAGTTTTCGGCAGGAAACGGGAGCCAGTGGCAATGCCATAGATATTGAAATTTCAGGGCGAGATCTTGGCATGCTGCGGAAAGCGGCAGATCACATTACCAATGAACTCAATGGTTACGCCGGGGTCAAAGATATCTCAACGGATAACCGCAGGGGCAAACGAGAGCTTATTTACGAAGAGCTTACACCTGCAGGTAGGGCCATGGGCTTTAGTTTGCAATCGATTGCGCTGCAGATCAGGCAGTCATTTTATGGTGAGGAGGTGCAGCGCATTCAACGTGGACGAGATGAGCTCAAGGTTATGGTGCGCTATCCCTCTGAAGAGCGGAAATCGATCCAGAACCTTGAAGGTGTTCGGTTAAAAACCACAGAGGGAGGTGAGGTTCCCCTTGCTGTGGTGGCTAATGCTCGCCCGGCGCGCGGCCCGGCATCGATTCACCGAGTAGACCGTAAACGCTCGATTAAAATCAGTGCCGATGTTGACCGAGCAAAGGCGAATGCTAACGAGGTTGTTTCCCTCTTCACTGATGAGGTGCTTGCCGGGTTGTCTGTAAAATTTCCTGGTGTTTCTTGGGATTATCTGGGTGAGCAGAAAGATCAGAAAGATTCGATTTCGGAGATGGGGGTGAAGTTTGTCTTTGCCCTGTTAGGCATCTATGTGCTCATGGCTATTCCTCTGAAATCATACATTCAGCCAGTGATCGTGATGAGTGTGATTCCCTTTGGTATTGTCGGTGCAGTGGCAGGGCACATCCTCATGGGTATGGACCTCAGCATTATGTCACTGTGTGGCATTATAGCCCTTTCTGGGGTTGTTGTTAATGACAGCCTGGTTTTGGTGGAATATGTGAACCGTCATCGAAAAGAGGGAGGTAGCCTAATCCATGCGGTGCACAATGCCGGAGCTGCACGTTTCCGCCCGATTTTGCTGACCTCGTTAACGACCTTTGCTGGCCTGATGCCGATGCTTGTGGAAACTGATATGCAGGCGCGCTTTCTGGTGCCAATGGCGGTTTCCCTTGGTTTTGGTATCCTTTTTGCGACCTTTATCACGCTGTTGCTCGTGCCCTCGGTTTATATGATGCTGGAGGATTTAAAGAGCTTGGTTGGTAAGAAGCTCAAGAGCCAGGAGTCTTAGCTATTTGTGCGACCCAGAGAGCTACAATCCTGTGGTGTTTTTATAATGGCAAAGAAGATCAGCTTCGATAGGGTAAGTTTCGTAGGATATTGTTGCGCCTTTCGCCATCAGTCCTATCAACCAATAACCATACTACTATTATGACAACAGCTATTACTATTCTCGCAGTTCTGGCAGGTCTTGTTCTTGTCGTCGCCTTCTGGGTGATCGGTATATACAACGGCCTTGTTAAGCTCCGTAACCTATACCGCAATGCGTTTGCACAAATCGATGTGCAGTTAAAGCGGCGCTATGACTTAATTCCTAATCTTGTGGAAACCGCTAAGAGTTTCATGAAACACGAGAAAGAGACGCTTGAGGGTGTCATTGAGGCTAGGAACATGGCCAGCTCTGCTCGTCAGAGCGCCAATACTGAGGACGCGTCTTCAATGGGGGCATTGATGGCCGCTGAGGGTGGCCTTGGCGGTGCGCTGGGTCGTCTTTTTGCTCTTTCTGAGGCTTATCCTGATCTCAAAAGTAATGCTAATATGATGCAGGTCAGTGAAGAGCTTACCACCACAGAAAACAAAATATCCTTCTCTCGACAGGCATACAACGATGCGGTCACTCAATACAACACACAGACCGAGGTGTTTCCCTCTAGTCTTATTGCCGGCATCTTTAATTTCGGCACGGCAACCTTGTTTGAGGTGACTGAAGAGAGTGAGCGTGAGGCTGTAAAAGTTGAATTTTAGTCGCCTAGACGATCGTTCGCTTAAGGCAGCCTTAGGCCATCAATTCCAATGAATTTTTTCGCGGCACAGGATGACGCTAGACGTAGGACCAAGTGGTTGGTTGTCTATTTCGCGCTGGCTATCATCGGCGTGATCCTATCGGTGTATGGTATTGTTTATTTAGCAATGCTCTACACGGGTGTGACAGTGAACCCTTGGATGCCAGGTGTGTTCACAGCTACCGCGCTTGGCACAGGTGGTGTCATGGGCACAGGGAGTCTGTTTAAAACCATGCAGCTTAATGGTGGTGGTGCTGTTGTCGCCAAAGACCTCGGTGCTAGGCAGGTGGATCCCCATACTAATGATGCGGATGAGCGCCGGCTGGTCAATGTGGTGGAGGAAATGGCGATTGCCTCAGGCTTACCTGTTCCCGGTATTTGGTTGATGGATGATGAGCTAGCGATCAACGCCTTTGCGGCTGGAACCGAACCTGGTAATGCGGTTGTCGCAGTAACGAGGGGATGCCTCCAAAGGCTTAGTAGATCTGAGCTTCAGGGGGTGGTGGCACATGAGTTTAGCCATATTCTCAATGGAGATATGAAGCTCAATATGAGGCTCATGGGGCTTCTGTTTGGTGTTTTAATGATTTCGATGATAGGTCGCATGTTGTTTCAGGCCTTGCGTTTTATGCGGGTCCGCAGCTCCAACAGTAAAGATAGTGGTGCTGTAGTAGTCGTGGTTATTGTCCTGGCGGGTGTGGCTTTGATGATCGTCGGTAGTATTGGCGTTTTTTTTGGCAGGTTGATTCAGGCCGCTATTTCACGCCAACGTGAGTATTTGGCCGACGCCTCAGCGGTGCAGTTTACTCGTGATCCTGAAGGTATTGCTGGTGCCTTGAAAAAGATCGGGGGTCAACAGCATGGGGCCAAGATCAACGCACCGAAAGCAACGGAGGCGAGCCATTTGTTTTTTGCAGATGGGGGGATGTTCAGTTACGGGCTTGCTACTCACCCACCTCTGAATATCAGAATCAAGGCGATCCAAAAAAACTGGGATGGTGAGTTTGTGGCAACTACGCTTCCGGATGTAGCAGAGGGCAGGGCCACCAGTGAACACCAAGGAGATGCACGGGCTAGTGGCTTTAGCGGATCGACTGTAGCCACGCTGCCTCCCATTTCGCGTGCGCAGATAGATCGCTTGGGAGAACCCTCTGAGGTGGATGCTGGCGTTGGTCACTTGCTCTATGAATCCTTGCACGCAGACTGGGTGTCTGCATGTCATGACCGTGAAGAAGCGCAGGCACTCATCTTTGGATTATTGTTGGCAGAGGATAATAAACTACGTGATGAGGAAATCTTGTTTATTAAAAATGGTGCTGGCAAGGATGCCGGCAAGCTAGCGCTGCAATGGAATCATCAGCTGGGCGATTTGCATTCTTCTGAGAAAGTCGCTTTAGTGGATTTATCTATTCCAACGCTCAGGCGCTTGTCCTTGCCTGAATACGATCGCTTTGTAGAAATCACGCAGTGGTTGATTGCCAGTGACGGCCAGGTTGATTTGTTTGAGTTTATGCTGCAACATGTTGTGGAGCGTCATCTGAATTCACACTTCCGACCAGGCTCGATGGCGAAGACGAAGTATCGCAATATGGATACCTTGGTCAACGAGGCCAATATTCTAGTAACAACGATGGCAGCAGTCGGCGGAGAAGATCAGATGAGAAGTGCCTACCAGGCAGCTACCGCTGAGTGGGCATGGCAACTGGAGATGGCGCCTGCAGCTGAGTGTGGCCTGAGATCTATTGAGCTAGCGCTCGAGAAGTTTGATCATGCAGCACCTTTAGTCAAAAAGCAGCTTATTCGCATGCTGGGCTTGGCGGTGATGCACGACGGGGTAGTGGCAAGTCGTGAGGCGGAGTTGCTGCGAGCTACTGCAGATGCCATCGGCTGCGCGATTCCTCCTTTTATCAAAAGGGGCTGATCCATCGAGCAAGCCAATTCCTCTCAACGAGGGGCAGACTGGGCAGGCGGTAGAGATGCAGCGGGATTTTTTTGCATCAAATATTATAAAGTATGACCCATGCGGTCTTTTTTGGTCTTCAAATATTTTTCGTTATGTGGGTTAGAGGGAATGCTTAGAGCAACCTGTTCGGTAATCTCAAGCTTGTAACCTTCTAGGCCAATAATCTTCTTGGGGTTATTGGTGAGCAGTTTCATTTTTCTCACGCCTAGGTCATAGAGTATTTGAGCACCCATGCCATAGTCTCGCAGGTCAGATCCGTAGCCTAGCTTCTCGTTGGCTTCGATGGTGTCTAATCCTTGTTCTTGTAATTTGTAGGCATGGATTTTTGCAGGCAAACCAATGCCGCGACCTTCTTGACGTAGATAGAGTAACACGCCTCCTTCCTCGGCGATTTGTTTCATGGCTGTGTCCAGTTGGCTTCCACAGTCACAGCGCTTTGAGTGGAAAACGTCTCCAGTGAGGCACTCCGAATGCACGCGTACTAGAGTTGGTTTGTCAGCTGAGATCTCACCTCGTGTGAATGCGAGGTGATGTCCGGCTGTGCTATCATCGGAATGATCGACATAGTAGAGGTGGCAGTTAAATTCACCGTAATCTGTCGGCATGGAAATCGTTTCAGCGTGACGAACAAGTTTTTCAGAGCGCCTACGATATGCAATCAAATCAGCAATGCTGCATGCTTTTAGTTTATGCTTAAGCTGATATTCACCGAGATGACCTGAGCGCCCCATAGAACCGTCTTCGTTCATGATCTCGCAGATCACACCAGCTTCTGAAAATCCAGCAAGGCGAGCAAGGTCAATGGATGCTTCCGTATGGCCTGCACGTCGTAGAACTCCTCCAGGCACGGCCTGAAGTGGGAAGATGTGACCTGGTTGAACAAGGGCATGAGGCTTGGCGTCCTCTGATGCGAGAAGCCTGATGGTTTCGGCCCTGTCGGCTGCGGAGATGCCTGTTGTGATGCCCTCTGCAGCATCCACTGAGACCGTAAAAGCTGTTTTTTGTGATTCGGTGTTGCGTGGAGTCATGGCAGGCAGGTCCAGCTCCTGAGCTCGCGTAGCAGTAATAGGGGCGCAAATAAGGCCGCGCCCATGGTTTGCCATAAAGGCAATCATCTCGGGTGTGACGGCAGCTGCAGCAGCAACAAGGTCTGCTTCGTTTTCTCGACCAGGGTCATCAACGACAATGACCATCTTGCCTGCTGCGATTTCAGCGATGATTTCATCGATAGGGTGTAATGTGAGTGCGGACATGTTGGTTATATGCTAGTCTTTGTTAGATTCTTGAAGGGCTTGAGGTAAATGATCAGATTTAATGTGAAGATCACGCTGGGGGAAAGGGATTTCAATATGGTTTTCGCGGAAAGCTTTCCAGACAGCAAGGAGAACTTCAGAGCGAACATTGCTGACACCTTGGGGTGCATCGTCGATCCAGAAGCGTATTTGTAGGTTGATGGATGAATCGCCAAATTCTTTTAGTAGGCAGTTTGGTGCAGGATCAGTTAAGACGCGTGGTATGTCCATTGTTGCTTCCTTGCAGATGCGGATAGCCTCTGGGATATCAGTAGAATACGAAACACCGACATCAGCCTTGATACGCACGACGCGATCCGTAAATGACCAGTTGATGACTTTGTTGGTGATGAAGTCCTCGTTGGGAATCAGGATTTCTTTGCGATCGCGGGTGATGACAGAGATGTAACGTGAGCGTAGTGAATTGATCCAACCAAAGGTGCCCTCTATTTCAATGACGTCACCAGGTTTAATGGATTTATCGAGGAGCATGATAACGCCCGCAACGAGGTTGGAGATGACTTTCTGTAGTCCAAAGCCAAGACCTAGACCAAAGGCACCAGAGAAGACGGCTAAGCCCCCAAGAGGCACTCCTCCTATCTTTAGTGCTCCGACAATGGCAATAATATATAGGGTCAGCCGGGAACCTTTGCCAATCAGAACCTTGATGGAGGGGGGGATGTCTGTGCGCGGTTGAAGTAGGCTATCGATAAAGCGCACCGATAGACCGACGAGCCACAGCAAGATAAAGAGAGCAGCAATGGCGGAAATGATGGCCCACACGTTGATCTCAATGTTTCCAAGAGGTAGCCTGATGCCTTGGAGCGCCTGGCTCAGAGGTTCAAGCCAACCGAAAAGCTGGAGGGTGAAAATTGCCAGCATTAACCCGCCCAAAAACTTTGGCGCCGAGCGTCCTTTGGATACCGCCGTGGCGACTTGATAGATGACCAACGCGGAGACGAGTAACGCTGCTGTGAAAATGTAATTGGAGGGAATGGAGTTGTGCCCTTGTGTGGAAAGTTGGTTAGACCATTGGTTGCGAGCTGCCCATGTAATCCATAGAAGGATACAGAAGCTGGCGGGCACAAAGCTGATTTCTTTACCCGGATTAAAAAACCGAGTGATAATCGCATGGCATTGAGAGCCCTTGCAGAATGCTTTTTTACGCAGCAGAAATGAGGCGCTGATCGCCGCGATGAAGCAGAGAATAAGCGCAGTCCATTGCCAGAAATCCTGCCGGTCATCGATAAGTTCGATTAATGATTGTTGGAGGTTTGTCCAGAAACTCATGGAGGAATAGTAGTGAAAATGTAATCAGAAGAGAAGGCCGTCAGCCAATGCGCTAGCAGTTCATTTGCTGAAGTGCTAGGAACACAGGCGGGGGAACATAGCGTTTTACTGACTCTTCCCAGCCTTCAGGGCCAATAAGGCTCTTAACCATACTAGAGGAAAGTTCAGCAATGTCACGAGGTGGCATCAGAAAGGTAGTTGTGATGCTGGGCGCCATGTCAGCATTGATGTGGCGCATGACGCGTTCATACTCATAGTCACTAGATGATCGAATGCCCCGTAGTATATACTGAGCATCTACGCTGCGGGCATATTCCACCAGATAGAGATTTTTAAACTCCGAGATGGTAAGGCGATCACATGAGGGAATGGATTCCTTAAGAAACTGTAAGCGATCTTCAACTGTGAATGTATATGACTTGGCTGGGTTACTGCCGATGACAACGTAGAGGTGATCAAACATTTCGAGCCCTTTTTCGATCATCCATAGATGGCCATTGGTCAAGGGGTCAAAAGATCCTGCATAGACAGCGGTGCGCATAATAACTGAAGGTGTTGTTTGTTTAAGGTTGGTCTTCGCTATCCGAAGCTGGTCCAGCCGACAGGGGTTGAGAGTCTTCCCATATCATGTGTTTTTTAGCAAGGCTGTTGGCGCGCTTTGTAGCCTCTTCGGCTCTTGGGCCATCAAAGGAGGCAATACGCCTTGCGAGCTTAACGGAGGCTGTCCATCGCTGTTCCCTTTCAAGCATGGAGAGAGCTTTGAAACCACAGCGGTAAAACCACAACCACTCCTCATCATGGGCCGTATTTGAGGCAGGCTGATGGCTCTCAATAATGACATCATAGTATGAGCCGAAGGCATCAGCCCAGAGAGACATGCTTTCATAGGTTTGTCCGCGCAGGAAATGGAGCCGGTTTCTCCAGGCAAGGGGCAGGTCTTGTTCTGAGAGTAGCTGATTGTAGATTGTGATGGCTTGCTCATACTTCGTCGTGTCTGCTGGGCCTTGCCGGTGAAGGCAATCTGCCATCAGCACTCCCGCGGAGCGTAGTAAAGAAGTCGGTGTGTCTTTGCCCGCGAGTAGTGGCTCTAAGGTGTTTTCAGCCTCTTGATAGCGGCGCAGGTCAATAAGAACACGACCCTGTTGGATGCGTGCTTCCTGTGCTAAATGAGGGTGATTGCTATCGATTATTTTTTGGAACATGCTCAGGCACTCTTCCCGTGCTTGTGTGGTGCCACCGAGTCTGGCTGACATAGCTGCCTGGAAACTCGCATAAGGGGAGTAGGGGCTTTCTGGATACTTTTCTGGAATGTCCTGAAGAATCCGCCGTGCCTTGTTGTAATCCTCATTGTGGAAATAGGATTCCCCTAATTTAAGCTGTAGGTATGGAATGTTTGGATCGTCGCTAAAGTTGGCAATGAACCGCTCCGCGGCAGCCGCCGCCGAGTCCCAATGTTGAGCTAGCTCTTCGGCACGAATGAGTATCTTAGTTATTTTGTACTGGTTTTCAGCGTCGGTAAGGCGGGGTGAAATAATCTCGATTTGAGCTCTAGCCATATCGATATCCATAGGAGCGATCATCACCGCTGCGGCAGCAAGAGAGAGGCGGGCCTCATTCTCGCGTGTGTGGCCAGGATTGTTGATAATGAAGGATTCTAGGTCGGTAGGGCCAGTAGGGTCGTTTTGGCCACATTTCCAAAGCGCGCGCTCTAGGTGCAGTGCGGTGCGAATGAAGTTGTTTTGGGCAGAGGTGCTTATTTCATCAAAGGCACTGAGGTTGCTTCCCTTGAGGGCCATCATTGCAGCGTTGATGCTGGAAGCTTCTGAGATATCTTGGGAGCTCGATTGCCTAGCGTAATCAAAAGCGCTAAGAGCCTCGATGGGCTCATTTTGCTCAGCAAGTAACAGACCGCGAAGGAAGCTGGCCTCATCTCGTAGGCGTGGTGAGAAAGCTACCTTTTCCATAACGGATAGCGTAAAGGTAGCTTGGTTGGTGTTGTTTTGTTTGAGGTGGAGGTAAGCGGTGTCGATGAGTGACGCTGAGGCAAGCTTGAGATAGAGCTCACTGGGTAAAAGTGGGCTGGTGACATGCTGAGCACGCAAGCGGGCGAGCAGAGCCATGGCGAGTTCATTGTTTCCGGCTTCTTCATTACGAGCCAGCAGTGTGGCTCGATGATATAGAGCAAGACTTACGAGGTCGTCATTGGTCGAGGGTTGGGGCTGATAGGGCAGAATAGCGCTGATGTTCTCGCCTTCGATGTAGAGTCCGTTGCTAGGTGGTGGGCTGTCTCCGCTCCACTGCCGGAGTTTGGACATGATTGAGGACTCATCACTTAGCTTGTCTGGGAGGATGGCAGATAAGCGATCAAATGCAGAATGAAGGATGGAAGAATTTGGGTAGTTGTCGATAAACTGCTCGAGGGTCGAGATGGCATCATCTGTCTGTTGATTGGCTGCCTGAGCGTCTGCTTTGCCTAATATGCAGGCATGAAAGATTTGCTCGGGAAGGTTGTCGGGTGCGGTAATGAGTGACTGAAATCGGTTGATTGCTTGAGCTGATTTTTTTTCAGACAGGGCTAGTCGCGCTTCCAGATATTCCTTGATCTTAGCAGCAGCTGCCATTTGACTGTCTATTTTATCAAGTGTCGCCGAAGCAATTTCATGGTTGCCGAGCTTAATATGAATTTCACAGGCTAAAAGGTTGGCGGCATTTCTAATTTCAGGTGAGCCTGATTGCCCGGTATTAATCAAAATTTCCAAGGCCTCCGTAGTTTGGCCTAATGCAAGCAGAATGCGAGCGCGGGTCAGCTGAATTTGCCTGTAATTTGTGTGTGTCTTAGGTATCTCGGCTAGTGCATCATTGGCTTCTTGGTAGCGACCTAGCGCGGCCAAGGCTTCGGCCCTCCATGTCGGCGCGGATGGTTGAGCTGAAATAGTTTCTTCGCTCAGTAGTTGTAAGGCTTCGGTGGCAAATTGATTGTCTCCTTGGGGCTCCGTGCCAGCCCGTATGAGTGACTCTACCAGTGCCAGTTGCAGGTAGGGTATTGCCTCACTGGGGATGTCAGCTGTTTGCAGAGCAAGACGAAACTTAGACACGGCAACTCCATAGAGGTGGTCAGCCATTGCTTTTGAACCAGCTTGGTAAAGAGCGTTCTGCGCGAGATGGTCAGACACCGATTTGGGAGCATTGTCGGCGCCACTTGTCGGCATAACGAGCAAGCTGATATAGCAAATCAGAGTAATGAATCCACGGATCACGTGTTTATTATGGTGCAAAACGCTTAAATTTACAGCAATTGTTCTCATAATTTGATTAAGAATTGTTTTTACATGGGCTTGTGATTTATCGTGCATTCAAATGCCATGAGTTGTTTGGGTGATATAGGCGAAGATGCTTTAGTAAAGCGGCTCATCGAGCAGCTTGGGGACGAGTGCGCTAAAGATGAGAGTATCATTCTCGGCCCTGGAGATGATTGTGCAGTCATAGATCTCGCCCAGCGTGGCCCGTGTGACCAATATCAGCTGCTCAAAACGGACTCGATGGTTGAGGGAATTCACTATCTGGCAGGCACACCTGCAGCTAAAGTAGGCTGGAAAGCCGTTGCTCGCGTCATTAGCGACTTCGGAGCTATGGGCGGCTTGCCTAGCCACCTTCTTATTACGATTGCGATGCCTCCGGAGAAGTCCGTAAGCTACTTGGAAAAACTTTACCAAGGAATGCAGAAGTGTGCTTTGGCATATGGAGCGACGATATGTGGAGGTGAGACAAGTGCGGTGCCTGAAAATGCGGCAGCGGTGATTTCTGTAGCAGGTACTGGTTGGGTAGAAAAATCAAGATGTGTAAGGAGAAGTGGTGGTAAGAGGGGGGATTTGATTTTGGTGACGGGAAAGCTCGGGGGATCAATTCGAGGCAAACACTTAAGCTTTTCTCCACGCGTTGAAGAGGCTCGATGGTTGACTGAGCATTTTAGAATTAACGCAATGATGGATTTGTCAGATGGCCTCGGCGCTGATCTGCCGCGATTGGCGGCGGCGAGCCAATGTGGCTATTTACTCAATGAGCAGTCTCTACCTCGCAACAAGGCATGTAATATTGCTCAAGCAATCGGAGACGGGGAAGATTACGAGTTGTTGTTTAGCACCTCAGCAAAAACAGTGAAGCAATTGGAGCAGGCATGGGCGAAACAGTTTCCTGAGCTCATGCTGAGCGTGGTGGGTGAACTGACAGACAATGATCATGATGCCGTCCCGAGTGGGCAAGGTTGGCAACATTTTAAGTCCCATTAGATTTTGTCTAGATGGCATGTCCCATCGAGTCTCCCATCTTGGCATACGTTTCGATTTGCTTGCTCGAATTGCTAAGGATGTCTTTACTAAACTGCATGGTGCCAGGCTCAAAGATGACTATGGCGGATGAACCGCCAAAGGCAAAATAGCCTTTTTCTTCACCTTTCTGAATGGCTTGATCAGCGCAATAGGTTTGTTGAATGGAGCCGACACAAGTAGCGCCAATTTCCATCATGAGCACCTTGCCCATGGAAGGCGTTTCTATCTGTGTGATGGTGCGCTTATTTTGCCAGAGGTAGCTGAGGTTGCGTGATAGGGCGATGGGGGATACGGAAAAGAGAGGCCCGTTAATAAGGCGCGTTTGCGATGCGTGGCCACTAACAGGGAAGTGAAAACGATGATAGTCCACAGGACATAGCCTGGAGAGTATCAATGAAGCTCCGGCGTATCGAGCTGAGAGCTCTCGGTCATTGATGAGTTGGTGGATATCAAAGGTTTGTCCTTTGACGAAAAAGCCATCGATTTTATCGATATTTGTGAAAGCTAAATGCCTGCCGTCGGCAGGGAAAACGATGGAGTCCTCAGAAATGGGTCGAGCTTCTGTTTTCAGCTTCCGGTAGAAAAATTCGTTGAAGGAAGCAAAGGTTTCAGGCTGTTGAGCAAATTCCTCGATATTGAGGTCATAATCACGAATGAAAGGCTCAACCTTTGATTTGGAGCAGTTTTTATCCATGCGGTTTCCATACCACTGAGAAAATGCAGCTCGTTTGATAAAGCTGTGAAGGGCAAGTTTGCCAAGAGGGTTTCCGTATGCCCATTTGAGAAATGCTTCGCCATAGACCTGCTCCGTCTCCATGCGTTCGCTGTAGCGATTGTAAAATTCGATAGTTTTCACTGGTGGGGAAGCTAACATAGAACAAGGAATTGGCAAAAAAAAGCAGGCAGGAAATATCCTGCCTGCTAGAATTGAATGTTGTTAATGTGGGTTCTGCAAATACAGCTATGCTGATTTGAGAAGTTTATGAGCTTTTGCGACAGTGCTTTTGCTAAGCTTGCCATTGACCTTGCGGGATTTTCCTAGCAGGTCTTTGAGTTCATTGAGGGCGCCGTCTGCGGCTTTCAAGGCCTTGCGCTCTCCACCATACTTTTTATCGGAAAAGTATTTGGTGAAAGTCGTGCCGGTTTTGCTTAAGCAAAGTCTCCACCCTTGGAAGGCGGTTGTTTCATAGGTGAAACGTGTTAGGTTCTTTCTTGATTTCATAATGTGTGTTTGAATTTGAATGTTACTTCTCAAGGTTCTGTAGATACCATACCATTGGCCATTGGGCCGCAAGTAAAAAAAAATATATCTGCAGTAAACTAGTGACATATAGGCCATGGTTTGACTCTACACAAATAAAAAAGCATGTATTTCTAGAAATACATGCTTTTTGAATATTGTGCGCGACTCTGTTACAGAGCCAAAGTGAATGAGGGCTTATGCCTCTTCACTTGCAGGGCTCGCGCTGTTAGCTAGTGCTATATCCTCAATATCAGTCCACTCGATGTAAGCCATTGGTGCTGAGTCACTGACGCGTGCGCCAAGTTTAGTAATACGGCAATAGCCACCTTGGCGATCCTTGCTTGCGGGGCCGACTTCTTCAAAAAGTTTTTTGACGTTTTCTTTTTGGCGAAGGAAGGCGATGGCTTGACGGCGTGCATGCAGATCACCACGCTTAGCTAAAGTTACCATTTTCTCTGCGACAGGGCGTAGAGCTTTGGCTTTAGCTAGTGTAGTGCGGATGCGGCCATGCTCGATAAGGCTACAGGCCAAGTTGGCAAGTAGCGAACGGCGGTGAGCGGTATCGCGTTGTAGTTTAACAGTCTTTTTTCTGTGTCTCATGTTAATAGTCCTTGCGGACGTTTTGTTTTAAAATAGTTGCTTGTGATACTGGATCCTTAATCGTTCAGGTTTTGAGCGATAAGGTCAGCAAGACCAACGGGGGCTTCATCTTCTGTTCCGAGGCGAGGTGCTGCCACGCTAGGTAGTGCGCCAGTGAGTAAGGTCGGATCAATGTTCATGCCAAGTCCAAGTCCAAGCTCAACAAGCTTCTCTTTAATCTCATTGAGTGACTTCTTACCAAAGTTGCGATACTTAAGCATCTCAGCTTCAGTTTTAGTAGCAAGCTGGCCAACGGTGGTGATGTTGGCATTGTTGAGGCAGTTTGCGGCACGCACAGAAAGCTCGATTTCGTTGACACTCATATTGAGTAGCTTCTTGAGTGCTGCGTTTTCCTCGCTCTGCTCTGCTGGAGCCTCCTCGAAGTCTACGGCGTTTTCATCGTAGTTGACGAAGACGTCCAAGTGGTGGCGAACAATAGCTGAGGCTTGGAGTAGTGCGTCAGATGGGTCAATACGGCCATCGGTCCAGATATCAAGGATGAGCTTATCGTAATCGGTCATCTGACCTACACGAGTTGCTTCCACTGCATACTTTACGCGAACAACAGGTGAGAAGATAGAGTCAATTGCAATAACGCCGATAGGCATGTCTTTACGCTTGTTCTCGTCACCAGTGTTGAATCCACGGCCAACCTTGACTTCAAATTCACAGTCAAACTTCACCTTGCGATCAAGTGTGCAGATGATCTGGTCCTTGTTAACAACTTCATAGATGTTGTCGTCGATGATGTCAGCAGCGGTGATTACGCCTTCTTTCTCGCACTTAACGGTAAGAACACGTGGCTCCTTGCCGTGATGCTTAAATTTAACCTTCTTGAGGTTGAGAATAATGTCAGTGACATCTTCAACGCAGCCAGGGAGGCTTGAAAATTCGTGTTGGACACCAGCGATACGCACAGATGTGATGGCAGCACCCTCGAGAGAGGAGAGCAGCACGCGGCGTAATGAGTTTCCGATGGTGTGACCGTATCCACTTTCAAATGGCTCAGCAACAAACTGGGCGTAAGTCTCGGATTCGGTGTCTTCGTTTTTAGTTAAGCGGTTGGGAAGTTCGAAGCGGTCCAGTTTGAACGCGGTGTCTTCTTCTTCTTCGATAGCTTCTGTTGTTTCTGTATTATTGGATGTGTCTTCTGACATGGTGTTTGTTGGGTTACCGGGTTACCCTCCGGCGAGCGGGGATTAGCGAGTCGTCAGGAATTGACAGTTGGCTAATTTGCGGAGGACCTACGGTGATTTCTAGCTCGCGGGGCGTGGAATAAAAGGCAAGGCGAAGCTTAATGCAATCGTTTTTTTGCTTATTTTAAGGGATTTTCGCTCTTCGTCGCCTTCGGGTCCAGCAGGGATCCTGCGGTTAATTTGCGGTGTCGTTTTGGTGGCTTTGTGTTATAGGTATCGGCATGAAAGCAATGTTAACACTTGTATTGGGTTTATTCTTTAGCCTTGGCTTGGCCGTATTAGCTCAAGATCAGCAGGCAGAAGGGCTCAAAGAGGATGCTCTTGACCGCGCTGAGATTCCTGAAACGGTTGAATCAGAGCGAGATAAGGCGGATACGGCGATGCCGGTGAATGATCTAAGCCCGCCCGCAAAGCTCGAAAAAAGGGTGTTTGGCAGGTCTGACGAGGCAAATTATCAGGGTAAAGTAGTGGTCATTAAGGTGGGCGAGAAGGATCTGGTCAATAAACAGGCGTTTAAGTTCTGGAGGCGGGTCATCAAACGCGTGAACGAGGAAGAGGCTCGGGCGTTGGTTTTTGACATCGATACTCCAGGTGGACTGGCATTTGACACGGCGGAGCTTATTATGGTTGATATGCAAAAAATCAAGGTGCCTTCCTATGCCTTTGTGAATCAGAAAGCTTTGAGTGCCGGCGCTCTTGTAGCTGCAGGAACGGACGCAATTTACATGCATCCGGTATCAACGATCGGTGCTGCGGCCATTGTCAGTGGCAACGGGGCTGAAATTCCCGACATTATGCGCGCGAAAATTGAGTCTGCTTTTAATGCCTTTGTGCGTGCAGTATCCAAAAGCAAGGGACGCAATCCAGATGTTATCAGGGCGATGATGATTACTGATGAATATTATGATTTTGGTGAGATTCAGGTCGAGGAAGGTGAATTACTTTCTCTCACAGCAGATGAAGCGGTCATGGAATTTCAAGGCAAACCCTTACTGGCGAAAGGTATTGTGGAAAGTATTGATGATTTACTCGAAAGGGAGGGCCTGGCCGGTGTTGAGGTGGTTTCCGCTGAGCCCACGGGCATGGAGAAATTGGCATACTGGGTTGCTGCATTTTCGGGTATTCTCATATTAGTGGGCATCGGAGGGGCTTATCTTGAGATGAAGACTCCCGGTTTTGGTATGGGGGGCGGTATATCCTTGCTGGCATTTTCGTTATTTTTCTTTGGTAATTACGCCGCCGGAAACATGGCGGGCTACGGCCTAATGTTATTGTTTTTGCTGGGTATGATATTGATCATCTTTGAGCTTTTCATTCTACCGGGGATGATTGTGCCCGGTGTGATTGGAGGCATCCTTGTTCTAGGCACGCTCTTTTTTGCAATGGTCGATGGTTTTGCCTTTGAAGATAATACGGTGCGCGGCTGGGATGCCGCCGGAGCGCTGGATTTTATCAATCAGCCAGCACTCAATTTGGCGATTGGTTTGCTGGGCTCAACGGTATTGATGATGTTGATGATGCGTTATTTGCCCAATGCTCCGCTATTTAACCGCCTTGTCATGAGCAAGGTGCTTGCCAGTGGAGATTCCACTGGTTTGGATTCGGTTTCTGGTGGCACTGGCGAGCACGTCGGCTTGCGCGGAGTCTCGATAACGGATCTTCGTCCTGCGGGTAAGGGCGACTTCAATGGAAGGGTTCTCGATGTCACTGCGGCCAATGGCTTCATTGCAGAGGGCAAGCACATTGTCGTCAGCTCAGAAGATGGCTTGAGGATCCTAGTCAATGAGGAATAAGGTGCCGGGGTTTCCAGTATTCTGTTAACGAGAAATCATTCTTTAGCACAAAAAAACCCTGCGAGCACCGTGTGCTACAGGGTTTTTTCTTAAGGTTATAGAGTATCAAGGTTCAATAGGCGGTGCTCTTTAGTGGGGGGAGCTCACGCTTTATTGATGATGCCCTTTAAGTAATCAGTGCCTCTAGACATCCTCATGCATCATCTTGCTAGCTTGAACGATATGCAATGCGTGGTTTGAAACCGCATCAAAGTGGTTGTTGATGTCGATGTTGAGCATTTCGAGCTTAAGGTCACCATTGGACATTCGTTTCATGGCGCTCTTGTTGAACTTTTTGCGCATCGTACCAGCCATCTTTTTCATAGCCTCAGCCTTGGCCATGTCCTCTGGGGATATATTGGCAAGAAGGTTCTGGTCAGCAAAGGTGATGAACTGGGAAATGCTTCCCGCAAATTCACGAATAGTCTCTTGCTGCTCTTGAGTAAACTGGCGGTCTTTTTTGTAGCGCCGCTCATTGAGTTTCACGAGACGGTAAATACAATCAGCACATTCTTCTGCCTCTTGGGTAATGCGCAGCATATGGGCAATTCTGTTGGCATTAGCAGGACCGATATCCTTAGAAGAACATCGCACAAGGTATTGTGTGATTTCCTGCATTAAGAGGTCGGATTCGTCCTCAATTCTTTTCAGCGCCTTCACCTGTGTTGACATGTCTTTTTTGGGATTCTCGAGAACGTCGATGAACCCATCAAACATATTTACGCACAAGTGGGACATTTTGTGGATGGCGTTTTCCGCCTCGGCAATGTTGAGCTCACCAAGATCTACAAGATTTTGGGAAATATACCGGAGGTGGGTTACCTCTTCTTTTTCGGTGGGATCTTTGACCCATTTCTGAACAAGGTTAGCAATCTGGGGAACAAACCAAACGAGTACGAAGATATTGATCAGGTTGAATGTGGTGTGGAACAGGGCGACTGCGAAGGCCACGACGGTGAGGGAGCTGGTTGCGTCGCCTTTACCTGTTTTGATTTCAACGATGTGTTTGGGGAAGTGGTCGACAAGTTCCCATACAGCCCAGGCTAGAGGTAAGAAGAAGATGAGGGCCCAGATGGTGCCTATGACGTTAAAGAGGAAGTGGGCTCTTGCCGCACGTTTGGCGTTGACGTTGGTTCCGAGAGAAGCAAGCCATGCTGTTACGGTAGTTCCGATATTTTCACCGAGGACAACAGCAGCAGAAATTTTGAAGGCGATATACGGATCAGCTCCGAACCATCCGTTCCATGCACATGTGATGGTTATGGCCATAGCTGCTGAGGATGACTGTACGAGGAGGGTGAGTAAAATACCGGCAATGAGGAACAGGATGGTGGATCCGAAGCCGAAGCCGTTAAGCGTATCAATAATACTTTGAATCGTCTGTTGGAGTTCGACATTGGCTGCAACGCCTCCTTTCAGGTCGGGGACGGATTTTTTCAGGTAGGAAAGTCCGGTGAACAGCAGTCCAAATCCGATCAGCGTTTCACCGGTAGCCTTGGTTTTGGCTTTGCCGATAAAGAAAAGCGGCAGGCCCACACCGATGATGGGCAGGGTGATGGCAGAGATGCTGAACTTGCCAATCCATGCGACCAGCCATGCTGTGATAGTGGTGCCCAAGTTGGCCCCCATGATGACACCGATAGATTCGGTGAGTGTGAGCAAGCCTGCATTGACAAAACTTACCACTAGAACAGTTGTTGCTGAGGACGACTGGACCAGAGAGGTGGTAAAGAATCCGGTAAATACGGAGCTGACTCGGTTGTGGGTCATGGTAGCGAGAGCGTGTCGCATGCCACTGCCGGCTGCTTTTTGAATGCCCTCGGACATTACCTTCATTCCGTAAAGAAAAATGCCCAGTGAACCGAGGATTTTAAGAATGGCGATAAGAACGGTCCAGATGATCATAATGAGTAATATTTAGATAATGAAGATGGAGTGGGATAACAGTAAATCTCTACTGCATTTGCTATAATAGCCGTATGACTTCTGATGAGATTAAGTCAAGATGAGGCTCTGTTTTTTTTGTTTTTCCTGGTTCGCATGCGGCAGTGGGCGGTCTCATGTTAATATTGAGGATTTGGCCTTTTGTTTGTGCGGCTAAATTAGGGCCGCCGTAAGGCCAGGGATGCAAGTTTTCGTGCTGCAGCAGCGATTTCTTGAACCCCTTTTTTGGTCGGTTCGGCATCAGCACTGAGCAACATGGTCGTGCGTAGGTCGGAGATTATCATGCGCATCTCTCGCAAGTCATCCCGGTCTGATACACGAGGGTCTAGCGCCTCAATGGAGCCTTCGTAATAGTCGGCGATGTCTTCACGGTAAAGCAGGCGGGCCCGGGCAACGGTGTATTTTTTCTCCACGGCGTATGAACTTACCTCCAACGCGCGGATCCAGCCGCCGAGCGAGATCAAATGAGCCAGGTCAACATCGCGCAAGTGAATGAGATCGGTTTCGACATCACGTTGGGTAGCTGTGAGCTCTTTTTTGAGTGCCTCGACATTGTTGTTGCGAGCGTTTTCGAGCAAACTGGCCGCATGGCGATTGACGCGCTCACCGGCTCCAAGGGCTCGGCTGTAGCGTGATAGTTCCTTCGCCAAGTTCTCAATTTTCTGCATATGACCTGCCTGCACCGCAATAAAGCCCTCTGCGATCAGGAAACCAATTTCCATTGCAAGGTCAGCCCGGTTTAAAGGCATGCGTTTGGGCATTTCGTGCGCCAGTTCGTCAGCATGCAGAGGCGCGAGATTGTCAAGGTCGTCAAAAATACGTTTGATGGATGGAGCCGTAAACTCATTGACCCCAAGTTCTTCACGGACGTGGGGATCATCAATCAAATCATCGGGGATGGCTGGTCTGTGCGTTGTTAAATCTTGATTCTCTTCCTGGGCTTGCAGCTGAATGCTCGTTAGCAAGCTGACTGAGAATAGACACAGGACGGGGCTTCGAAGGCATGAAACGATCTGCATATTCTCTAGATAACTATTCTCAGCTTGAAAATGCAATCGAGGAATGAGGCTGCGATGATAAAAAAGAGCTGTAAAAGAGATGGAAAGAAGTTGGCACGCCCCAGAATGTGGCTTATTCCCAATTCATGAGTTTGCTGTTGGGCGTCAATATTGATCATGTAGCTACCTTGCGTCAGGCGCGCTACTCAGGGATGCTTGATTCTCCGAATGCCGAGCCGAGTCCACTGGAGGCCGCGAGGGATGCTCAGGAAGGGGGTGCAGACTCGATTACGGTTCATGTGCGTGGTGATCGGCGTCATATGCAGGAGCAAGATGCTTTTGAGATCAGAGACCAGATTAAGCTGCCGCTTAATTTCGAGATGGGAAACACGCCCGAGATGCTGGATACGGTATTGCGCCTGAAACCTGATTTTGTTTGCCTTGTTCCTGAAACTCGTGAGGAGGTCACGACCGAAGGGGGCTTGGACGTTACCGGGCTCTATGCGTCACTTGAGGATACAGTCTCAAAGCTTCAGCTGGCGGGCATTAAGGTGAGCATGTTTATCGACCCAGATGCTAGTCAAGTGGAAGCATCATCACGCATTGGTGCTGAGATGATCGAACTTCATACGGGATGTTTTGCCAATGCAGATAATAATGATCGCAGTGAGGAGACTGAGCGGCTCAAGGCCGCCGCGGTGCTCGGTAACAAGCTGAAACTACAGGTGAACGCTGGCCATGGCATCAATCTGCAAAACCTGCCCGAGCTATTAACGGTGCCACATCTAGCTGAATTAAACATCGGTCATACATTGATTGCTCGTTCGGTGAGGGTTGGTTTAACTGAGGCGGTAAAGGAAATGCGTGCTGCGATGGAAGGTTATGCATTATGATGATTTTTGGCATAGGTATTGATGTCGTGGAGGTTGAGCGTGTGGAGTCATCCATCGCGGAGTTTGGAGAGCGTTTTGTCAGCCGGGTGTTTACCGAGGCAGAGCGTGCATACTGTGAGAGCCAGAAACGACCTGCCATTCACTACGCGGCAAGATTCGCCGCCAAGGAGGCGGTAGCCAAAGCTTTAGGCACGGGAATTGGAAAAGAGCTCTCCTGGTTGGATATGGAGATCAGGCGCCGAGAAAGTGGTGAGCCAGAGGTGTTTCTCTCCGGTGGAGGCGAGG
>JAFMDE010000203.1 GCA_017857425.1 Akkermansiaceae bacterium
TATAGCCCAGGTGTATCCGCCTGGTCCCAGCCGACGATGAGTTGATTTTTCTCAGGGTTTTTGCCCACCACCACATAGGCCATGCCTTCACGCGGTGATGCTACGCCATGCCCCTTGCGCTGTCCTAGTGTGTAGAGGTGAAGGCCACGGTGCTGACCGAGGACCTTGCCCTCAAGGTCGACAATCTCACCCGGATTATCCGGCACGTAATGGCTCAAAAAATCACCCATCTTGATATTACCAATGAAACAAATGCCCTGGCTGTCTTTTTTCTCCGCTACTGGCAAATGGAATCTTCTGGCGACCTCTCTGACCTGCGGCTTGAGTAGTTCACCACAGGGGAAACGGGCATACTGTGCCTGCCGCTGCTCCATCAGTGCTAAAAAGTAGCTCTGGTCCTTGTTCGGGTCTGATCCACGCAAGATATCAGCCGTACCATCACTGCGCTCACGCCGGCGGGCGTAGTGACCGGTGCCCACCGCCTCAAAACCTTGAGACAAGGCGTAATCCAGAAAGACGCCAAACTTCATCTCACGGTTACAATACACATCTGGATTAGGCGTGATGCCATCACGGTAGCCCGCCAGCAGGTAATCAACAATGCGGTCGCGATACTGATCAATGAGATCCACCACCCTGAGTTCGATACCGAGTGTCTTGGCCACCGCATGAGCGTCCTCTACATCCTGCTCCCATGGGCAGTCCCCCGCGATGCCCTCTTCATTGATCCAGTTCTTCATGTAACCGCCCGTCACCTCGTGCCCCTGCTCCAGCAAAAGGGCAGCGGCGACGGCTGAATCAACACCTCCAGAGAGGCCTACGAGAATCTTCGACACGCCAAACTCATAAACTCCAATCACAAAACACCAAATACCAAATTGCCCTTCCGCTAAGAAATCCTGAAAAAACCTGTCAATTCTCACTAAAAAAAGCTAACTCGCCTGCATGTCGGAATCTACTCAGACCGAAGGCACGCCAGCTGAAGACGTCCTCACCGGTTCTCAAACCGGTACTCAGCCCGATACTCAGACCGGAGCGGAGCATGGCAAAAAGTTTTCCCCCTTCGCCGGCTGCTCGATCTTCATTATCGCGGGAGTGCTTGCTGCTAGCATGGTCGGTTTTACCATCTGGTCCTATTTCAAGGTGCAGGACACCATCGCCGTGTTCACCGATGAATCCCCTCAGACGATCGAGCTGGTAGATCTTGTTGGCAAAGAATCTGCCCAGGTTGCCATCAAGGAAAAGCTCGTTGGCTTCAGGCATAATATCGAAGCCCAACACAAGGCTGACATCACCTTAGATGCTGACGAGATGAACCTCGCCATCGCCACCTTCGATATCCTCAAGCCGCACCGCAATCATCTCATCATTACATGCATCGAGGCTGGCCATATCGAGGCGAAGATCGCCTTTCCAGTGAAGTCTGGCATGGGTAGTGATGCCATGCGCTTTATCAATGCGGTCATCATCATCAAACCAGAGCTTGTTGAGGGCGCTGCCTTTCCACGGATCACCTCAGTGCAGGCGAGCACGGGGGGAGAGGTTCCAGAGCAGTTCCGCCACTTCATCTCCGAAACGCTGCTCCATCCACTGAAAGAGGATAAAGAGCTCGGCCCCATCTTCAGTAGCCTCTCGGCGGTAGACATTGAAGGCAATACCCTAGTCCTGCACAACGATCCAGACTACCAGCCAATCACTCAGCCAAGTGAAGAAAAAAAGCAGTCTATGTTTGAGCGCCTGATGACGGGCTTTGCCATCATTGCGGTAATCTTTCTTGCCATCGTGTCACTGATCATCATCTTGTCTCGCCGTAAGGCTAAAAAATCTTAACCTACCTCATCTACTATTATGAACATCAACGAAAACTTCCTCAAACTTAAAGCCGGCTACCTGTTCCCAGAAATTGGTCGCCGTGTCACGGCCTGGACAGATGCCAATCCAGACAAAACAAGCCGCCTCATCCGCTGTGGCATTGGTGACGTCACCGAGCCATTGCCTCAAGCTGTCAGAGGAGCCATGCACTCCGCCGTCGATGAGCAGGGCGTGCGTGAAACCTTCCGTGGCTACGGCCCAGAACAAGGCTACGACTTCCTGCGCGAGGCGATCGTCGAAAACCAGTTCGCCGGCCTCAACATCTCCGCTGACGAGGTCTTCATCTCAGACGGCTCAAAATGCGACACCGGCAACATCCTCGACATCTTTGGTAAGGATAACAAAATCGCCATCACCGACCCCGTCTACCCCGTTTATGTAGACACCAACGTCATGGCTGGCAACACCGGCGAAGCTGATGAAAATGGCGCCTACGAGGGCCTCATCTACCTCCCCTGCACCGCCGAGAATGGCTTTGTGCCCGCCATCCCTGATGAAAAGGCCGACCTGATTTACCTCTGCTACCCCAACAACCCGACCGGCACCACAGCTACCCGCGAGCAGCTCGAAGCCTGGGTTGCCTACGCCAAAGCCAACGATGCCATCATCCTCTACGATGCCGCCTACGAGGCCTTCGTTCAGGACCCCAGTATTCCCCGCTCGATTTTTGAAATCGAGGGTGCTCACGACTGCGCCATCGAGTTCCGCTCGTTCTCCAAGAACGGTGGTTTCACTGGTGTGCGCTGTGCCTACACCGTGATTCCAAAGAGCCTCAGTGTGACCGCCTCCACGGGTGAGGAAATCACCCTACACTCACTCTGGAACCGCCGCCATGCTACCAAGTTCAACGGCGCCTCTTACCCCGTGCAGCGTGGTGCTGCTGCCGTGTTCTCACCCGAGGGCAAAGCACAGGTGAGCGCGCTCATCGAGCACTACATGGGCAATGCCGCACTGCTGCGCAAAGCTTGTCAGGATGCAGGGCTCACCGTCTTCGGTGGTGAAAACGCTCCCTACGTCTGGGTCCAGTGCCCAGAGGGCGTCGACTCCTGGGGCATGTTTGACAAGATGCTCGAAGAAGCTCAGGTCGTCATCACTCCCGGTGCTGGCTTTGGTGCAGCTGGTGAGGGATACTTCCGCATCTCTTCGTTCAATACCCGTGAGAATGTCGAGGAAGTCTGCCG
>JAFMDE010000204.1 GCA_017857425.1 Akkermansiaceae bacterium
GACCCCAATCCTGCCTTTTTCTGGAAGGGTCGTTACCACCTGCACTACATCTACAAACATCAGACGGGGTCTGTCTTGGCTCATGTTTCCAGTGACGACATGGTGCACTGGAAGTGGCATGCCACCGTATTGGGGCCAACAACCATGGGCCACGGCATATGGAGCGGAACAGGTTTCATCACCAAGGACGGGCGTCCTGCCATGGTCTATTTTGGCCATAAATCATCGCGGAACTGGATTACCTATGCCCTGGACGACAAGCTCGACCAATGGAGCAAGCCGGAAGAAATGCTGCCGCATGACAAGGATGGCAAGCCCATGACCGATATGTCTTATTTCGACCCCGATCTCTGGATCAAGGATGGCATCTACTACGGACTCAACGGTCGCAACAGACGTTCATCCGCAGTGATCATGAAGTCCGAGAACCTCAAGGATTGGGATTACATCGGCGAGTTGTTTCACCCAGACTTCGACGAGGAAAAGCTTGGGGTCAGTAAAGACGAGGACGTCTCCTGTGCGAACATATTCAAGCTGGGGGACAAATGGGTGCTTCTTTGTATCAGCCACAAGCTGGGTTGTCGCTATTTCATCGGCGATTTCAAAGACGAGCAATTCCTGCCCGAGCAGCATGGCATGATGAACTGGGCCGCCTGGGACTTTATGGCTCCCGAATCCCTGCTGACGCCAGACGGCCGGCGAGTGATGTGGGCATGGTGCACCCCGAGGGTTGCCCCCATTCAGGAATTCCCCAGAGAGAAGAACTTTTATAAGCTTTTGCAAGACAAGATCCAAACCGGCATCCAGTCCCTGCCGCGCGAGTTGAGTCTTTCCGAGGAGGGGACCCTGCTGATCAAACCCCTGCGTGAACTCAAAAACCTACGCAGCGAGGAAAAGACGGTTGTGGATCTCACGGTCAAAAGTGACTCCACTCATAGGCTCAAGGGTATTTCTGGCGACACCATGGAACTGGAGATCGTGCTGGATACTCCCTCGGCCAAAGAATTCGGGGTCAAGGTGCTGTGTGATGAAGAAGGTAACAACGGCTTAAGCATCTCATCGGGCAAGGGCAGCAAGACCCTGAATGTCGGCTACATCCAACCTCCCTTTGAACTACAGGAAGGCGAGGATCTCACCCTGCGCATCTTCATCGACAAGAACATGATCGAGGTCTTTGCCAACGACCGCCAGGCTGCGTTAGCGTGGCATGACTATGACGCCGATGATCTTTACGTCAGCCTGTTTAGCAAAGGAGGCGACCTGAAGGTGAAGAGCGTCTCCGCCTGGCAGATGAATTTGAACTGGTCTCAATCCACCATAGGACCATAATAACGAACAACATAGATGGTTCAGGCGGGGAAATACCTGTCACCATCAATCCAGCATCGAAAGCAGTTGGAAATAAAAAAGAACAAAAAACAAAAAACAGAAAATAGAAAAAGGAGCAGAGATGAATATAAATGGTTTTCTTCTAAGAAGTGCGCTGGTTGCCGCCTTGGGCGGATTCTTGTTCGGTTTTGATACCGCGGTAATCTCCGGTGCGGAGCAGGAGCTGAGAGCTCTTTTCGCTGATGATTATCGAAATCTGGCTGATATGCTGGGCTTCGGATCGTACGGGTTCTGGCATGGTTGCACCTGCGCCACTGCGATCATCGGTACGATCATCGGCTCAATCATCGTCGGCAAGCAGGCCGATAGGTATGGGCGCAGGAAAACCCTGTTCATCATTGCCGTGATGTACTTTGTGTCCGCGGTGGGAAGTGGTCTGGCATGGAGCTGGATGTCCTTCTCACTCTTCCGCCTTCTCGGCGGACTTGCTGTCGGCGGCGCATCGGTTGTTGCTCCGATGTATATTGCTGAGATCAGCCCGGCCAGCAAACGCGGTCGGTTTGTAGCAATCACGCAGTTCAATGTGATCTTCGGCATTCTGATGGCCTATGTTTCAAACTACATCGTCGGAGGCCTTGACCTTGGCGCACTGGAGTGGCGCTGGATGTTTGGCGTTGAGGCCTTTCCGGCACTGGCCTTCTTCTTGCTGCTTTTCCTGACCCCTCGCAGCCCGAGATGGCTGCTGACAAAAGGCCTGGAGGATGAGGCGAGAGCTGTCCTGAATCGTGTCGGTACGGACCACGACAGCGTGGATGACGAGATAAACGATATCAAGACATCTCTGGATATGGATCACCATTCGCTCAATGAGCCGTTCTTCTGCAGGAAATACAGCAAGCCGATCATGCTGGCCATCGCGATAGCCGCATTCAACCAGCTCTCCGGCATCAATGCCGTGCTCTACTACGCTCCGCGTATCTTCCAGATGGCAGGTTTTTCTGAAGGTCTGCTTACATCCACAGCCGTCGGTTTTTCCATGCTGATATTTACGATGCTGGCCTTGCTCGTTATCGACCATTTCGGGCGCCGCAAGCTGATGATTGCCGGTTCGATCGGATATATTGTCAGCCTGGGTGCCATTGCCTGGGCTTTCTACACCTACGGCGCGGATTTCAAAGCTTCCCTCGAACATGGCACCCCAGTATCCGGTATTGGTAGCCAGGTCGTGTTGTGGGGGCTGATCGCATTCGTGGCAGCGCATGGATTCGGCCAGGGTGCCGTTATCTGGGTATACATATCCGAGGTCTTTCCCAACCGGGTAAGGGCGCGCGGACAGGCTCTGGGTTCATTTACGCATTGGTTCATGGCTGCGGCCATCTCATGGTCGTTTCCGATGTTTGCTGAGATCAATGTGGGCCATATATTCGTCTTCTACACCGTCTGTATGATTCTTCAGTTGTTATGGGCCATGTTCCTCATGCCGGAGACCAAGAACATTTCACTCGAAGAGATTGAGGATAAGCTCGGCATCTCTGACTAGTCTGCGAAGAGAACTTCGAATGAAGAAAAAATTTCCGTATCAAACATTCCTCGGAGCACTCGCAGCCGGAATACTTTTTCCGTGCGGGTCGGCCTGGGCCGCCACCCCCAGCGCGAAACCAAACATCCTGATCATCTTTACGGATGATCAGGGATACGCAGACCTGGGCTGTTACGGGAA
>JAFMDE010000039.1 GCA_017857425.1 Akkermansiaceae bacterium
GATGGATGGCGCGGGCGAAGTGTTCGAGAGTCTGGGGGAAACGTGGCCCGGGAATCAAGTGCTGATCTCCATGAATGATGATCACACGTTGGTTACTGACTGCCTTGAGCTCTTGGTAGCTATGCCATTGTGAGAGCAGTCGTTGCTTGCCGAGTTTGTTCCAGGTTTCGGTGTTGACCAGATCAATGATGACGTCTGGGTTGAGATCGATGAGCTTTTCTCGTGATAGCATGGGAAAGGCGACTGAGCCTTGATAGGCATTACGTGCTCCGATCATCTCAACGAGTTCACGGTGGAATCCCGCACTGCCGGCGATGATCACCTGAGCAGGATGATCTGCAGTGGTGTCCCGGCTAATACTGATGAGTACACGGGGTTGATCCGGTATGTTCTGATGCTCTGATATTTGTTGGTCCACCGTGGTGTTGATGTCAGCGACTATTTGAGTAGCTTTGCCTTGGCTGCCTAGCTCGTTACCGATGATCTTGATAGATTCGATAATGCCGCGGGTATGATCATGGTTTACGATAATGGTGTGAATGCCGAGCTGCGCTAACTTTTTAGCGAGAGAGGCTTGTTCCTTAAGCAGGATGATGCAGTCAGGCTGGAGTTTTAAAAGTTTCTCATAGTTGAGGTCGATATAACCTCCGACACTCGGTTTGTTTTTTGCCTCAGCCGGATAGTTGGAATAACGCACAACCCCCATAAGTTGCTCTTCAAGGCCAAGTAGGTAGATGATTTCGACGATGCTCGGAGAGAGGGCGACGATGCGTTGGTAGGCCGTGCTCGGCTTGGCTAAGTTGCTGGTTTCCCCGCTTTGCCGAATTTGATGCCGGATGATGTGGCTGCCGAGGAAGACACCAATGATGACACCAACAACAAGCAGAAGGCGACAGGTGTCGGGTCTTCTGTTGGCTGTTCGGCTGATGATGTCAGTGCCTGAGGACATGTGTAATGTGATGGGGTTGGCCAATGATCTGGGCTGTTACCACTCTATGGTGATGCCTGCGAAGGCGCCCATGCCGCGAGCGGGGAAATTTGGTATTTCCGAGTATTGATGATCAAACAGGTTTTCGATCCGTCCGTTAATACTTACCGTGTCACTGAGCTGGTAGTGAGCATAGATGCGCGCGGTGGAATAGTCTTCCGCATCGACGACAGCGAAGAAGTCATAATCCTCTCGGTCAGCAACCCAAGTCATGCCAGCACCAATGACTAGCTTATCACTTACCTTGGCGTTGATGTCAGCATTGAGGGTATGAGTAGGGCGGCGTATTAGGCGTGTGCCTGTACTGAGGTTTTCAGCTTCAAGCCAGGTGTAGGCAAGTCGTGTTTGGATGCGTTCGTCATGAAAGCCGGCACGGTAGCTTACTTCGATGCCGCGTGTGCGGGCTTCATCGATATTGATGGCTGTGTAATCAGGGGCTGGCCCGTATGAGATCAGGTTCTCGATTTCATTGTGGAAATAGGTGATGTCCAGTGTTGAAGTCTCGGTCATTTCAAACGTCACACCAGCATCCCAGCCGAGTGATTCCTCTGACTCGAGGTTAAGATTACCGCCAAAACCGCCGAAGCCGTAGAGATCGACAACGGAGGGCCTCCGAAAGCCACTTGACGTTGATGCGTGTAGTCGAGTTCCGCTACGCGGTTCATAAGAACCCGCGATACGAAAGGTCGTACTGTTTTGCCCCTCGTCATAATGATCGTGCCGAAATCCGACTAAGAAGTCGGACAGATCGTCCTGATGCCAACGGTGTTGGAGGTAGATGGATTCATTTTGTTCGCTGAAATCATTGATGCCCGCTTCACTGTTAGCGGTGTCGAGCCAAGTGACATTGATGCCAGCACTCGTCTCGTGCTGGTCGTTCCACGTGATGAGGTTACGCCATTGCAAGCTCTGGTAGTTGGTTTCTACGGTCTCGTCTTTAAAGCCTCCGATATTGGTAAATTGACTCTCATAGCCCCCGATGCTGAGTTTGCTGAACCATGTATCACTGAGTTGGTGCTCAAGGAAAATAGAGTAAATGGTGTTTTCAGTCTCATTGATAGCAAAGGGTCTCATGCCTAATGAAGGTATCTCAGTTTCAAAATTGAGCACACGTAAGGTCATACCAATGTTAGTGGCACCGGAGAGCGCGTAGTCGAGCCTGAGGCCTGAGTGAAAGGACTCGTGATCGTTGCGTTCGCGATCGTTCGCAGTCTGATGGTAGCTGTTAAATGCGTTGTAGGATAGTTTTCCCTCTTGACCCTGGAAGCTGATGCCGGCGTGGATGCTGTCGAACGATCCAACTTCAAGCCATGATTTGTTAGCGCCGAGGGCACTTCCTTTTTCAAGTGATAGGCTTAAAACTCCACCGATAGCGTCACTTCCATAAAGAGCGCTTTGAGGGCCACGCAGTAGTTCGATGCGTTCTCCTGGCTGAATGCTGGCACCTGATAATATATTAGATGCCGGAAAGGGGAAGACACGAGAGTCAGTGAGTTTGACACCATCAACAATGAGAGCTGTGTGGTCTGATTCTGTTCCTCGGGTGAACAGGGAAGCAGCAGTGCCATTGGCTCCGCTAGAGAAGATGTTGACGCCGGGCGAGGTGAGAGCTGCCTCATTGAGGCTCCATATGCCAGCGTCTCTGAGATTGGTGGCATCCTCAACGTTGACTCTGGGGCCGATGCCCTTTTTCCCAGTGGGGTAGGCAGTGGCAAGAACGGTAGTCTCATCGAGAGACTCAGCTTGGGCGTATAACGAAGCTGCCAGAAGCAGGCTTCCCATCTGGATGAGCACCTGACAAGCAGGTGCGGATGTATTATTATTCATGGGCGTTGAGTGGTTCCTGTTTTACGCAGGAGATCGCTCTAATCCTCATGGCTGGCATTCTGGCTTGTCATGTCACTCTCGTGGTATGACTTACAGTGGCGTAACCGCTCCAGAATGGCCTGCATGTTCAATGCGAGCGTCACTGGATTCCCCATCTATTTCCTGCCCGTCAGTAGCGGGCCTCCATGAAGAGATCACATTATATGTTGATGTGATGAATGTCTTTAGTGCTGAAAAAAACGAAAGGCAACATGATTGCAAAATATTCTCAGTATGTAGTTGAAGACAGCGCCAATATGGTGGAGTATTACATTGTAATTTTTCCTAACAAAAATAACCCATCAACCATTGATTAAAAAATGACTGAAAGTGAAAAAACAGAACTGAGAAAAGCCCTTATAGGTCAACAACAACACGTCTTGGCCGATGTTAACCGACACAGTAAGAAGACAGGTTCAGGTGTTATTGCTGACGAGACGGAGAGGGCTGACAAAATTGCCGAAAACATGGTAGAGCATCAGCTTGGTTTCTCAGAGAGCAAGCTGTTGGAGAAAATCGAATACGCTCTGGATCAGCTTGATCACGGCACCTATGGCATCTGTGATGATTGCCAACAGGAAATCAACATCGAGCGCTTGAAAGCCAAGCCATCGGTCTCGCTGTGTATTACTTGTCAGACTGCTAAAGAGCAGGCGAGCTAAGGCGGGAATGTGCGCTAGGGCTTCTAGGGCTCCTAGCGCAGGGCATCGGTGTTGAGTCCGATGGTGGTTTTGCTAATTGCCAGCAGGCGCGGGCGCAGCCGCAGGTTTGGGTGCAGCAGGTTTGGGTGCAGCAGGTTTAGGTGCAGCAGCAGGTTTGCTTGAGGCTCCCAAGATGACTTGAGGTGTGGCCTTGTCTTGATCTTCTTCCTCGAGCCCTTGCTGAGCTTCTTGGTGTTTATCAGTAAGTGTTTTTTCCAATGACTTGGCGGCGGCCTCGGTAACCTTGGTATTCCACAGATACACTTTTTTCAGCGAGCTCATGGGCTCCAGATTCTTAATGCCGGTATCAGTGACCTCTGTGCTGTGAAGGTTCAAAATCTGAAGTTGATTGAGTTTCTGAATTTCAGGCAAGGATGCATCGGTGATGCTGGTCTGGTTGAGCTTGAGTGATTTCAGGCTGGCAAATTCACCGAGGCTAAAGGCCGCAGCATCGGTGATGGCAGTGGCACTGAGATCGAGCTCAGTGATATCAGCAGCGGCATCCTTAAGAATCTCGAGGCTTTCATCATTGAAATCCTTACGGTAGCTGACAGCGGAGAAGGAGAGATTGGTGCTGTCCTTGGAGATATAGTTGAGCGAGCCAGCATACTTTTCGTTGACCGACTTCAAGGATGAAGCAAGGCGAGCGCGCTTGGCCTTCATGAAAGCGATTCGCTCTTGCTTGGCTTTTTCCTTAGCTGCTTTTTCGCGAGCGATCTGCTCTGGTGTTTTGAGGGTGTCAATGGCTGCGATGATGTCCTCAGGAACTTCCACGGCACTGAGTGTGTCTGTTTCTGGGGCACCAATCTTCACCCACCACTCGATGATTTGAATTTCTTCTGGGGTGAGCTGCTTTTTGCCTTCGGGAGGCATGTGCATGTCATCTTCCATAGGCAAGTGCATGTAGGTGACCATTGCGCTGCTCTTTGTATCTCCTGGAACCAAGCAGTCGGTCTCCTCACCACCATCAATGAGAGCAGCGTAGCTGTCCATGCGCAGACCGCTTTTCTGTTTGGTCTCACCGTGGCAGGTAATGCACTTTTGCTCCAAAATGGGATGAATAATGTTGGTGTAGAGGATGGGATCAACGATCACTTCTGCCGTGGCTGCCTCTTTGTCGAGCTTCCATGGCGCTTTGTCGAGTGGGTCGCCGTGGGTGATTTGCCCACCGTGATGGCCTGCGCTCATCATCATGGCAGTCGTTAGGAATAGGCCGACGATGTAGGATGGTTTGGCAAATTTACCCATGAGGCCGATGTCAGAGGTGTACTTAACAAGGAAAGTGGCAATGAGAAGGATGGTGAAGATGATGCCATCACGCTTGTGTTCCTCAATGAGCTCACCGGAGAAGTCTCCTGTCAGGTAGAGGCAGTAACCGAAGGCGACGGCAAAGACACCAGTGGCTGAGGCGAAAAATAAGCCCAGTGTGGTATTGGGGGTGTATTTCCCGAAAGTGATCAAGCGCAGCACTTCCATGAGTAGGACGAGCATTAAGGCACCAATAGGAAGGTGTAAAAAGAGGGGGTGAAATTCACCGAGAAAGCCGATCCATTTACCAATAGTGGTGGTGGCGCTCTCACTAGCCATTCCAATTTCCCCGAGGGTCGGCATGATGGCAACAAGCAGGATAGCAAGGAAACCAAGAATCAGGACAGGCACAAAGAATTTTTTCTGAGCTGAACCCTCGCAGGCCCCACAGCTTGCAGATGTCGATTTAGCAGTATCTTGACCCGTTTTACCGGCCTTTTTCGCGGCCTTTTTCGCATTGTCTTTGCTGGGTTTTTGATCGTTTTCGCCTGCGTTTTTATCCATGATAATTGATTTACGTTTTATTCAGTGAGAGTCTTGCGAAAAATCTACACAAATACAGCAAGAGTTGTAGTGTTAAATTATTTTTGCGCAGAAAAGAAAATTAGCCGAGGCTAATTTCAACTTGACGGTCTCGGACTTCTGTTTTAAGAGGATTTATGGCAAAAAAGATAGTGGTCATTATCGTGGTTATCGGGGCACTGGCCAGTGGCTTGTCTTGGATGCTGCAGAAAGAGCAAGGCATGTCACACAGCTCAGCCAATGAAGAGGGCAAACTGAGGGTCGTGACCACCACCACCATGGTGACCGATATGGTCAAGATCATCGGTGGAGAGCGTATTTTGGTTCAGGGTTTGATGGGGCCTGGTGTGGACCCGCACAGCTATCAAGTGACATTTAGAGATACGGCGGCACTGCAGGGTGCAGATATTATTTTTTATAGTGGTCATCATTTGGAGGGAAAGATGCAGGATGTTTTGGAGAAAAGAGCAAAAAAGCATGGTGGCGTGTTTGCTGTCACAGACGGCATTGCCAAGGCGGATTTGTTGCAACCAGAAGAAGAATTCCAAGGCTACTATGATCCACACATCTGGGGGGATCCAGCGCTTTGGGCAGGGTGCCTCAGCGTTGTTGTCGATGCTTTATCGGAGGCGGATCCTAATGGTGCTGAGCAATACCAAGAGAGGGCGGGGAGGTATCGCGATGAGCTTCTTGCTTTGCATGATTGGGCACGGGCAAGGATCGGTGAGATTGCGCCAGAGCAGAGAGTGCTGGTCACTAGCCATGATGCCTTTCATTATTTCGGCAAAGCTTTTGCGGTTGAGGTTAAGGGATTGCAGGGTGTGTCGACCAATTCTGAATCGGGCTTGAAAGATAGGTCTGACCTTGTCGATTTCATTCAGCGGCGTGCATTGAAGACTATTTTCCCGGAGTCGAGCGTCAATGCTAAGGGCATCAGGGCTGTTGCGGCTGAAGCGGGTGTTCAGGTCAGTGAGCACGAGTTATTTTCTGATGCGATGGGTGAGCCTGGTGATACGGTAACACTGCATGGGGAGACCTATGATAAAGGAAGCTACATCGGCATGATCAAACATAATGTGAATACCCTGGTGGACGGCTTGAAGTAATCACCGCTTAGTGGTATTGGCGAGATGGTAAATTTGATGAGAGAACAATAGTATTAGCTACAGCAACAGCAATGAGTGACGAACAACAACCAGCACTGGAAACCCACGACCTTACGGTAGCTTATCATAAGCGACCTGCACTTTATGGTATTGATGTAGCCGTGCCGGCTGGCAGCCTGGTCGGTATTGTCGGGCCTAACGGCGCGGGCAAATCCACCTTTATTAAAGCGGTGATGGGCGTTGTGCCCTCATCTGGTGGCTGGGTCAAAGTATTCGGTAAGCCGTTGCGGGAAAATCTGCATCGTGTTGGCTATGTTCCCCAGCGAGAGAGTGTCGACTGGGATTTTCCCGTTACAGTAATGGATGTTGCTCTGATGGGAACTTATGGTGGATTGGGTTTATTCCGCAGACCGGGCAAGGCTGAAAAAAAGCGTGCCTCTGAAGCTCTCGAGAAGGTGGGCATGCTGCCCTATTCCAATAGGCAGATTGGTAATTTGAGTGGCGGTCAGCAACAGCGGGTGTTTCTAGCTCGGGCGCTGGCTCAAGATAGCGATCTCTATTTGATGGATGAGCCCTTTGCTGGGGTCGATGCGGCAACTGAAGCAGCCATTGTAACACTACTTCGGGAAATGCGTGAGCGTGGCAAAACGGTACTGGTGGTTCATCACGATCTGCAATCCGCGGGTGAATACTTTGATCGCCTGCTGCTGCTCAATATGCGGCTTGTTGCCTTTGGCGAAGTCAAGGATGTCTATACCCGTGAGCTGCTGCAAAAGACCTATGGCGGGCGCCTGACGATTCTTAGTGAGGTCGCAGATCGGGCTGCCAAACTATAAAGATCAGCATGATTCAAGAGATGTCAGTTTTAGCCTCTGCCGTTGATTTCCTGATACCGGCAAGCGGTAGCGCTAAAGCGATGATGGCGGCAGTATTGCTGGGCGCTGGTTGTGGTTTGCTGGGTTGTTTTGTTGTTCTGAGGCGAGTTGCTTTAATGGGTGACGCGGTCTCTCATGCTGTCCTTCCCGGGGTGGTGGCAGGTTTGATCTACAGCTCGGAGCGCAGCCCGGGGGTGATTTTTGTATTCGCTGCCACAGCGGGTTTATTGGGGGCGGGTTTGGTGCGCTTGATGATGATGAGCACGCGCTTAAAGTCGGACGCTGCACTGGGGATTGTGTTGGCGACATTTTTTGCCTTTGGCATCATGTGGCAGTCCAGAAATCAGCAGGATACCGTTGGGGTGATGAATTTTCTGTTTGGTAATGTCGGCTCGATTGATGCCAGTGATTTGCGAATGATGCTGATGACCACCTTGGTTCTAGTGGTGACGATGTTTTTTCTGCGGCGCCCCTTGTTAGTGATGAGTTTTGATGAGGGTTTTTCTAGGGGGCTTGGTTACCCTGTGAAATTACTCAATGGGGTGTTTTACTTTTTGCTGACCTTTTCGGTGGTGGTGGCATTGCAGGCGGTGGGTGTAGTGCTGGTTTCTGCCATGCTGATCACGCCAGCGGCGGCGGCCTATCTTCTTACCGATCGCTTTGACCGCATGTTGCTCTTGTCCGTGTTATTCGGCGTGCTTTCCGGGCTTGCTGGCGGCCTTGTCTCGGCAGAGGTCAATGGACTACCCACGGGTCCGGTAATCGCCTTGTCAGCCACTGCGCTGTTTGCGGTGGTTTACCTCATAGCTCCTCGGCACGGAGTATTGTCGAAGGTATTGCGGACCTTGAGGCGCCGGATGCGCATCAGGAGGGAAAATACGCTGAAGGCCATTTATCAAATCCATGAAGTTGAGGGCTTTGTCCACGAAGAGGTGAGTGTCTTAATGCTAGCTCGCAAGAGGGGACTGACTGAGGATGTGGTGAGGAGGGATTGCAAGGCCCTGCTGAGCCGCGGTTTTATTGATATGGCTGAGGATGGTGTCTCTTTACACTTAAGCCGCTTGGGCTGGAAGCGGGCGATGGAAATTGTGCGTAATCACCGTCTATGGGAGCTCTATTTGACCAATGAAGCTGACTATGCCGAAGACCATGTGCATGATGATGCAGAGAAGATAGAGCATATCCTGGAACCTGGCATCGTTCGCCAACTTGAGCAGCATCTTGATTTCCCCGAGCTTGATCCGCACGGTAAACCCATCCCGCAGCCAACACACCTGGTTGCCCAGCCTCTTGCCACCCTTTGATGAACATGATCGAATACATCACCTTGCCATGGGACGTTCTCGGCATTGGAGCTCTTTGGCTAATTTTGATGGCCTTTTTTGTCGCCTTGCCGTGTTCGCAGATGGGCTCGTTTTTGATTTTGCGTCGCATGGCACTCACCGGTGATGCGATCAGTCACAGTGTGTTCCCCGGTGTGGTTATTGCCTTTTATATAACGGGGGATCTGTCCTCGCCGTGGCTCATTGTCGGTGCGGGGCTAGCAGGTTTGGCATCCACCGTCATTATCGAGCTGATTCACAAGTGGACCAGGGTGAAGCAGGATGCTGCCACGGGTATCTCATTCACGGCGCTCTTTGCCCTCGGGGTTTTGTTGATGGAGTTGTTGCTGGGTAAAAATGTAGACCTCGACCTGGAGTGTGTTTTGCATGGCCGCTTGGGACTCTTGCTGGAGGATGATCGGTTAGCGCTCTTTGGGCTGATGGTGCCCGCGCCTGTCTTGGTCATGGCTGGGGTGGCTTTGGTTACCATGGTGCTATTGTTCTTTTTCTGCCGGGTGATGATGTTGAGTTCATTTGATGCTGATCTCGCCGCATCTTTTGGTTACCGACCCGCCGTGATTCATTATGGCATGATGTTTGTGGTGTCCTTTATCGTTGTTGCCGCATTTCAGGCGGTCGGTGCTATTTTAGTGATCGCATTACTGATTTTGCCAGGGGCTGCAGCTTACCTGTGTAGTTACCGCCTCAAGGTAATGCTGCTGATTGCAGCACTACATGCTTTGCTTTCGGCGGTAGGGGGTTTGTACCTGCATGTTTGGTTTAACTCCAACATGGCAGCCTCAGTTGTGGTGAGTGGTGGTGTATTATTTGTGCTGGCATGGTTGCTTGGGCCAGTGGATGGAGTTCTCTGGAAATGGTTCAAAGAGGAAGTTCCCACCCCCGAGGAATCAAGCGATCAGGTTGGAAATAGGCTATCTTGACACATTCGGCTTGCTCCCAATAGCTGCTGAGGGTAGTTCAGTGACCCCGCATTCAAGGGATATTACCAATAACACATTATGGCTATTCAACGCGCTCTGCTCTCTGTTTCCGATAAGTCCGGTCTGGTCGACTTCGCTAAAGGACTGGATAAACACGGTATCGAACTGCTCTCTACGGGAGGCACGTCTAAAACACTTCGGGAAGCAGGCCTCACGGTCATCGATGTTTCCGAGTTCACCGGTGCTCCTGAGCTCTTTGAGGGACGCGTTAAGACACTACACCCCAAAGTGCACGGTGGCCTCTTGCATAAGCGTGATGATGAGGAGCACCTCAAGCAGGCGAAAGAGCATGACATTCCGCCGATTGATCTGGTAGTTGTTAATTTGTATCCCTTTGAAGAAACCGTAGCCAAGGAGGATGTCACCCTCGAGGAAGCCATTGAGAATATTGATATCGGTGGCCCCTCCATGCTGCGCAGCGCGGCAAAAAACTACAAGTCAGTCACCGTGGTGACCGACCCCAAGGATTATGATCGGGTACTTGCTGAGATGGATGAACACGATGGTGACACCTCTCACAAGCTGCGTGAGGAGCTGGCGCTGAAAGTGTTTCTACGCACCTCTACCTACGACACCGCGATCACCAATTACCTCTCTCAAGCGGGAGAAGGAACTCGATCTCATTTTGTCATCAGCCTGCCACTCGATCAGGAGCTGCGCTATGGTGATAATCCGCACCAGCCAACCGCGCTGTATGGTGATTTCAGCAACGTCTTTACTCAACTACAGGGCAAGGAGCTCAGCTACACCAATGTCATTGATATTGAGGCTGCATCCGAGCTGATCACTGACTTCGTTCGCCCAACGGTGGGGATTCTTAAGCACACCAACCCATGTGGTCTTGGTCAGCATGACGATGATTTACGCAAGGCCTGGCAGCTCGCCTATGAGACAGACACGCAGGCCCCGTTTGGTGGTGTGATCGTTGTCAACCGCCCCCTCACGGAAGGACTCGCTCGTATCATCTCATCGATCTTTACGGATGTGATCATCGCGCCTGACTTTGAGCCTGAGGCTCGTGCCATCCTGCAAAAGAAGAAGAACTTGCGTTTGATTAAGGTTAACAGTGATGCTTGGGAAGCGGTCAGAAAAGACCCTGTTATTCGTTCCGCTCCGGGAGGTCTGATGGTGATGGGGCGTGACCACACAGCCTTAGGTCTTGATAATATCGAAGAGCGTGTTGTTACCAAACGTCCGCCAACGCAGGATGAAATCAGAGCAATGCGCTTCGGTTGGAGGGTCGTCAAACACGTTAAATCCAATGCCATTGTTTATTCAGGCATGGACCGCACACTGGGAATTGGTGCAGGACAAATGAGCCGTGTTGACTCTTCCCGCATTGCTGTGTGGAAAGCGAACGAAGCTGGATTGTCTCTAAAGGGCAGCATCATGGCATCCGATGCGATGCTTCCATTTGCTGATGGACTTAATGCTGCGATCGAAGCCGGTGCTACGGCGTGTATCCAGCCCGGAGGCTCTATCCGTGATGAGGAGGTGATCGCCGCCGCTGACGCAGCAGGCATCGCTATGGTCTTTACCGGCCATCGTCACTTCAAGCACTAGCCTGATACACGACGCTTGGTTCAAGCCGGGCAAGTAGCCTGGCACGATCTAGTGCGAACTGGCATGTCACGTCGAGCTCTGCCTATGAGAAATAGGCATTGACGGACTTCGCTTATGCGCGGAGGTTATGAGCGTTGTCCCATGACCCGTATGATGAAAATTCTCTGTATAAGCGTGCCGCCACTTGTTGTTCTGACCCTGTATTTTTCTCAGACTAACGGTGCTCAAGGAGCATCTGAAGTCTCAGCAAAACCAGAGTATGTGGCCGAGGCACCACTGCCAAAGGGCTGGCCTAAACCCGGCCCATACAATGCAGTCTCTTTGAAGCGTTTTCCCGCATACCGCGTAGCGTATACCGATGCTTTCAGTAGTAGTTTTGCATTTTGGCGTTTGTTTCGCCACATCAAGCGCGAGGGCATTCCGATGACTTCACCCGTTGAGATGGGCATGAAGGAGAAAGGAAGTAAGGGCGAGAAATTGGGCATGAAGTCGATGGGCTTTCTCTACCAAGATGAGGAAGTCGGTAAGCTCGGCAAGGATGGTAAAAAAATTGAAGTGCGAGACGTGCCGGCGATGCAGGCTTTCAGCTACACGTGGCAGGGGGACAAGAATGGAACGACGATGCAGAAGGCAAAGTTGGCACTTGATGAGGCAGTCCAAAAGGCGGGGCTAAGGAGTGAAGATTACCGGGTAATGGGCTACAATGGCCCCCGAACTCCCGATGCTAAAAAGACCTGGGAAATGTTATTGGTGTTGCCGGCTAAAGCGCAATTCCAGCCGCCTGTTGAGAAACCTTAGTAGGCACATACCCATGGAAATTTCTCTGATTTATCCGCATCAGCTTTACAAAGAGCACCCAGCTTTAGATGAAAAACGACCCGTGTTTCTCATCGAGGAACCCCTGCTTTATGGTAGTGATAGCAAGTGGCCGATTGAGCATCATGCACGCAGACAGGCCCTACTTCGCGAGGCCGGCGTGCTCTATGTTGATGGATTAGTGGCTTCTGGCTACAAGGCTGAAATCATTGAGATTCCATCCGGCCAAGCGCACAGCTGCGACTTGCTTGATGAGCTCCCCGGTAAGGTTAGCACCATCCATGTAGCCAAGGTGGTCGATGACTTGATCAGCCGGCGCTTGCAGCAATGGTGTGATCAGAAGGGCATCGATTTGCTGTGGTATGAAACCCCCAACTTCCTCACGCCGGAGGACTGGTGGCGCGGATACCTAGAGGGCAAAAAGAAACCCTTCATGGCGCATTTTTATCAAGCGCAGAGAAAGCGCATGGGCATCTTGCTTGATGAGAAAGGGAAACCCGAGGGGGGATCCTGGAGTTATGATGAGCTCAATCGCAAAAAACTTCCCAAGACCTATATCGAGCCCAAGCTACCTGAGGTCAAAGCATTCAGCGCGGAAACAAAGGCCTGGGTGAAAGAGCATTTCCCAAATGCTTGGGGTGAGTGCAGCATGGGCTTACCCAGAACGCATGAGGAGGCAGAGGCCTGGCTTGAGGTCTTCTTGCAGGAACGCTTTGAGCTCTTTGGTGACTACGAGGATGCCATTTCTACGCGCTACGCTACCCAGCAGCACTCCTTGTTAACGCCGATGCTCAACATAGGATTATTAGATCCGGGCTATGTGGTGCAGCGTGCCATCGATTACGCCAAAGAACACGATGTGCCGCTCAATTCCCTCGAGGGTTTTGTCCGGCAGGTGATTGGTTGGCGTGAGTTTATGCGCTGCATGTATGAGCTTCATGGACGAGAGATGCGGGTGTCGAACTTTTGGGGATTTACCCATGAGCTGCCAACGTGTTTCTACACAGGTCGCAGTGGTTTGCCGCCTGTGGATCGTGCGATCAAAGAGTTACTCAAAACCGGCTACTGTCATCATATCGATCGGCTGATGGTGTTGGGCGTTATTTTCCAACTTTGTCATGTCAAGCCGACCGCGGTTTACCGTTGGTTCATGGAGATGTTCATTGATGCCTATGACTGGGTCATGGTGCCCAATGTCTATGGTATGAGCCAGTTTGCCGATGGGGGTAAATTTGTCACCAAACCCTATGTCTGTGGATCAAACTACATTCGCAAAATGTCAGATTATCCCAAGGGAGACTGGTGTGATATCTGGGATGGATTGTTCTGGGACTTTATTGACTCCAATCGCGACTTCTACAAAAAACAACCGAGGCTGGGCATGATGACCATGCAGCTCGATAAGATGGCGCCCGAGAAATTGCAGGCGCACAGAGATAATGCTGCGGCTTATCGTGAAAAGATCCACTTGGGATGGCAGTCTGAGTCGACGGATGAAGTAACTGAACTGCCACTCTGAAAATTGAAAAAGCCCATGAAGATCAAATACCGCTCCTTTATTTCCATTCTGATATTATCTTCCGCTACGGCATTGATCGCTCAAGAAGAGAAGCCGCCACAGAGCAAAGAAAAAACAACGAACATGCTCATCGATTTTACGGACAAAAAGGCAGGCCATCAAATGAATGTCGTTAACGATGGTGTCATGGGAGGGCTTTCTCAAGGGACCATCGAAATGACGCAGAACGACAGCTTGCTTTTCAAGGGGAATATCTCGCTGCAAAACAACGGAGGTTTTTCTTCGTTTAGAATCGCAGGCAAGCTCTGGGATCTTAGTGCTTGGAAGGGGGTCGAGATTCTCGTGAAAGGAGACGGAAGGACGTATGGCTTGCGAGCAACTACGGATGAAACATTTCTCCGCTCATCTGTTTCCTTTACTGCGGATTTTAAGACGGTGAAGGACGAATGGGTTAAGCTGCAGATTCCCTTTTCGAAGATGAAGGCGAGCTGGCGTGGTAGGAAACTCGATCGCAACTTCGACCCTGCCCAAATCAAGGGGCTCGGCATCATTCTGGCTGACAAGCAGGCAGGAAAATTTGCCTTAGAGATTAAATCTATCTCAGCTTGGAAATAGAGATCGGCTGGTATCTAGAAGGTGCGGACATCGCCCATGCCGCCGTCAGCGTGGATGATCTGACCGGTGATGAATTTAGATTCATCGGATACAAGGAACTGAGCTAATGCGGCGATGTCGTCAGCTTCCCCGATTGTCTTGAGAGGATGGCGGTCAGCCGAAGCCTGGCGTTTAGCATCACTGTTGATGAGGTTCTCAGCAAGCGGCGTATCGGTCAGAGATGGAGCAATCGCATTGACACGAATCGATGGAGAAAGCTCGGCGGCAAGGGAGCGGGTCAGTCCTTCAATCGCACCCTTAGCCATGGCGATGGAGGCGTGAAATGGCAAGCCAGTCTGAACAGCTACGGTGGAAAAAAGCACCACAGAAGCGGCAGGTGATTGCTTGAGGGCAGGCAGGCATTGTTGAATGACTTGGGCAGCACCGAGGGCATTGAGTTTAAACTCTGTGAGCATATCATCTTCGCTCAGGCGGTGAAAAGGCTTTAGCGTGATGGAACCTGGCGCATAAACGATGCCATCGAGTTGATCGGGCAGGTTCAGCGCAGTGGGGTTCGCGGCATCGAAGATCTGATGCTGCGCGCCATTGCAATGACTGCTGGCAGTGCGGCTGGCGGTGAGTGTTTGGATGCCGCTGCTTTGAAGTCTGTCTGCCAGGCATTTTGATATGCCGTGTGATCCGCCGATGATGAGAACTGTTTTCATAAGGTTGAATGGGTGT
>JAFMDE010000040.1 GCA_017857425.1 Akkermansiaceae bacterium
ACAGACAGCCAGAAAAGGGTGCGTAAGTTCATGGGGATAGGAGGGATGTTGGGTTATTTGGGGATTGAGCAGGTGAATTTTAAAAAACCTGCATGGCGATTAGCTGAGTAGGCATTATTATCCCGATATTAGGAGTTAATCCATTTTTTTCAAATCGTTGCGCCATCATGAATATTAAGATGCATTTTTATTAAAATAAACCTTACTAATTAAGTGGTCGATATCGCTGGGTAAATGCATCAGGCGAAAGCCGGCAAGAGCTTCGTAATCGTCCTAAAAAGAGCACTTTATGATCATCGCGCCCAATAGGGGCAACCCAACCCTGGTGGTATGGGCAACTTGGCCATCAAAAAGGGCTAATATTTAACAACGCTAAGTAATATCCACTAGGCGTATAAATACATAGGTTTAATAGTATGCATTTTATGGCTGTTTGGGGCTTTTGTGCACTGGTGTTCGTTACTGTTGGGCGCAAAGATTTCAGCAGAGCGCATGATCAATATCGCGCTTGATGGAGGCGAGTCGCGACAATGCAAGGCAGGGGGCGGATTGCGACCAAGGCCGAAGGCTCCGTCGTCTTTGTGGGCGCCTGTTCCTAAAGTCATGCCTATGTGGACATAACCTAAAACCATAAAGCCGGAACCTACACGAGGCAGGTTCCGGCTGTTGTTACGAACAAATAAACAATACTAATTATTTGAAGGATATTTGAAAAATGGGGCTTAGCGTTTGCGACGAAGCAGCATGCCTATTGAGGCAACGCTGAGCAGCAATGCGGAAGAGGGTTCTGGAACTTTCTCGGGTGACAGGTGGAACACCACGCCGTTTTGCAAGGTTTCTAGAATTTCATCTTTGTATACCAAGGCGAACTCAAACTCGAATGCCATGGCTACATTGGGATTGTTACTTTCCTTGTCCGTGCCGAGACCTGCCGCTATGATGTAGGCGATGGAATCTGCGGAGTCCTTAAGTCCCCATTTGGTGTCAACACCACCAGGGAAATCAGCGGTAAAAGCTATACCTCGCGTCACTTTGCCTTTACCGTCAATGCTTGCTGTGCCGTCCAAGAATTCGAGTTTCTCGCTGCCGGTGGCATTCGCGAAATCCAAGCTGTTGGTTTTACCTTCATCGTCATGGAGAAGTTGGCCGCCCAGCACATACTTCCAATAGTCAGCAATGTTGTTCTCGGCATCTGCAGACCATTCCATGCCCTTGGCGGCTAGGGGGGCCTCAATATAGAGAAAGAAACTATCGTCAACTACACCATGGCGAATGGTCGTCTGATTCCAAGTGGAAGAAGCCCAATTCGTATCATCGCCCAAATCGAGTTGCCCATCGCCGTAAGCGCTATTATGACCTCTGTGGCCGTTGTACCAGCCTACCGTTTCTGTGACGGTATAGCCGGTATCTGTAGTGGGGTCGTAGTGACCATTGACATTGACTGACTGTCCTTGCACGATCGGACCCAAGAGGCAACCGGTGATCACAGAGAGCCAGAAAAGGGTGCGTAACTTCATGGTCGTAAAGGGGGTGTTGTTGTTGGAGGGGGTGAAGACTGCTTAATTTCAAATAATCTGATCTTCGCTACAGACGTATAATACACTTTTACTACCTATTAGCTATCCTTTTTTTAAATAAAAAGAGATTAAGTCGGTATATATATAAACAAACTGCCAACATAATCTTACGATCTGCTATCGGTTATTGGCTTTTTCGCCATCAGACTGCCGCCAATTAATGACCATAACATTCTTATTATTAGGTATTTATGACTTTAAAAGTGGACCATTAAGATCGCTAGGCATAGATGCTATGAATAATATCTAGCCATGGCTTTATTTCATAAAATCAAATAAAAAGAATACCTACATATTTAAGAAAAGTTATATAATATGTAGGTGCGGTGATAAAACGGCGATCAAATGGCTATTTAGTGCTCATATCGACTAGGCATGCAAACTTGTCTGTTTACAAGATCGCGGTGATCTATTAGCACGTGGTCATGTCTGATTCACGTCGTCCTTATTCGTCACAAGTTTTTGATGGTCCAGATCGCGCGCCGAGCCGTGCGATGATGCATGCCGTCGGTTTCTCCCATGAAGATTTTGATAAGCCGCAAGTGGGTGTGGCATCTACTTGGAGCCAAGTAACTCCCTGCAATATGCATATTGACCGTCTTGCACGGGAATCCGCTAAAGGCGTGGATGCTGCTGGAGGCAAATCAGTCATCTTTAATACCATTACTATTTCTGACGGTATTTCGATGGGCACGGAGGGCATGAAGTATTCCTTGGTGTCCCGTGAGGTCATTGCTGATTCCATTGAGACAGTAGTCGGCTGTGAAGGCATGGATGGCGTTGTAGCGATCGGTGGTTGTGATAAGAATATGCCGGCGTGTATTATAGCCTTGGCACGCATGAATCGTCCCGGCGTATTTGTTTATGGCGGTACTATCTTGCCTGGTTGTGCGACGATCCAAGGGGAGGAAAAAGATTTGGATGTGGTTTCAGTGTTCGAAGCTGTCGGCAAACATGCTGCTGGTGAATTGAGTGACGAGGACTTACTCAAAATCGAGGAAAATGCGATTCCGGGTGCCGGCTCTTGTGGTGGTATGTATACGGCAAACACGATGGCTACTGCTATTGAGGCTCTCGGCATGTCTTTGCCTAATAGCTCATCTCAGGATGCGATCGGTGATGATAAGATGAGGGACTGCTTTGATGCGGGTGCCGCAGTGCTCAATATGATGGATAAGGGGATTCGCCCTCTTGATATCATGACGCGTGAGGCTTTTGAAAATGCGATTACCGTGGTGATTGCGCTCGGTGGTTCTACTAACGCGGTGCTGCACCTCTTGGCTATGGCTCACTCTTGTGAGGTTGAGCTCAATATTGATGACTTTACTGAAATCGGCAAACGGGTGCCGATGGTAGCTAACCTCAAGCCAAGTGGTAAGTATGTGATGGCGGACCTCGTCAAGATCGGTGGCACGGTGCCGTTGATGAAGATTTTATTGGAGGCGGGTCTTTTGCATGGTGATTGTCTGACGGTAACGGGCAAGACTCTAGCTGAGAACCTCGCTAATTCTCCATTGGAGTATCCAGAGGGTCAGGACATTATCCGGCCGCTTGACAATCCGATCAAGAAGGACAGTCACTTGCGTATTCTCTATGGTAACCTGGCCCCTGATGGTGCGGTCGCTAAAATCACCGGTAAAGAGGGAGACAGCTTTACAGGAAGCGCTCGTGTTTTTGATTGTGAAGAGGATGCGATGGCAGCCATTCTTGATGGTAAGATTATCGATGGTGACGTGATTGTCATTCGCCGTGAAGGGCCCAAGGGCGGTCCCGGTATGCGTGAGATGTTAGGGCCAACAAGTGCAGTGATGGGGCGTGGCCTTGGTGACAAGGTGGCGCTGATCACGGATGGACGTTTTTCCGGTGGCAGCCACGGTTTTGTGGTTGGTCACATTACACCTGAGGCGCATGTAGGTGGGCCAATCGGTCTACTCGAAGAAGGTGATATCATTACCATCGATTCTGTAAATAATGTGCTCAGTGTCAATGTGAGCGATGAGGATCTTGCACAGCGCCGTGCTCAGTGGCAGCCGTATGAACCACGTTATAAGCGTGGTGTGCTGGCGAAGTATGCAGCGCATGTGACCTCTGCTTCTACGGGAGCGGTCACCGATAAGTTCGAGTAGTCTACCTAGAAGCCTCAGAGCTTCGTGAATGACCGGCCCTGTGGCCCTATAGCCCTCAGACTATTGCTGAAGATACGTTTTAGGCTTATAGCATAGCGAAAACGGAATAAAGACAATGGCGGTGACAAGCATCAGCTTGGTGAAAAACCAGAAGTAGGCAGCTCCTTCTAGCTTGGTCTGGCCACCAGCGTAGTAGGCATTTTGCAGTAGCATACCTCGACCATTAGCTGGGGCTTGATCTAACATGCCTAGGCGTTTTTTCTCCCGTTGCAGCCAGGTTCCTTGTTCCTCGGTGATGCTTTGTCTAACGGTCAGGATGATGCCAAGATCCCATGCGGTTTTGTGGATTTGGTCAGGGCCGTCTGATGAGATACGGGCAGAGCTTGAGCTGATGAGGGTGTAACGTAGTGGCCTGCCCCATGGGTCGTTGATGGAGGCGAGGGCTTTGGCGCCACTGGCGGTGGTGGGCAGAGATTTTTTGATCCCATAAATATACTGGATGGCGGCTGCGCTCTGTTTGAGCTGGTCCAGTGCAGGTGAGAGGATCTCGCCATTGGTCATGAGAGTGAGGTCATCATGGCTATCAGCGGTGGCATCATAGCCTGGATGCGTTTTGTCCGTGGTGAGGGAAAGCTCTGGAATTTGGATATAGGTGTTGATGATGCCGGTGAGCGCGTTGCCGGCAAATACCGAGAGCAGAAAGAGGCTCATGACAAAGGATTTCATTTTGCGTGGCGCCTGGGTGTAGGCAAATTCAAGACAGACAATGGAGATGAGAATTTCAGCAGCAGTGAAAATGAGATAGGCGAGTAGTTGCCACCAGACGCTGGGGGTGTGGCCTAGGTCGATCGCCTGTTGAGCAAGGGAGATGACGGCAAAGGAAAGCACCATCAGAAATAAACCGGTGCCGATTTTTCGCAGTGGGGTAAGAGGAATGACTTTCTCTACGCTGGGATAGATCCACCATGAGAAAATGGGGATGAGCACGAGGATGAGGAAAGGATTGGCGGCCTGAATCTGGGATGGTAACACCTCAAGCTCACGCAATGCGGCAGGCATGAACCCGAAATCAAAGAGCTGCAGGTTCATTTTTTGAGCCTGAAAAACGAGGGTATTCGCCGTCTGGTCAAAGAGGCACCAGAAGACGGCAACAAAGAGAAACAGTGGGGCAAGTTTGCCAATGGCGACGAGTCCTTCTTTGCTGAAGAGTTCCTTGCCAAAGGCTTCTCCGTGAGGCGGGATGTGGACAAATTTGCGGCGCCCCATCCAGAAGGTGAGGGTAGCAATCGCCATCAAAATGCCGGGGGTGCCAAATGCCCAGTGTGGGCCATACCATTTGAGGATGAAGGGGATGGCAAGGTTGGAAATAACCGCGCCAAAGTTAATGGAGAGGTAGAAGATATTAAAGATTTTGGGGATGAGATGCTGGTTATTTTTACCAAACTGATCTCCTACGTGCGCTGAGACGCAGGGCTTGATGCCGCCAGCGCCAATGGCAATGAGGCCCAAGCCGGCAAGCAGCCAAAGCTGAACGATGCCTGCCATGCCCATGAGTGCCAGCACCAAGTGGCCTAGGCAATAGACAATCGATAGGGTGATGATCGTTCGGTATTTTCCGAAGAAGATATCGGCAACTAAGGCGCCAAAAAGAGGGGTGAGGTAAACCGCGGAGTTGAAAAAAGAAACATAGGCTGTTGCTTTGGCCTCACTCATCGACTCACCCCCGAGTACGCCGAGGTAATTGGCGAGGAAGACGGCAAGGGCCGCCTTCATGCCATAGAAGGAGAACCTCTCCGCCGCCTCGTTGGAGATGATGTAGGGAATGCCGCCGGGCATGCCGCTGGTGTCGGAAGGCTGAGATGAGTAGGACATTTTAAGGTGCCTGGTTGTCTAAGATATCGAGCAATTCATTGATGCCGTTGATCCGGTGCGTAGGGGATTCGGAGATGAGGTCAGCAAGGTCATGATAGCCCCAGGTGGCGGCAACGGAGATCATGCCCGCATTGTGTGCGGTGGCGACATCAATGGTGGAGTCTCCCACAAAGGCAATTTCCTCAGGTGATGCATCTAAGAGCTTTGCTAGATCGAGTGCGCCTGTGGGGTCTGGCTTGGTAGGAACGCCTTGATGATGGCCGACTACTGCGGTGAAGGTGATGTCTGGGAAAATGAGATCAGTGATTTGCTGGCAGAAGGCATGTGGTTTGTTTGACAGAACGGCAATCTTGATTCCCCTCTGCAGCAGTGCGGTGAGTGTCTCATTCACTCCGGTATAGGGGACGGTGCCATCTTGCCACGAGCTGGCATATTCATCACTCACCGCACGGGTGAGTTCGGCCATTTGCCCAGGGTCATAACCGTCTGGGCAGGCGCGCTCGACAAGTTTAACGATGCCATTGCCAATGAAGGTGCGCACGGTGCTCTCGCTATGGGTGGGCAGATGGTGACGTTCGAGGATCGTGTTGAGGGCCTTGGCGATGCCTGACAAGGAATGAACCAAGGTCCCATCCAAATCAAAAATAACGGCTCGTATCACGTGTGTAAGCATCATGGGCATTGCTCAAGAGTTCAAGAGCAGAGCCAATAAAAAGGAGCCGTGATCAGCTGGCGGGTTGCCTAATATTAAATCTACCCAGTATTAATCTTCGATCTTGTGAAGGTGAATATCTGTCTGGGGGAAGGGGAATGAGAGTCCTTCTTTGTCGAAAGATTTTTTAACCTTCTCGGTGACATCAAAGTAAATTCCCCAATAGTCGCTGGAGTTGGCCCAAACACGAACAATGATATTGACCGAGTTGTCGGCCAATGCGTGAACGGCGATGAGCGGTTCAGGATCACGATCGACCCTTTCATCCGCATTGATGATCGAGCTTAATACCTCTTTTGCTTGATCGATGTCGTCATCGTAGCTGATGCCGAAGGTGAAATCGACACGGCGCTTGTCTTCTGCGGAGTAGTTAATCAGTGAGCCCGTGGCGACCGGCCCATTGGGCAAGATGATGCGTTTATTGTCGCCGGTATTGATGACGGTGTTGAAAATCTGAATGCTGCGCACCTTACCGCTGTGTCCTTGGGTTTCGATGAAATCACCGACTTTAAAGGGTTTAAGAATGAGAATGAGAACACCGCCGGCGAAATTCTGCAGAGTTCCTGAAAGCGCCATGCCTACCGCGAGTCCGGCGGCACCGAGGATGGCGACAAAGGAGGTCATTGGAAAACCGGCAATACTGGCACAGGTAATGACCAAGAGGACTCTTAGTGCCATCGATACCAAGCTCAGGATGAAGGTCTCAAGCGCTTGATCGTAATCCACTTTATCGAACCATTTTTCGAGCGCCTTACAGAGCACGTTGACGATCTTCCAGCCGATCCACAGGCTGATGATGGCAGCGATCAACTTAAAACCATATTGGGCTGAAAGCTGGGTGATTTGCTCGATAATTTGTTCGAAGTTAATGTCCATGGCCTATGGGTCTTAAGTTTTTGAGCGTTGTTACGCAATGCAAAATTGAGGCATATTGATGTCACGACAAGCTGTGGCTGGACAGCTGGTGTTTCCACGATAGAATTCGGCCATGCTTCCTGAGCTCATGACAAAAATCCCCGGCCCTCGCTCCCTTGCGCTGGCTGATGAGCTCAAGCGCTATGAGTGTAGAAATGTGACCTATATGGCCGAGGACTGGCCGGTTTTCTGGAAGCGTGCTGATGGCGTCAATGTCTGGGACGAGGATGGCAACCGATTCATCGATCTTACCGCTGCCTTTGGTGTCGCGGGTCTGGGTCACGGCTGGTCAGCGGCAGTGATGGCTGAGCAGTCAAAGCATCTCATTCATGGCATGGGCGATGTGCATCCCACCGCATTAAAAGTGGAGCTGTGTCAGCTGTTGTCGGCAATGACCTTTGAACGCTGGAATGAGGGTGTGGGCAAGACGACTTTGAGTAACTCGGGATTTGAAGCGGTGGAGACGGCCTTAAAAACCGCGGTGATGGCTACCGGTAAAGCCGGCTTGGTGAGTTTTAAAAACGGCTACCATGGTCTGGGTTATGGTGCTCTTTTAGGGGCGGGAATTGAGAAGTTCCGTAGGCCGTTTGAAGGGCAGTTGGCGCCTTTGCGTGCGCAGCTTAATTTCCCAACAGATCAGTATGAAATGGGGGTGCTGGATCATCAACTTAAGGAGCTTAATGCTGAGCATGTCGGTGCACTTTTGGTTGAGCCTATTCAGGGGCGCGGGGGCAAGGTGGTGCCGCCAGATGGTTTTCTGGCGAAGCTGCGTGCATGGTGTGATGCCAATGATGCGGTGCTGATTTATGATGAGGTCTACAGTGGTTTTAACCGCACCGGCAAGATGTTTGCCTGTGACTGGGAAGGGGTGGCTCCGGATATCATTTGCTTGGGCAAGTCGCTGAGTGGCGGTTACCCGATCTCTGCCTGTGTGGGTAAAGCAGCGGTGATGGATGCCTGGCCTAAGTCGGAGGGTGAGGCCCTGCACACGAGCACGTTTTTGGGTAACCCCGTGGGATGTGCGATGGCGGTCGCTTCGTTGCAGGCGCACGCCACAGATCAAGTGCAAGGTGAAGTCGAAGCTAAGGCTGAGCTGCTCAGAGAGATGCTCAATCAAATCAAGAGCCCGCTTATTCATGAGGTGCGGGGTAGGGGTCTGATGCTCGGTATGGAGCTTAGGCATACAGATGATAGTGCAGCAGGGGATGTGGCTGGTAGTGTGCTCGTTAAGATGATGCAGCAGGGGGTGTTTATGTTAGCTGATGGAGCTGAGGGCAATGTGTTGGCATTCACGCCGCCATTTGTGATCAATGAGGAGGAAATGAAATATGCTATGCAACGTCTGCAGAGCGCGCTTGACCGTTAGGCCTGTCAGACAATACTTAGCTAAAGATGACTGCCGCCCCTATGATCTCGTTAAACGGAGAATTGATTTCTGCCAATGAGGCTTGTGTGTCGCCATTTGACTTGGGCTTGACTGTTGGCCTCGGCGTTTTTGAAACCATGGCGGCTTATGACGGTAAGGTCTTTGCCTATGACTTGCATCATGCGCGCCTTATCAAGTCGGCTGACAAGTTAGGCTTGGTCGTGCCAGAAGCTTCGATCATGAAAGCTGCGATGAATGAGGTTATTGAGGTGAACCATTGCCATCAGGGACGCTATCGCATCAGGGTGACTTTGAGTGGTGGGGTCAATCAACTCGGTGGAGGTAGTGAACAAGGTGATGTGATGGTCACGGCCCGGCCTGCCGATTCAGCCAGTGGCGCTAGTATTACCCTAGCTAAGCTTGCATGGGTGCCTTTTGTGATCAATGAGCGCGCGGCGACTGCGGGAGTGAAATCAACATCATACGCGGATCATGTGCTGGCTTACCGTCATGCGCTCAATGCTGGAGCAGACGAGGCCTTGATGCTTAACACTCAAGGGCATTTGGCCGAGGGCTCGATGTCGAATGTATTTGTCGTCAAGGATGGTGTTGTGCAAACGCCATCACTAGCGAGTGGTTGCCTGCCAGGTGTGACCAGGCAGTTGGTGATTGCTTTGTGCGCTGATCTTGATTTGCCGATCAAGGAATGTCAGCTTGGTGAGCAAGATATAGATAGCGCTGACGAAATATTTTTGACGAGTTCACTGCGTGAAATTCAGGCGGCGGCATTGCTAGGAACGGAAGCTAGGGCAACAGAGGCCGTGACAGGTGAAGTTACTGTGCGGCTGGCCGAGGCTTATGCGGAAATGATCAGGAAGGAGTTAAGCTGATGGCCTTGTCGAGTTACACCATGCCGATCAGTGCTGACAAGGTGGAGGTGATCCGCAAGATTTTGGTGGAAGGTGGTTTCGAGATGAAGCAGAAAGCGTATGCTCATTTCTCAGGCAAAAAAGGAAAACTCAATGTCACCGTCTATGAGAAAGGCCCCAAGGTTTTGGTTCAGGGGGGAGATACGGAGGACTTTGTCAGGTTTACACTTGAGCCGATGGTTTTTGGTGAAGCGAGGTTGGGCTATGAGGAGGTCAATGAGCCGGATATGTTCAGCCCGCACTTTGGTATTGATGAGAGTGGCAAAGGTGATTTTTTTGGCCCGCTTGTCGTAGCCGGAGCCTACACCGATGCCACATCAACTCGTGCGTTAATGGATGCCGGCGTGATGGATAGCAAACGCATTACCAGTGCGGCCAAGATTGCAAAATTAGCCGGGATCATCCGCTCGACATCCGGGGTTGCCTATGAGGTCATCAGCATTGGGCCGGAGCGCTACAACGAGATGTATCGTTCGTTTAAAAATCTCAACCGCTTGCTCGCTTGGGGCCACGCACGAGTGATCAAGAGTCTGGCAGAGAAAGTGCCTGATTGTCCGCGCGCCTTGAGTGATCAGTTTGCCCGTAAGGAGGTGTTGGAAAAGGAGCTGGCACGTCACGGGCTTGATCTTAAGCTTGAGCAAAGAACCAAGGGGGAGAGTGATGTAGCGGTTGCGGCCGCCTCGATCCTGGCACGCGAGCGGTTTGTGAAATGGATCACGGATTCCAGTGAGAAGTCAGGGGTGAAGATTCCGCTCGGTGCCGGGCCTCATGTGCTGGATGCTGCGCGTGAGTTGATTGCCATGCACGGCGGGGAGATCCTGCCAAAGGTGGCAAAGATGCACTTTAAGACGGCGGGTGAAATCTAGCTGTATTTGTTTATTTAGATAGCTTTGGAGAGCGCATCTATTTATAATGCTAGTGTGAAGAGCTTCTTGAATTGCTGTCTCAAACCACGCTTGTGGGTGGCTGTCTTGCTACTGACGATTATCGTGGCGGGGGGTCTTGTATTGGCCATGTTGGGCTATCTTAAAATAGCACATGAGTTTCTTGATTCGGACGCGATGTCGTTTTGGGTCGGAGATAAGCGCTTTTCAGCCTATTTGCTGATTCGCAACTTGTTGGTCATCCTTGCTCTTATCTGGGTAACAGGGATTCTCTCTAATTTTGGCAGCAGGCGCATCAGGGGCTTGCGTCGATTAAAGTCGAATAATCGGTCTATCCTGTCGAAGGGTTATCAGGTTGTTTTATATATTGGAGCATTCCTCCTAGGCTTGCGCATTCTTGGCATTGACCTGACTGGCTTGGCTATTTTTAGTGGAGCTATAGGTATCGGCGTAGGCTTTGGTTTGCAGAAGATTACTTCCAACTTCATAAGTGGAATGATCTTGCTGTTTGAAAAATCGATTGAGGAAGGCGATCTGATAGAAATGTCTGATGGAGTGGCGGGCTTTGTGCAAGATACGGGAGCGCGTTATACTCTTGTTGAAACCTTTGAGGGGCGTGAGATCATGATTCCCAATGAGGATTTCATTACGAACCGAGTCACCAATTGGACCTTTAGTAATGCCCAAGGTCGCATTGATATTAACATAGGAGTTTCTTATGGTTCAGATATTGGCAAAGCATACGATATCATGCTGGAGGCCGCCAATGAGCACCCGCGCTGTAGTCGCAGTCGAGAAGCGGAATGTTTTTTGGTTGATTTTGGCGAGAGCTCCGTTGATTTCGCACTTTATTTTTGGGTTGATGATATCATCGACGGGCGCAAGAGGCCTCGCAGCGATGTGCTTTTTTCTATTTGGAATAAATTCAAGGAAGCCGGTATCGAAATTCCATTTCCTCAACGTGATCTTCACATCAAACAATCAGAAATACAGTTATGATCAACCATGCCTTACTAGCTTATCAATTTGACGGCCATGGAGGATACCGATCACTTCTGGAAGAGCCTTTGGATCAGCTGCCGGACGATGAGCCTTTGATCTGGCTGCACATGGATGTGAATGAGCCGGACACCCGCACATGGTTGGAAGGTCCAGATGCGAAGCTTGACCCTTTCATCATTGAGGCCTTGCTGGAGGAAGAGACGCGTCCACGTATGATTCAGCTACAAGATGGAGCCATGCTTATTTTGCGTGGGGTAAACCTTAATGAGGGTGCCGACCCAGAGGATATGGTGTCGATCCGTCTCTGGGTGGAAAAACACCGTGTCATCAGTGTGCGCAGAAGGAGTCTCAAGGCCGTAAGCGATATGGAGCAAAGCATCAAGGCGGGCAAAGGACCGAAGGATGCCGGGCAACTGGTTTGTATGTTGATGGCTCGTTTGTTTAAACGAATTGAACCCGTGCTCACTGAGCTTGATAATACAACCGATGATATTGAAGAGGCCTTGCTTGAATCCTTCGATATATCATTGCGCGAATCCATTATTGATGTGCGTATGCAGGCCATCATGTTCCGCCGCTATATGATTCCTCAGCGTGATGCGATTGATCAGTTGCGAATGGCAGAGCTGAGTTGGTTGAAGAATGATCATCGCCGCCACCTGCAAGAGAATTACAACCGAGTGACTCGTTATGTGGAAGACTTGGACACCATCAGGGAGAGGGCGCAAATCGTCAAAGATGAACTGGCTAATATGCTCACCGATAAGCTCAATAAAAATACCTATATGCTCTCAGTGATCGCCGCGGTGTTTTTACCTCTCGGTTTTTTGACGGGGCTCTTGGGCATTAATGTGGGCGGTATCCCAGGTTCAGATAACGAATATGCGTTTGCTATTTTTTGCTCGTTTCTCGTCGCAGTGGTAGGCGTGCAGATCGTCATTTTCAAGCGACTGAAATGGTTCTAACGAACAACTGAAATATCAGCATCGAGTTTGAGCCAATCAATGCACTCATCGAGCAGGTTGTTATCCATTGAGTGAACATCTTCTCCCTTGCCGATATCGCGGAGCAGTAAAACGGTGAGTTCGCCACCCAGATGCTCACGGAATTCCTCGAGGCCATTGAATACCTCTCTGGCACCCTTAGCGCACTTTTGCTCAAGCGAGGCGTGCCAAGTCGGCAGCTGCAGTTTGTTGATTACCTTGAGAATACGCATTGCGGACTTTTCATCGAGCCGCCCAGATTTCCATGAATACACAGTGTCAAGGGCAATACCAATACTGACGGCCTCTGCATGGCTGAGCTCAAAGTCGGTGAGCTGCTCGAGCTTGTGCGCTGCCCAGTGACCAAAATCAAGGGGTCTGCTGTTGCCAGTTTCAAAAGGATCACCACCGTAAGCAATATGCGCAGCGTGGAGTAGTGCAGAGCGTTCTACCGTTTCCTCAAGAGTGTGTGGGTGAAGCTTGGTTAGTTTTTCACATTGATCTTCGATCCAGCGAAAGAAGGCGGCATCCTTAACAAGCGCAACCTTGACGGCTTCGATAATGCCGGCTCTGCGGGTGAGCTCAGGCTGTCCGTGAAGAAAGGAGAAATCATTGATGACCGCATAAGGCACGGCGAATGTACCGATGAAGTTTTTTTTGCCGTAGGCATTGATGCCGTTTTTTACCCCCACGCCACTATCGTCTTGGGCGAGCACCGTGGTGGGAAAGCGCACTAGGCGGATACCCCGATGTGCGGTAGCCGCAGCCAGACCGATGACGTCAAGGTAGGCGCCGCCGCCTATGCAGATGATGTAGGAATGGCGATCAATGCCGGCGTTTTCGAGGGTGTCCCATGCAGCTTGCAAGGTGCTGGAATCTCGTTTGCAACCTTCACCTCCAGCTTGCACGATGGTGCCTCTGGATGCAAAGCCCGGCATATGCTCGAGGTAATCGTTTACCTGTGACTCAAGCTCAGGAAATGCTTGAGCAACGCCGCTGTCGATAAAGGCAATGACCTTGGCCTGTCCGTTGGTTTTGAGGAGGTCAACCAGTAAGCGGTTTTCATAGCAAAACGCATCCCTCGTGAAACGGATACGATGCGGGGTATTGATTCTGATGTCAAAGTCCTTGCCGTGCATATGGGTGAATACGTGAGAAAGTGACATTATATTAGCATAAAATGCATAAAATGCGAGGGATTAGGTCTAAATGGGCTCGTTGGCGCGTATCATCATCAATATCTAAAAAAAATCCGTGCATTTTATGGCGGACGTGGTTTTTTCTTCGGGACATGAGCGACATCGAAAATATCAACATTACCATGACCACGAGCAAAGGACCGATCAAGATCCTTATGTTTGCCGCAGATACCGAAGTAACCTGCGCTAGTTTCCTCAACCTTGCCAGCCGCGGATTTTATGACGGCATTGTCTTTCACCGCGTGATCCCGAACTTCATGATCCAGGGCGGAGACCCTACAGGTTCAGGTATGGGAGGTCCTGGTTATAAGTTTGAGTGTGAATGTAAGCCTCACCTGAAGCATGATAAGCCAGGTATTCTCTCCATGGCAAATGCCGGCCCCAACACCAATGGCTCCCAGTTTTTCGTCACCCATGGTCCTACGCCTCACCTTGATGGCAAGCATACCGTGTTTGGTGAAGTGACCGAAGGGCAAGATATTGTTGATGCCATTGGCCAAGGAGACATCATCGAATCCATCGAGATTCACGACAGCACTGATGCTTTGTTTGCAGCTCAGGCTGATCGGATTAAAGACTGGAATGCTTCTAGCTAGGCTAGTAAGCGGCTAAGCCATAATCCCTTTTTCAAAAGCACCATGCTCTATCTATTGTCACCTGCTAAAAGTCTCGATTACGATTCTGAGGCGCCAGCGATCCGGGCAACGATGCCTCGGTTTCTTGATCACTCGGCTGAGCTGGCTCGTAACCTCAAGAGCATGAAGCCGGCTGAATTAGAGGCCCTGATGGGTATTTCTAGCAAGTTGGCTCAGCTCAATGCTGGCAGGTTTGATGATTGGCGCGAGGATTACAGTAAACCTGAGGCCCGCCAGGCAATTCTGGCATTCACGGGTGATGTCTATCAAGGGCTAGCGGTGCAAGAATGGGACAAGGAAGACTTTGCCGAGGCACAAAAGAGTATCCGGATTCTCTCTGGCCTGTATGGTATCTTGAGGCCTCTGGACTTGATGCTTCCCTACCGGCTAGAGATGGGGACGAAATTGACCAATGAGCGGGGCCCAAATCTCTATCATTTCTGGGGTAGCTTGCTGACCGATAGCCTCAATAAAGAACTCAAAGGCGCTAATGATGCGGTCATCAACCTTGCCTCCAATGAGTATTTTTCATCGATTCAGCCCAAGGACCTGAAGTCACCAGTGATCACTCCGGTGTTCAAGGATTGGAAAAACGGCCAATATAAAATCATTTCCTTCTACGCTAAAAAAGCGCGAGGCATGATGGCATCATGGGCAATCCGAAAGCGGATCACGAGCCCAGCAGGGTTAAAGCGCTTCAAGGAGGGCGGTTATGCTTACGA
>JAFMDE010000205.1 GCA_017857425.1 Akkermansiaceae bacterium
ACGATGCGCGTGCCCCCTGTTTCGGCTTGGCTGGACCTAACCCGGGCGTTGAGCAGGCGCGCTCGGCGTCTGATCGACCTGGGCACGATCTCTGACTTATCCTTGAGACCCTCGCCATTATCGGTGATGCTGAGGGTAAGACCACGGTGGCTGAGCTGCAGCTCGATACGCACCTGAGTAGCGTGCGCGTGGCGTAAAATATTGATCAGACATTCCTTGTGGAAGAGTAGGATGTCCGTTATTTGCTGTTGTGAAAAACGCGGCGGCTGTTTTTCTCCGACCACGGAAAATTCATAATCAATGTCCGCGAGTAGCTTGCCTGTGGCTCGCTCCATGGTCACGGCCAGATCAGCGTTGGCGGACTCCGCCTCCAAGGTGTAAATCACGGCGCGCGTGGAGACAGCGCTTCGATCGGAGTAAAGCCGTATCCTGTCCAGGAGAGCGGGTAGCCGCTCAGGAGTGTGCAGGGCCTGCTTCGACAAATCGCTGAGCAAACCGATGGTGTGCAAGTCAGCACCGAGCTCATCATGCAGATCGGCAGCAATACGTTGTCTATAGCGGTTGAGCTGCCGGCTGCGCAGCAAGCGCCCGCCCAGGTAAGTGATGATCACCACGGCGGCGAGTAGGGCGACGATCCAGGCCAGGTAGCGCAGCTTAGCCTGTTGCTGATCGTAGCGCCGTGCGAGCTCGGTAGCGAGAGCAGGTCGCTGCCGCTTGAGCTCATGCGCCAGAGCCAGCTGCTCCAGCCACTGGCGCAGAGGTGGAATCCGGCCATAGGTATTGGATCCATCTGTGAGTAGCTGGTCATTGTTTGTATAAGCAGAGAGTGGGCCTGCTTCGGCTGGCTTGCCTAGTGCTACGTTTTTGCCTTTGGAAAAAACCTCAATCTCAGCAAAGCGAACCCTATGAGGAAATCTGCCAGGCTGATTGGCTTCCAGAACTTTCAGGCGGACATATCGGTGCACAGAATTTGGCAAAGCTCGCATCAAGACAGGGCCGATATCGTAGATCGATTGTTTGCGGAACTCGAGCAGCTTGACCTTGTCTGAAAAATCGGCTTCATTGGCTCCTTCTATGATAAAATGATCTGGAAAGCCAAAACCTTCCGGCACGGGTGCTGGAGCAAGGTTGCCCATATTTTCGGCATGTAAGTGAATACGATCCAAGGGGTAAGCAGCTCCCAGATCAATGCTGATCCATGGCTGGTCGCTGGGCTTGCCATGATATCTAAAAGAATTAGCCTTGTTTCCGCTACCGGAATCCATCCGGTAGGGCATAAAACCGTCCGTCAGATACTGATTGCTGCGTGAGAGTCCTTCCTGCTTGCCGACGCTTGAGGAGCTCACTTTTTTATTCAGGGCCACATTCTCTGTGCCATCGAAAACGAGCAGCTCGGAGAACTGCACATTGAACAGGTCATCATATTTCCTTTTTGATAGCGCAGATACTTCCAGCCGCACCCATGATGCTGTGGTGTCGCAGGATACCGCCAGAGGAGCTTGGCGAGGATTCAGCTGACTGGTTTCATCAAAAGAAGCGATTACGGTCCCCTCGGAATCCTTACCCGTGCCAGCAATGATCTGGAAACATATTGGAAAACTGTAAGCACTGTATCCGTGCTCAGAGTCATGGCCGATGGTGGGGACTACGATGATTTGATCAATACGGGTCGGCTCTGCCAGATCCACCTGCACCCACTCCCGCTGATGGGCGGTAGCGTGCAGTTGTGACTCGTAGCCGATCGAGCCGACCCCGCCCCTCATCCGCACCTTCGGCAGTTGTGCTAATTGATCATCGATGCCTCGCAGGCGGTCTTCGAGCTGCTTGAGTGATAGCGACGCCAGCTCCGTTAGCGGCGCAGCATCCGTGGTGGCAGCAGCACCAATACTCACAACCGGTGTCAGCCAGAGCGCAAACACCGCCAGCGGACACCACAGCGGACAGCGCAGCAGGTCATGAGGGGCTGGATAAAATTTCTTCAAACACATGGGCAGTGGTGGGCGGTGGCGGGGCAGTGGCTGGCGAGAGTCTCGGTAATAAGGCCAGATGACGCTACCCTCTAAAGATAGGGTAGTGCGATGATTGAATTAAGATATTAATATAAAGTCATAGCCCATTGTTGACCTCGCCGACAGCAGCTTAGCAGCGAATACAGCCAAGGCAAACAGGCCAATTTCCCCCAAAAAACAGTCTAAAATACAAAAAACCCAAAACCAAATACACCCATGAAAACAAAAATCACATCACTCATCACCGCAGGAATCCTCGGGACATCCCTGGCTTCGCAAGCGGCGGTTACGGCGCTTACTCTCATTGACGACGACTTCAGTTCAAGCACCGCTGAGAATAGTCGCTTTAATAAGCCGGATATAGATACGGATACGTGGGTAGGAAGCGGGGGCTGGTCTGTTTCAGGCGGGGCATTGACAAGCGCGGCTACCACCGGGCAGAGTACGCATCTGATCAACTCAGTGAGCAGTACAGCTACATATCTGGATAAGGTTACGCTTTCCTTCGACTATTCCGTGGGAGCTGGATCCACGCTCTATTTCTATTCAACCCTGTTTACCGGAGAGGCCGCCGCTAGTATGGATGCCAGAAACTCAAAAACGGACGGGACTTACTGGGCGAACGACTTCAACTCTGTATGGAGCGGCACGAAGTTCGGTTTTGCAGGTCCGGAGTATAACCTCAGCGGAGGCGGTGTCGGGGGCTCCAACACAGCCAATGCCGTCACTTCGTTTGTCGGTGGCACTTCAGGAACCTTCAGCCAGACCTATGATATTTCAGGATTTGGCGGCGGCGACTTCAGCATTGCGGATGTCAGTAATGTGCTGGCCGTTTTCACCGTAAATGCTGACGCGGCAGGTGATGGTGCAATCTCTATCGACAATTTCAATATGACCGCGGTACCCGAGCCTAGCTCTAGCGCACTCTTAGGCCTTGGAGGCCTCGCCCTGATGCTGCGCCGCAAGCGCAGCTAATGAGCGATAGCCGCGAGGCGGCTCATGACTACTTCAATTCTCCACTTCAACTTCAAAACCC
>JAFMDE010000206.1 GCA_017857425.1 Akkermansiaceae bacterium
CCCATCTCTTTCCCGGCTTGCCCCAGAGTTGGTAGATCATGCGGGTGGGCGGGTCAGCTTTGGTGAGGAAGAGGGATGAGTTGTCGTGGCCGTCGATGGGGGGGAGAGCTTGCACTTCTCCTTTCTCTGAGCTTGCACTCCCTTTTGTCGTCCGCAGCTTCGTCTTCGCACCGTCGTCCGCTGGGGGTAGTTTAGCACCGATAAGGCCGGCGATGGTGGGTAGCCAGTCGACGACGTGGACCGGGCTGTCGATCTTGCGGGCGGGTATTTTGCCGCGCCAGTGGACGAAACCTGGAACACGGACACCGCCCTCGTAGGCGTCACACTTGCTGCCTCGGAACGGAATGGGCTGGTTGAAGTCGGTGAGTTTGAGGTCGTCGGGGAAGGCATTGCCGCGCCAGTTGACCTGGGGGCCATTGTCCGAGGAAAAGAGAATCAGGGTGTTGTCACGCTGACCGGATTCATCGAGGGCTTTAATGACTTGGCCAATACCGTGGTCGAGGTGGTAGAGGACGGCGAGGAAGAGGCGTTTTTCCGGATCGGGCTCAGACTGGATGATGCCCTTGGGGTCATTGAACCATTTGATCTTGTCTTCGTTGAGCCAGCGCTTCGGGTTGTCGGGGTCGAGCTGGGTGGGGGTGTTGACAAACTCACCGCGCTCGTCAAGTGGGGTGTGCGGGGCGTGGTAGGCGAGGTAGAGGAAGAAGGGCTGATTGCGGATCGCTTGCCCTCCTCCCCCCGACTTTGTCGGGGCACCGTCGGCCGCTGGGATCGCTTGCCCTCGCTGATGGTCGTCCGCTGAGGGCGCTTGATGGTTGGATTTTTTGGCATGCTTTTTGATGATGCGCACGGCTTCGTCAGTAACCAGGTCGGTGACATGTACGCCGTTTTCATAGCCCTCGATGATCTTGCCGTCGCGGTGCCATGTCACCTCGTATTCGGGGAGGCGCGCGCGGTAACGGTGGTCATAGTAGCCGACTGCCCCGGCGAAGGATCCGTAGGAGGAGTCAAAGCCGTGGTGATGAGGTCCGTGCTCTTCTGCAACCCCCATGTGCCATTTGCCGGAGAGATAGGTTTGGTAACCGTTGGCTTTGAGGAAGGTGGCCAGGTTAAGCGTGCCGTGTGGGAAGGCGGGATCATTGCTGGCGGTGAGCCCGGCATTGCCGAAGCGCCCTGGGTAGCGACCGGTGAAGGCGGCAATGCGGGTGGGCGTGCATTGCGGCATGGAGTAATGACGGGTGCAGAGGGCACTTTCTGCCGCGAGGGCGTCGAGGTGGGGGGTGTAGACCTTGGGGTTGTTGTAACCGATGTCGCCCCAGCCCTGATCATCGGTGATGATGACGATCACGTTCGGCTTGATAGAGCTTGCACTCCCTGCGGTCGTCCGCGGGCTAGCCGAAGCCGAAATAGTGAATAGTGAATAGTGAATAGTGAAAATCAGGTATGCGCAGACATAGCTTGGGATTCGGGCCGTCATGCGGGCCTTTTTTTGCGCTTTGGCGTCTTTGTGTGCGTATAACATGATGTTATGGCTGTTAGTTTGTTTTGCTTCTGCGTATGAACCCAACGATGCCGATGAGCAGCAGGGTGGGCAGGGCGATCAGGCCGATCATGCCGAAGTTGTGCATGAAGGGGTCCTTGCTGCCGTAGCGGCCGATCAAGTTCCAGACCGCGGCGAAGCTGGCAGCTCCTCCGGCGATGAGCATCAGGATATTAATCAGGCTGCGCTTGCGCGGCATCTCGTCGCCGAGTGTCTGGCGGGAGTTCATCAGCAGGATGAAGATGAGATAGGCAATCGGTAGCAGGGTGGTGGCAATGGTTCCTGCGGGGATGTTGAGGGTTGTTTTGATGTCAGGGTTGCCGGTCCAGAGGATGGGGGAGAAAAATCCGGACAGGGCGGGCATGGCGGCACCGATCATGAACAGTGCTTTTTGCCCCGGCTTGCCAAAGGCCTCGGAGATGGCGTAGCCGTTCATCATCATGTGTACAATCATGGTGGAAATAGCCATGGCGAGAATGCCGATGCCAAAAATAAGCTGGGCATTTTTTCCGAGTGCCGGCTCGAGAGATTTGGCGAGGTCTTTGGCGGTGCGTTTGGCGACCATGGCAGCGAGTTGTTGGTCCGCATCAGGAAGGGCGTCGCGCTGTGCTTGTGCGCTCTCTGCGTTTTTATCGTAGCTGGCATCTTTAGAGGTGAGCCAGGTGTCCACGACGGCGTTGTAGTTGCCCGTGCTGACAATGCTGTCTTTCTTGGCGTGGAATTGTGCGGAGGTGGCGATGACCAGAAACGAGGTCGCCATGATGAAGGGCACAAAGAGGCCCAGCACGAGGTCGAAGCGTGAGAGCTCGCGGTGCTGTTTGCTCCAGCCACGCTTGATGAGGGTGTAGGGCAGCAGGAAGGTCATGTTGATGCCGACGGCTGAGCCAAAGGCGCCGATGATGATATTGCGCTGGCTGTCCCCAATATACTTGGTCCAGAAGGTGGCGTTTTCGCCAGTGGCGGCGATGGCCTCGTTATAGCTGGCGGTGGGTTTGAATAGGGCTGAGAAGTCCGGAACCAGCCCGCCGAAGAACGAGCCCCATGCGATACTGCCTTGGGCTGCGAGGACGACGACCACGGCCATGAATGCGAGCACGACGATGGCAACGAGACCTTTGAGCACGTGTTCGATGATCTTGGATGCCTTGCCACCACCGAGTGAGATCCACAGCAGGCCGAGGCTGAACACCGTGAAGATGCCGGTGACGACGTAGGTTTGATTTTCACCGTTGAGCAGGCCGAGGTTGTTTTGCACGGCGTCGGTGCCGAGGCCGTATTGAGCCGAGCAGTAGACCACATCGGCAATGATAGTGGCGATTAGCCAAGCCCAGGCGAGCACGGGCGAGATATGTTTTTTGGCAGCAACAAAGGGGCGCTCCTTGGAAGACAAGGTGACGTGGGAAATGGCCGAGAGCATGATGATGCCGCAGAGCATGGCGAGGGGCTGCAGCCACATGAACTCGTAACCACCGATCACTCCCAGGTAGAGCGCGCCCACCAGT
>JAFMDE010000041.1 GCA_017857425.1 Akkermansiaceae bacterium
AAGATGCCAACTGCTCCCGAGCAATTGGTTCTGGACGCGTATTCCCAGTGGCCGCGAGCGTAAAGACCGAGAAAAGAGCCCTCGCTGAGCATCTTTGTTTTCATGGTTTCTTGATCCATGTTTTCTGTAGTAAGGGTGTTTAGTCTGTCTCTGGTCTGGTGTCTCTGGTGAGAAGCTCTTCGAGTGCCGTCACTGCTGATTTTTTCTCGTAGAGAATTTGGTAGACCGCATCAATGAGTGGAATGCGAACGCCGGCTTTGTGCCCAGCATCATAAATAGATTTTGTATTGGGCACACCCTCAGCAACCATGCCGAGATTGGCAATGATGTCATCGAGGTTGCCTCCTTTTCCAAGTGCTTTGCCGACGCGGTTGTTGCGTGAATGGGGTGAATAGCAGGTCGCCATGAGGTCGCCGACACCAGACAAACCGATGAAGGTCTCCATTTGGCCGCCTAAGGCGGTGCCCAGCCGGGTCATTTCTGCTAGGCCTCGTGTCACAAGAGCAGCGATGGCATTATCACCCAGGCCAATGCCGTCAGCGATGCCAGCCGCAATACTGAAAATATTTTTGATGGCGCCGCCGAGTTCGATACCGGCGATGTCATCACTGGTGTAGCAGCGGAAGAAGTTGGTGGTGAAGACGTCTTGTAGCTGCTCGCTGAGTTCCTTTTCCTTGGCGCCAATGACAGCGCAGGTTGCCAGGTTGCGGGATACTTCTTCTGCGTGATTTGGCCCCGATAGAACAGCAAGTGGGTTATTGGGGAGGTGGCGGTGGATGATCTGGCTCATGCGCTCTCCATTGGCTGAGATGCCTTTAGCGCAGGAGACAAGAATCGTGTTTTCTGGTAAGTCGACAGACGCGAGCTGGCTGGCGCTAGCCTCGGTGGCTGAGGTAGGGACGACAAAGAGAACCAGCGGGTAGTCCTGAGCTCGCTTGATGTCGGTAGAGGCAATGATCTTAGTATCTAGACTAAGGTTGGGGATGTAGTGCTGGTTGGAATGATTCTGGTTAATCTCATCGGCCGTTTTTTGATTTCTGCCAATGAGGCAAACTTCGTCAAGTCGATGGGCCAGTAGGCATGCGAGGGCGGTTCCCCAAGATCCAGTTCCGAGAATGGCTGCGCGCGTGATCATTTGTTTTTTTTGGAGAATTGATGTTCGCTGCCATCGATGAGGGCCTTGATGTTGGAGCGGTGCCTCCAAACAGCAAGAAGGGCGACGACGATGCAAAATACAAACAGTGGCTTGTTCCAAGTTCCATTAGCTAGTTTGTCGTGATACCAAGAACCAAAGATCATCAAAAAGGGCAAGCTGGCAGCGGCGCCTATGCTGGCGATGGAGACATATTTAGTGGTGAAATAGAGAATCACCCATATGGCGATGAGTATCAAGACGGCGGCCGGCATGAGGGCGATAAGCGCCCCTCCTGAGGTGGCAATGCCCTTGCCTCCTTTGAAGCCAATCCAGGGCGAATAATTATGACCAAGAATAGCAGCTAGGGCGGTGAGGATTTGTAAAATCTGCGCCTTTGTCTGGTCAAGCTCGATGGCATAGGGCTCAAGAGCGTGCAGGGTCATGGGGTTAGACTCGCCAGCGTAAGTGAATAGGCTGATACCAAGAACAGCGGGAATGAGCCCCTTGAGTAGATCAAGAATGAGGCAGGCAATACCATAAGGTTTGCCGACGATGCGCAGCACATTAGTGGCGCCAATATTGCCGGAGCCATGTTCGCGAATATTGATGCCCTTCGCCTTGGCAATAATCAGCCCAAAGGGAATGGAGCCTGCAAGAAAGGCGATGATGGGAGGAATCCAGAGTGGCATGGTGACGGATAGGGAGAGGGAGAGGTGGGATGTGACGGCCTCACAATCCTAGATTGAGAATGTAAAAAACCCAATGAATATTTTTGGCCTTCTCGTCGCTATTTTTGACTTCATCGTCTTCGTGCAGGTGCCGGAGGAAGGCATCGACGGCTCCGATGTTCACTGAAATGAATTTGGGGGCCTGAAGCTACAAACCACGGCGAACAGATTTGCTGGGTTTATTGAATTCGAGGTAGGTGACACCAGTGACTTTATTGGTGCCTGTCTGGTAGGTTTCGACATTCATTTTCTTGAGTGTCTGGATCTTGTCGACGGTCATTAAGTCGGTGACGTGGAAGCGTTTGAGCAATCTGCCTTGGGCATCGTATCCAGCCATTTGCATCAGGGCGCCGTATTTTTTATGAACCCAGATATAGACGAGGCTATAGCGTCCATCCTTGCCAGGGTTGAGCAGGCGGAGCTTGTAACATGACTGCATTTTGATTTTATCCTCCCCGACTATTTCAGCATCTTTCCAATAGAGGAATCGCAATGATAGATCTTCATAGGTGACGTCGCTGCCGATGATGGCCTCACCAATTTTCTGGGGAGGGAAGGGTTTTGCTTTACCCTGCTCTGTTTCGAAGAGTTTGGCCTCGCCCTCTTTGAGCTGCATGTGAAAGCCGCTCCAGGTATTGTTGGTATGAAATTGGAAAGTGATGTCTTCACCACTCAAATGCAAAGAGAGCGGGGTGCGTTTGCCATCTTTGCGAATGTGTCCATCAAGCTTGCCATGCTGGAGCGTGGTGCCTAGTCGTATGCCTTCTAGCAGTTTCTCAGCACTGATGTCTGCACTGATGTCTGCACTGATGTCTGCGTCAGCCATCGGCAAGATACCGACTGAAACAGAAAGTATGGCAGCACAAAGAGTAATAGGTGAGACAGCTTTTGAAAAAATGTTCCGCATGATAATATCGCTTTATATGTAGCCCTTTGGACGATTAGGACAACAGAGTTATTCACAAAATGCACTTTTTCGCTCGAAAAGTCAAAATGGGGCTTGAGCCTAAGATAGAGCGTGGGTTGGATGTAACATGTCTCTGGTCTTCCACGAGCAGACTCTTTGCACTTTCATCTACATCATGAGCCTACGCCATCAACTGACTGAAGTTTTAACAGATTATTTGCCCGCTAATCCGAAGGAAGCGATCAAAGGAACGGAGTTGATTCGTTTGCTACGCATGAAGCTGGAGGGCAATTATTCAGACGCCTCGCTCAGGTATCATTTTTCGATCATGTCCTGTGATCCGACATCTCCTATTGCCAAGGTGGAAAAGGGACAGGGGTATTACCGCCGTACGGCTGCCGTGCCAGCACTCTCGACGGCGCAGGAGCTTTTTTCTCAGTATCAAGGACGCCTAGATGACATCGAGGGTAACGGTGATGAAGTAGATCATGCCATGATGCGGATTCGAAAGTTCCGTGCGATTGTCAACAAGTGGTGTGACGTCAACGGCAGGTTTCCCTTTGCCTTTAGAGAGCCCTTTGGTGCGGATGCGCCGATTGGAAACCTCTGGAAATTTCCTGAAATGATTTTGATCGACTGGGATAACGGAGAAGAGGTTGAGCAGGCACGTGCTACCATCAAGTTGAAGTCTCAACTGGGTTTGCCGCCTTTTAGATTGCACGCAGCTCGTTTGCGCATTCTGCCAGCCCTCCACAGTTTCCGCGAAGATTTCTTTCAGGCTCTGAGCTCTTCCTCTTGGGCTCAAGGTGGTGAACTTATCTATGCTGCCCCTATTGAAGATGAGGCCTTAGCTGATTCTATTCGCCAATTGAGTGCCACCTTTGGCATTGGGGTGACGACCTTTGGATTGACTGCTGAGATTCTCGATGACCTGCCTAGACCGGCAAATATTATCAATGCGCACCCTCGTGAGACAGAGGCATTGATGGAACGGCTCGATGTGACACGTGTGGCGATGGCGAAGTCACGTCCTCACCTTGACTGGGGCTCGCTTGAAGCCATCCGTGGCGATAGTGCTGACGTTGATAAGCTACTTAATTGGCTTTCTGGTAGTATCGAGATTGGCCGTATTCTGCCCTACCAAGACCAGTAGTAAAACCAGTAGCAAGATTGGCGGTATTTGTCTTTGATCTGTATTGTAACGCAGATACGCTCCTGCTCAGGCGCGCTCAGTAGGCGTCATTCCAATCCCCTCATTTATCATAGAAATGCATATAGAAATCATGGACACGACGCTCCGAGATGGTGAGCAAACATCTGGGGTGTCATTTTCTGCATACGAGAAGCTGAGTATGGCCAAGATCCTGCTTCAAAATGTGAAGGTGGATCGTATTGAGGTTGCCTCTGCACGTGTTTCGCAAGGCGAGTTTGATTGCGTTCAAGCGATTAGCCAATGGGCGGATAAAAATGATTTATTAGACAGGGTGGAGGTGCTCGGTTTTGTTGACGGTAAAATATCGGTTGATTGGATTGCCAAGGCTGGTGCAAGGGTCATCAACTTACTGGCTAAAGGCTCCAAACGCCACGTTGAGTTACAGCTGCGCAAATCGCCAGAGCAACATCTTGAGGACATCAAGGAGGTCATCGCCTACGCGAGCTCACAGAATGTCGACGTCAATATTTACCTCGAGGACTGGTCCAATGGAATGATTCACTCGCCGGACTATGTTCATGCATTGGTGCAGGGCCTCATCGACACTCCGATCAAAAGGTTTATGTTGCCGGACACTCTTGGTATTTTAAATCCAGATCAGGCCTATGATTTCTGTCATCAGATGGTCAGTCGCTACCCTGGGCTCAAGTTTGATTTTCACGCCCATAACGATTACGATCTTGCTGCAGCTAATGTCTACAGTGCCGTCAAGGCGGGGGTTCACGGTATCCATGCTACGGTCAATGGCATGGGTGAGCGCGCGGGTAATGTGCCGCTATCCAGTGTCATCGGTGTTATCCACGACCAACTCAAATTGACGACCAATATCGAGGAATCATCGATCAACAAGGTAAGCCGCATTGTAGAAACTTACTCTGGGGTCAGGGTGCCGGCCAACAAACCTGTCATCGGTGAATTCGTCTTTACCCAGACCGCAGGTATTCACGCCGATGGTGACTCCAAGGATAAACTTTATTACAATGATTTACTGCCAGAGCGTTTTGGTCGCACCCGCGAATACGCATTAGGCAAGACATCAGGGAAGGCGAACATTCAGAAAAACCTCGAAGAGCTCGGTATCAGTCTCGACCAGGAAGGCATGAAGCGCGTTACCGATAGAATCATTGAGCTAGGTGACAAAAAAGAACGTGTTACCAAGGAAGACCTGCCCTTTATCATTGCTGATGTATTGGGTGATAATATAGAGACTCAAGACATTGAAATCGTCAATTATTCACTCACTCTGACCCAAGGTTTAAATCCTGTGGCTACGGTTCGTCTTCGTATCAAAGGTGAGTTTTACCAGGAAACAAGTACTGGTGATGGTCAGTATAACGCATTTGTCCGTGCTCTTTGGAGTATCTACGCAAGATTGGAGAAAGATCATCCAACACTTGAGGATTATTCAGTACACATTCCTCCGGGGGGACATACCGATGCCTTGGTAGAGACCACTATTCTGTGGGATTTCAAAGGCAAGAAGTTCAAGACGCGTGGTCTCGACGCGGATCAGACTGAAGCCGCTATTCAAGCTACCATCAAGATGCTCAACATCATTGAGGAATCTTAGCCGAGATTTATACCCAGCCGATCATGCCTGCTACTCTGTAAGCGGAGTAGAGAAACAGAATAAAGAGGACAAAAACAAAAGCTTTGGCGCAGGCTTCGATGGATGTGCGAGTCATGGGCTAGGTGGGTTCATCGGCTGAAAATACCGAATGTCTGGCAGGCTTTTAATGCTTTAGTCTATGGAGGTCAAGGTTTCCTGTGCGGGAAAGATGATCTCATTCAGCTTGGCAACCAGATGCACACGAGATCACGGCTTGCGGTGAGAAGATCATCGGGTTAGTAATGCGGCGTGATTTATCTCGATTCCAATGCCACTACTCGAGTTCATCCTGAGGTGCTGGAGGCAATGATGCCGTTCCTCACAGACCAATGGTATAATCCTTCCAGTGGCTATCGTGCGGCGAAGGGGGTGCGCAAGGCTCTTGAAGTTGCTCACGAGCAGGTGGCGGAGCTGATTCATGCCAAGCCGACCGAGATCGTTTTTACCGGCTGTGGCACAGAGTCCAACAATGCGGTGCTGTCATTTCTCGCCTCGCGCTCTCAGGGCGATCAAAAGATCATCACTAGTGCGATCGAGCACAGTGCCATTCTTCGTCATGCAGAGTATTTGTCAGATAGGCATCATCTCAGAGTCGAAAAAGTCGGGGTCAATAGCGATGGGCGTTTGTGTCTTGATGGCTTTACCAAGGCGATAGCCGGCGGCGATGCTGCTATGGCGTCTGTGATGTGGGCAAACAATGAAACCGGTGTGATTCAGCCCATTGCCGAGGCCTGCCAGATCGCTCGTGAGGCAGGAGTTGCGTTTCATACCGATGCCATTCAGGCGGTCGGAAAAACCGTGGTCAATGTCAGAGAAGTGCCTGTGGATTACCTCTCGATCTCAGGTCATAAGTTTCACGCACCCAAGGGGGTGGGGGCGATGTATATCAGAGAGGGTTTGAAATTTGAGCCGATGCTCTATGGCGGCGGTCAAGAGGGTGGTCGGCGCAGCGGCACCGAGAATGTTGCCGGTATTGTGGCTCTGGGTAAGGCCGCCGAGCTGATGAAGCAGCGCCTTGATGATGACGGGCATGCCGGTGTGGCCGCTTTACGAGACCATATGGAGCAACGTCTATTGTCTGAGCTTGAGCATATTCAAATCAATGGCGCTCATGATCACCGCACAGCCAATACCAGTCATATCTCCTTTGATCGCTGTGAAGCTGCCGGGCTTTTAATCTTACTCGACGAATATGGAGTTCAGTGCTCCGCGGGTAGCGCCTGCATGACAGGCAAACAGCAACCCTCACATGTGCAGACCGCAATGGGTATATCTGCATCCCAGGCAAAAAGTAGTTTGCGGATTTCCTTGTCGATCTTCACCACTCAAGAGGATGTGGATGCCGCTGTTGAGGCTCTCAAGAAAGCAGCCTCTAAATTGCGCAGCGTTCAGGGTGGGCCTGGAGTAGGACCCGTGCAGGTGTTTAGTCGTGACTGACTTGCCTAGCTCAGTGGTTCGAGGGTAGCGATGGCCTCACGAAGCAGCTTAGCGGGCCACTGGCCTGGGGCAGTTTCGGTATTGCCGAGGTAGCCATAATTCAAGAGAGATCCATGCTGAGCGTAAAGCAGACGTGATACGGGCGCCAAGGGTCCCATGCCCATCATCGACATCGGGTGATCGGTGCTTTGGAGAATTTCTACACATCGCACTAAATCACTGACCTCATTATGGTGCACCGCTATTTTAATAATGTCGGCTTCTTCACTGAGCTCGACAAGACGTTGCAGTTCAGTTGTCCCCGGAGTTTCCGTGAAATGATGATAAGATAATATCAAACCAACCCCCTGAGATCTGATCTGATGCAAGGTGTCTTTCATCTCGCCATACGAGGCCAGTTCTACATCAATCCATGAGGCTCTTTTGGACACCTCCATTAACAGACGGGCTCGCTGCTCGACATTGAGTTCGGATAAACCGCCCTCATTCGCGCAGCGGGCAGTAAAAAGCAGAGGGAAGCCTTTGAATCGATCGAGTTCGATGTTGAGGGTGTCGAGGTGGCCGGGCATGCCATCGAGCCGGACTTCGAGTATATCGCATAGCGCTTCAAGCTCGACTGGCTGCAGGCAGGCAAGTTGATTGAGGCTCTGCACAGATCCAACAACGAGTGGCTTCTGCGGAATACTGACCGTGTCATTGGACATACGGACACAGTAGTCACATATGAGGGCCTTGTTTGTCAATCCGTCTATTGTTGGTATTTGCCGAGCGGATGCCTAAAACACCCATCCTTTGTGGTGAAAATGAGGATTATTTTAGCGATCATACATTTTGCTCTTTTGGATAGCCTCCTAATCATACAGAACAGACGCGGTCAAAGCACCCATCATTCTCATGAGCAACGATCCAAAGAAATCATTAGGTATAGGACTCGCAGGATTCGGAACCGTAGGTACCGGCGTGTGGGAGACACTAGAACGCAATGCAGATCTAATTTTTAACCGCAGTGACGTGAAGGTCGATATTGTTCGGATCGCGGTGCGTGATTTGAATAAGGTCAGAATTGAGGGGGTATCAGAGGATAAGTTCACCACAAATTGGCAGGATGTGGTCAATGACCCTAAGGTGAACATTGTTGTCGAGCTTATCGGCGGAACAGATACCGCTTTTGATATTGTGGCGGCCGCGCTTCGTGCTGGTAAACCAGTTGTTACCGGTAATAAGGCACTGCTTGCTGAAAGGGGGCAGGAATTATTCGAGCTTTCAAATCAGTTCAATACACCAATCCATTTTGAGGCAGCGGTTGCAGGTGGTATTCCTATCATCAAAACAGTCCAGGACTCCTTTGTCGGTAACAGTATCCAATCGATGGTTGGCATCATTAACGGCACATCCAATTACATACTAGAGCGGATGACAGACGCTGGCCTTGGCTATGAAGAGGCACTGGGCGAGGCGCAGCAGTTAGGATACGCAGAAGCTGATCCTACTCTCGATGTCAACGGCTGGGATGCTGCCCATAAGGCGATTCTTTTGGCGACACTCGCCTATGGATTTACGGTAGATCACAAGCAAGTATACGTGCGTGGCATTGAAAGAGTGCGCGCGACTGATATAGATTTTGCCAAGCGGCTCGGCTTTGTCGTTAAGCTGCTCTGTGTGGTGCGTGAGCACGCTAATGGTGTGATCGAAGTTCGCACTCAGCCATCATTCATTCCCCAGAGCCACATTCTCTCCAGTGTGAATGGTGTGTTTAATGCCGTTGCCGTTCGAGGAGATGCTGCTGGAGATTCTCTGTTTTACGGGCGTGGTGCCGGTAAGGATCCGACAGCTTCATCCGTGGTTGCTGACATTGTTGAGGCGGCATTGGGACTTCGGCATGAGGGTAGTCACCGAGGTTTTCTTCCCTATCAGCAGGAAGGCAGTGTCATGAGTGTCGAAGATACCGAAACGCCTTACTACGTGCGTTTTGATGTCAACGATGAGCCAGGAGTAGTCGCGGAAATAGCTAATCTTTTGGCAGATGCGGGGATTGGCATTTCGGGAATGCATTCACCAGTTCATCCTGATGAGCCTGACGCAGAATTTGTAGATATGGTATTCCAGCTGCATACCTGCCGCTTTGGCTTACTCAAAGAAACTTTGAAGAAGGTTGAGGCTCTCAGCTGTGTGAACTCCAGGCCCGTTGTGTTCCGAATTGAGGACTTAGGGTAAATAGGCCCGTTACTGAGCTTTCTCGGTGACAATCTTGATGGGTGCATCAGGAAGCGCATTGAGGAAGGTCTTACCGTAAGGTTTGGTGACGACGCGGTTGTCCAGTAATACCACCAAGCCGCTGTCTTTTGCGGTGCGAATCAGCCGCCCAACACCTTGGCGTAATTTCAACACCGCCTCAGGAACCGAATATTCGACAAAAGGATTTCCTCCCCTGGCCTCGATCGCCTCGAGTTTGGAGGCGACGAGTGGATGATCAGGCACGGCGAAAGGTAATCTAGTGACAATCACATTGGAGAGGGCTTCTCCCGGGACATCGACACCGGCCCAAAAGCTATCTGTGCCAAAGAGAACACTGTTGGTGTCTTTGCGGAAAACCTCGATCATTTTGTGGCGTGCCATGCCATCACCCTGCAGCAGCAAACGCCAATCATGATCGTAGAAGAAATCCTCCATCGCCTCGGCTACTTTACGCATCAAGCGGTAGCTGGTGAAGAGCACAAAAGCTTTGCCCTCTGTGTATTTTAAAACGCGTCCGATCCAATGAACGAGGGCATCCTCATAGTCATCACTGCTTGGATCAGGCATGGATTTGATGACATAGATCTGCATCTGCTCCTTGTAATTGAAAGGGCTGCCAATTTTGATGCTCACCGAGCTTTCTGCACCAATTCTCTTTTTGAAGTAGCTAAGCTCATTGTCCCCCGTGCTAAGCGTGGCACTGGTCATAATACAGGTGCGTCCATGGCCAAACATCATTCTTCTGAGGCGATCTGCCACGCTGATGGGTGCCGAGTGAATACTGAGCATGTCACCTTCGCGGCCACCTTTTTCAACCCAGTAAACACTGTCGTCATCTTCCTGGTCGAGGAAGATTCTAACCCCGGCGTGAATGTCTCTCATGCGCCTGGCGCCATCCATCAGCTCAGCTTTGGCAGGGGAATCATTTTCTAGTCCATCTGCAGCGTGCTCGACCTCGGTCCAGAGTCGGCGTAGGGGTTCGGCGAGGGTGTTTTCAACAAAGTCAGGTTTGCGAATTCGATACTCTTTGCTGAATTTTCCAAACTCCACCTCGTGCTGGATGTTGTCATAAAAATCATCAGCGGCACTCAACACAACTTCTGCAGCTTTGATCGATCCAGCGTGGCGCAATGCGCGCAGCAAACCTTTGCGGTTTTTGGGATTGTAGAGACGCTGCACCTCAAATTTCAGCCCCGCGTGACTCTGCCGTAAGCCCAACTGCGTTGCGGCTACATGCTCGAGGGTATGGGCCTCGTCGAAGATGACAAAGTCATCAGCAAAGAGATAACCCAAATCATCATCAGGAAGTTCGTTGAGCACAAAGAGGGAGAAAAATAAGGTGTGATTGACCACGACCACATTAGCAGCCTCCATCTCCTTGCGCGCCTGCTGGTAGAAGCAGTTGCCATTTCTGCCGCATGTGCGCTGCGTGCAGACGGCGCCGTCACTACAAACTTGAGCCCAGACTTTCGGTGTGGGAATAAAGTCCAAATCACTTTTTGTGCCATCTTTCGTGCCCTCGGCCCAGTCCCAGATTGCCTTCATCTCCTCGGACTCACTGGTGCTAAATAAGTCGCCGGCTTGGTCCATGGCCCGCCTCATTCTCAGTGGGCAGAGATAGTTGCCACGGCCTTTGAGTAAGGCAGCGTGCAGGCCTCCACCAAGAATTTTGTTGGCCAGCGGAATATCTTTGCTGATGAGCTGTTCCTGAAGGTTGATCGTGTGCGTAGATATGATGGCCTTTCTGCCGCTCTCCATCGCAAATTTTGCTGCGGGAATGAGATAGGCTAATGATTTTCCCACTCCGGTGCCAGCTTCTGCACACAGCACGTGGCGCTGGTCTAATGCTTCAGCTACGGCCATGGCCATTTGCTGTTGCTGTGGTCGATACTCAAAATCAGGTGACGCAGATAGCCCTCCATCGGTGGAGAACATCTGTTCCATTTCTGTAACCAGCTCACCGGGAGCACGGTGGGTGCCTGCTTCTTCTGCAAATGAAATCATCGTCTGGTGAATTTCTACATCATCGGCAGCAAGTCCACAACCCCCAAGGCATCAAACCAGCAAACATGACTCGTTGGACAGATGATCTTTCTGGACAGTAAGGCTCATCACTATTAATTTTTTGGTGTATAACATGGATCCAAATAATACCTCTCAAGAGCCTGCAAATAGCCTTGCCGTTGCTAACAAAGACTATCGTCAGCAGGGTTTTATCGACCTCAAGCAGCGTCTGCGCATATTGATGGATAGTCTCGCTGAGGTTCTTACCGAGGAAATAGACTTCACTGATAGTATTCCCTGGCGTGAAAAACAAGTGGTGCAACGGCCCATGGATACTGAGGGTATGGCCTCGATGGCTCAACTTCAGGCGGTTTGTTTTGAGATACTCAATATTGTTGAGGAGCGCACAGCCACGGTGGTTAGGCAGAGACGCAGGAGAGATTTTGGTATTGCCGCCGAGCGTGGCATGTGGGGAAGCGTGATCGCGTCTCTTCATGAGGCGGGGTTCAGCCAAGAGCAGGTCATCAAAGCGTTGAAGGAAATCAAGGTGACGCCTGTGTTAACGGCGCACCCCACGGAAGCTAAACGTCATACAGTCCGCGAGCGTCACCTCGCCATTTATAAGGATTTAGTCCGCTGGGATCGTAGTCTGGATGACCCATTGAGCCTCTCATCAGTGATGAACTCGATCAAGGTTGGCCTCGAAACACTATGGCATACTGGGGAGATCCATGCCTCACGTCCAAGTATCTTGGGTGAACTTCGGCACACCATTTATTATCTGCGTGATGTATTTCCCTCGGTCGTTGCAAAACTCGACGCCTCATTGGAAGCGGCCTGGTCCAATGTGGGTTGGGATGTTGCAGAGCTTCGCAAAGCATCTGCTTACCCTAAGCTGCAATTCGGCACCTGGGTTGGTGGTGATCGTGATGGCCACCCGCTTGTTACTGCTGAGGTTACTTCTGATACTCTGCGTCGACTTAGAAAACATGCTCTGCGTATTCACTCCAAGGCGGTGCGTGAAGCAGCTGATGTTTTAACCCTGTCGCCACCCTCCGCTCAGGTTCCTGAAGCCCTCAGCCGCAGAGTGGTAGAGTTGACTAAGGAGCAGGGAAATCAAGGTCGAGAGATAGCGGCTATCCATGCACGTGAACCATGGCGTTGCCTCTGCTACTTGATGCGTGAAAAACTCATTGATAGTAACAGGGCGCCTTACCTGTTGGCCGAGGATTATGATGCTGACCTCAATTTAATGGAGCAGACACTCCATGAAGTGGGTGCATCTACGACCTCACTCAATGTCATCCACCCCTTGCACAGGCTGGTTCAGGTTTTTGGGTTTCATTTGGCATCTTTGGATATTCGCCAGAACTCACCATTCCACGATAAGGCGGCCATGCAAATGCTTGAAATTGCTGGTTCAGAAGGTGCTGCTGACTATGGGTCCTGGAGCGAAGAGAAGCGGGTCGATTTTCTCTTAACGGAGTTGAAGAATGAACGTCCATGGCGCCCTTGGAAGGCAGATTCTGAGAGTGAGATCGGCAAGGTAATGGATTGCTTCAAGGTTTTACGAAGGCATACCCGTAAATACGGTAAAGCATGTTTTGGGCTCTACATTGTCAGTATGACCAGAAACGTTTCGGACTTGCTGCTCGTCCACTTGTTGGCACGTGAGGGTCACATGGCAGATTGGAAAAATGGGATGTGGCTCAGCAGTATTCCTGCTTGCCCACTCTTTGAGACAGGGGATGATCTTGATCGAGGTGGTGAGATTGTAAGAGCTTACTTTGCCACCGCTCCCAAAGGTCATTATATTACCTCTGACAGCGGGCCACATACAATGGCAGTCATGGTTGGTTACAGTGACAGTAACAAAGATAGCGGGCTGTTATCTGGTCAATGGTCTCTGCAGAAAGCACAGGCGAAGATCACCGAGGCGTGCGCTGAAGCAGGAGCACGGTGTGAGTTCTTCCATGGCCGTGGTGGTACGATTAGTCGGGGTGCTGGTCCTGTGAAATGGTTTCTGCGTTCCTTACCTCATGGCAGCCTTAATGGCGCTATGAGAGTGACCGAGCAGGGAGAAGTCATCCCAAGAAAATATTCCCACCTATCCAATGCTACCTACAACCTTGAATTGCTCATGGCTGGCGTCGCCGGCGTGACGATGTTTAACAGCAAGGAAAAAGATGCTGCTGCATTAGGGGAGCCTGATTACTGCGAGATTATGGACTGGCTATCCACAGCCAGCCGCAAGAGTTATCGTCAGTTGATTGAAGCACCAGGTTTCATTGAGTTTTATCGTCAGGCAACACCCATTGATGCTCTTGAGCATGGTCGGTTTGGCTCGCGGCCATCACGCCGTACGGGTGGTGCTAGCCTAGATGATTTGCGCGCCATTCCTTGGGTGTTTAGCTGGACTCAAGCTCGTTATTACTTGCCGGGATGGTATGGAGTAGGTGCTGCCTTGCAAAAGCTTAAGTCTGAAAACAGAGCGGGCTTTGATGGACTAACCGTGATGGTGCAAACTTCACCTTTCTTGAGATATTTACTCACCAACGTGGAGACGAATCTGGCAAGTGCAGACTTGAAACTCATGAATGGATATGCCGATCTAGTGAAGGATAAGAAACTGCGCACGTTTTTCCAGACCATGATAACCGAGGAGTTTGAGTTAACGGGTAAAATGATCGATGAGGTCTTTGGCTCCCCCTTTGCAGAACGCCGTCCAAGGATGTTACGCACACTTGAGACACGTGAGTTCTCACTGTATCTGCTGCACCAACAGCAGATCCGCCTGCTCAGTGAGTGGCGCGAAGCGATGCAGGGTGACGACGAAGAAAAAACAGCAGCCTTGCTGAATTCTCTTCAGTTTTCGGTCAATGCGATTGCTAGTGGCTTAAGAACGACGGGTTAAGATCCGGGCTGTGCCGTGTCTGACGAGATAAGCTCACTGAGTGATTCTGCAAACCACGCCGCCTGACTGAAATCTAGAATACTGGTCAGCCGATTTGGTACGGCGAGCACCTCCATTCCTGCCGCATGAGCGGCGTGCATGCCGTTGTGTGAATCTTCAATGACAAGGCAGTCAGATGGCTCGACATTTAATTGCCGAGCTGCCTCAAGGAAGAGGTCAGGTGCAGGTTTGATTTTGGGCGCGTCACCTCGGCAGACGGTGGCATTGACCAGAGGCATCAAGTCGAGTTTGTTCATCCAGCCATCAACCCAACGATGTGATGAGCTTGATACGATCGCGGATGGTGAGTGTTCCAGTTTTTTAAGTAACTCTGCCGCTCCGGGCATGGGTTCGGCATCTTCTAAGTCACGCGTCAGTTCGACCTGACGCTCGGCGTTGATTTTGTCCCAATCAAAAGTTTCCCCAGTGAGTTCTTCTAGGTAGGCAGGTGGTGACCATGTATCAAAATCAGAACCAATGCAGCGGATGTAAATATCTTGTGATAGTTCATGCCCCTGACTCTGAAAAACACGTCGCCATGTTTGATAAATCGGCCACTCACTATCAATAATGACACCGTCAAAGTCGATGAGTACGGCGGCAGCATTCGCGATCGCGTCGGCAATGGA
>JAFMDE010000207.1 GCA_017857425.1 Akkermansiaceae bacterium
CTATGAATGGGCTTGCCCGCAGCTTCTCGGGTGAGTAGCTTGCATGTGGCTTCCTGCGGGTGCCGCCATTATTATGGAAATTTGGAAAGCGATTATCGTGGGCATTGTGCAGGGTCTCTCTGAGTTTCTGCCTATTTCATCATCAGGGCACATCGTGTTAACTCAGTATTTATTGGGTATTCGCGAACTGGGATCAAGCCATCAGCCAGACCTTGGCTTTGAGGTGATTTTGCATATTGGGACCCTGGTCAGCGTGCTGCTGTTTTTTCGTAAGAGTCTGTGGAGCTTGGTTTTGTCTCTCTTTGACAAGGAGATGATCGATGAGCGCAAGAAAATCATGTTTTTGGCTTTGGCCACGCTTCCCGCAGTGATTGCGGCCTTGCTGTTTAAGGAGTTTTTCGATGCTGTTCCCGGTAAGCCGGTGGTGGTCTCGGCGCTGCTTTATGTGACAGGATTTTTGCTCTTTGTGCCGCGCCTGGTTAAAAAAGGTGGTGGTGGTGTCGGCTGCAAATCTGCGCTCATCATGGGCATCGGCCAGGCCTTTGCTATTCTGCCCGGTATTTCCCGTTCTGGGTCAACGATTGTTGCGGGCATGCTCAGTGGTGCTAAGGCAGAAAAAGCCGCCGAGTTTTCTTTTCTTATGTCGATTCCAGCTATCACGGGTGGTTTTGTGCTGACCATGAAAGATCGCATGGAGCAGACAGGCTCGTTTTCAGAGGCGCTTAAGTCCTGCTTCACGGGTCCTTATCTGGCGGGGGCGATTGCGGCAGCTATTGTTGGTTTGCTGGCCATTTATTTGGTGATGGGGGCTGTCAGGCAAGGTAAGCTAGAATACTTTTCTTATTACTGTTTTGCAGTCGCTACTGCGGGGGTGTTGTATTTCTCACTAACAGCTCAGTAATACCTGTTATCCCAATTGAGCAATGTTTCCTCTCGTCACCATGCTGAATCTGAAGCGAGGCAGGCTCTCCGCTTTTGTTTTCATGCTGGTGCTGGGCTTAATTTTCATGATGCCTGGCAATGTGCGCGCCGAGGTAAGGATGCATCTCGCAGATGGTTTTGATTTCCCCGTCGGCAAGCCTGATGCGGAGGGCTATTACAAAGCACGTGGAATGAGGTTGCGCCCACCAGTGCATTTTGGTGAGGATTGGAATGGTAAGGGTGGCGGAGATAGTGATCTGGGTGATCCCATTTATGCCATTGCCGATGGGGTAGTGATGTTTGCTTACGATTGCCGTGGTGGCTGGGGGCCTTGTGTTTTACTGCGCCATGTTTACCGAGACCCCGAAACCAAAAAGGTCAAATATATCGACTCTCAGTATGCTCACTTAAGAAGTATTACCGTAAAAAACGGGGACTTCGTGAAGCGCGGACAGCAGATTGGCACCTTAGGAAGTAATCGTGGAATGTATCCTGCTCATCTTCATTTTGAAATGCGGCATAATCTTACTATCGGTATGAAGCGTGAGAATGTGGAGCGCAGCTTGACGAACTGGGCAGATCCAAGCAGTTTCATCCGGGCTCACCGAAAGCTCAAGAAAGACTGGCTCAAGCAATCCGTCCCAACGGGCACTTATCCACCCTACAAGGGGCTCAAAGGAATTTAAATTATCATGGCAGCCAAAAAGAAACAGACAGTGCTCAGCACGGCGATAATGCTTGTCGTGATTTTGACTTTTGTGTGGACCCGATACCAAGAGACCAACGAAGGTCAGGGGGCTGAGTTGGCTGAGCTTACTCAGAGCGAGGTGCTAAGCACAGATTCATCTAGTCAAGGCGAAGCACCGCTGACTAAGGCGAGCTTGTTGTCTTCACGCTACCAGATCTGGGAAGATTGCATGATGATCGATCACCGAGGTAATGATGGAGATAGTTTCCATATTCAGGCACCCCATGGCCGTGAGGAAATCCGTATCTATTTTGTTGATGCCCCTGAGAGTGCAGCACGCAGCTACAGGGATGGTAATACCAACCACAAGCGCATCTCCGAGCAAGGGCGTGCGATGGGAGGTTTGAGCCAGGATGAAACCACAAAGGTCGGGATGGCTGCCAAGGTCTTTGTCAAAAAACTACTCCAAGATAAACGCTTTACGGTGGTGACCAGTGGTGAGCGGGTCTATAACTCACATCGCAAATATGCCTTTGTCATTGTTGACTGGAAGGGCCAGCCGCATTACCTGCATGAACTACTTGTCGCTCATGGTCTCGGCAGAATTCACACAAAGCCCGTGAATCTTCCAGACAACACAACAGCCTCCAAGCAAAAACAACATCTGAGAAATCTTGAAACTTATGCCAAGCGTATGCGCTACGGGGCATGGGCTCTAATGGCAAAATAGAGGGTTGAAACAGGCAACTCAGAACGTAAAAATAAGACACCATGCTCGCTAAAAGAATTATTCCCTGCCTCGACGTTACTGATGGTCGTGTTGTCAAAGGAACCAACTTTGTTGATCTCCGGGATGCTGGTGACCCGGTTGAATGTGCAATCGCCTACAATGATCAAGAGGCAGATGAGCTTGTTTTTCTCGATATCACGGCTTCATCTGATGAGCGCAAAACCATGGTGGATGTGGTCAGGCGTACTGCCGAAAAGTGTTTCATACCCCTGACTGTTGGTGGCGGTATCCGCACGGTGGAGGATATGCGTGAGATGCTGATGGCGGGTGCAGACAAGGTTGGGATTAATACCGCAGCGGTGAATCGACCTGAGCTGATCAACGAGGGCGCAACGGCCTTTGGCAACCAGTGCATCGTGGTAGCTATTGATGCTAAACGTGAGGGTCTAGGAAAATGGGGTGTCTACACGCATGGAGGACGGACTCCCGTGGGGCTAGATGCTGTAGAGTGGGCGAAGGAAGTCTGCCGTCGTGGTGCTGGGGAGATTTTGCTCACCAGTATGGACTCAGATGGAACCAAGGAAGGTTACGATATTGAGTTAACTCGAGCGGTCAGTGAGGCTGTGAGTATCCCAGTTATTGCATCAGGTGGAGCGGGTAATCTGCAGCACATGGTCGATGTTCT
>JAFMDE010000208.1 GCA_017857425.1 Akkermansiaceae bacterium
TTTCCTCGGTTTTGACGGTTACCAGAAGGTGATTGATAGTGGTGTGGACATCGTCATCCTGGCAACTCCACCCGTGTTCCGCCCTCAGCATTTGGCCGCCTCAATAGCCGCCGGTAAGCATGTATTCATGGAGAAACCTTTCGCCAATGACATTCCCGGACTGAAGAGCGTAGTGGATTCCGCCAAAAAGGCTCAGTCCAAGGGCTTGTCTGTCATGACGGGCTTGGTTTGGCGTTACTCTCCACACCTGATGGAGCTACACAAGCGCATTCAGGACGGTCAGATTGGCGATGTTCTCTCGGTTTCCTCCACTTACTGCGGTAGCCGGCGCCCCAACATGATGGCAGACATTAAGTTCAAGGCGAAATCCGGCATGTCCGACATGCAGTGGGCTCTGCGTTATTGGCAAAATTATCTGGAGCTCAGTGGAGACTGCATGATGGAATTCATGATCCACGGTCTCGACAAAATGTGCTGGGCGATGGGGGATCAGATGCCTGTGAAGTGCATGGGTATGGGTGCCAACATCAAGCCGGTTGTGGGTGCCAACAACTGGGATCAGTTTGCTCTGAACTACGAATACGCGGATGGCCGCCGGGCCGATTTCATGGGTCGTCAGATCCCGGGTGCCTATGGGGTCAGTGGTGACGCGATCACCGGTAGCAAGGGTTTCGCCGCACTTGATAAAAGTGGAGTATCAATCACCAGAGACGGTAAGGTCGTCTGGCGGAGCAAGGGTGGTTTGGGTTACCAGGAAGAACACAAAATTCTTCTCAATCACATCCGCAGCGGCAAGGTATTCAATGATGTGATCGGCAAAATGGAGCATAGTCATGCGCTGGCGATCATGGGCCGGACAGCCTGCTACACCGGGCAGCTCATCACCGACAAACAGATTATGTCATCCACCGATGAACTCATCAAGGTGGAGGGAATGAATTTCGACACTCCGTTCACGCCACGGCCTGTTGCCGAAGTCGGAATAACCAAATTTTCCTAGAGTCTGTCCGGACTCTTACTTATCTTTACCAAGATGAAAACAAGACACCTCATTTCTCAGGTGGCAGGGCTTCTGGTGCTTGCTGCTAGCCCAGGCCTTGCCGAGACGCCTCCTGAAGGCTTTACCTCCCTATTTGATGGTAAGGACTTCAGTGGCTGGCGCGCGGAGAATCCCCATGACTACGTCAAGCTCAGGGATGCCAAGAAGATTGCAGCTAAGCGCAAGAAGGATCTCGAGGTCTTCCCCGTGCATTGGCAGATCAAAGACGGGGTGATTCACAATGACGGCCATGGGCCTTATTTGTGTACGATCAAGGACTATGGTGACGTGGAATTCATGGTCGATTTCCGCCTCGATGCCGGGTCGGACAGTGGTATCTACATGCGCGGAACCCCCCAGGTGCAAATCTGGGACACGCGGGAAGAAGCTGGCAAATGGAAGCATGGTGCGGACAAGGGATCGGGTGGCTTGTGGAACAACAAGGGAGCCGGCGCTGGAAAGCACCCGCTGGTGCACGCTGACAAGCCGATCGGAGAGTGGAATCGCTTACGTATTCGCCAAATTGGCTCCTGCACGTGGGTCTGGCTCAATGACAAGCTGGTGGTGGATGGTGTCTACATGCAGAACTTCTGGAAACGAGACCGTCCACTGGACAAGCAAGGACCGATTATTTTACAAACCCATGGAGCTCCCGTGGCGTGGCGCAACATCTACGTGCGTGAAATTCCCGCTGCCGAGGCAGACACGATATTGGCAGAAGCTACCTCTGGTAAGGGTTGGCAGAGGATCTTTGATGGCAAATCCCTCGGGGATTGGCAGGCCAGTGTGCCGAAAGGCTGCGAGATCAGCGACGATGCGGTTTATGTCAGCAAAGGCCAGCTGATCTATCGGAAACAGAAATACGCCGACTTCAAGCTGGCCTTCGAATTTAAACTTCCACCCGGTGGCAACAATGGTCTTCTCGTGCGTTATCCCGGCAAGGGTGACGGAGCTTACGTTGGCATGTGTGAGCTGCAGATTCTCGACAACAGCGCAGACCAATATAAGGACCTCGATCCTCGTCAGTTTCACGGTAGTGCCTATGGCATGATTCCAGCACACCGTGGTTACCTGCGTCCGGTTGGGGAGTGGAATCACCAGGTGGTTACTGTTAAGGGGAGCCGCATCCAGGTTGAGCTTAACGGCGTTCCTATTCTCGATGGCGACCTCGGTAAAGTGAAGGACTTCATGGATAAAAAGCAACGCCCTGGTTTGAATGTATCTGATGGCTACATCGGTTTTGCCGGGCACGGTGCTGCGGTTGGGTTCAGAAATATCAGGATCAGAGATTGATTTGCTCCGATATCCGCTGATACTTTCCCATAAGTCGAAATTATCTAACATGAAAACCAAGATCGAACTGCACCTTTCCAGCATTACTGCCATCGCCACTGTCTGTATCTTCTTCGCTTCTTGCCTGAAAAATCAGGCCGAGGTCGAAAATCAAGCTGCTGAGGCAGAGGCTTCCAAGCCGCGGGTCATCGAGCTGGGTGATAATGTCGATGAGGAACAAATGCGCCTCACCAAGCTCATCCGTGAGCGCATTCTTAAGCAGGTGGAGAAGGAGGCACACAAGGCTAGACCGGCCGAGGGCTCGCAGGGCAAGGCTAGACCGGCCGAGGGCTCGCAGGGCAAGGCTTACACTGAAGAGCTGGATACCGGAGCCTCCTTTGAAATGCTTCCCGTCAAGGGCGGTGGCTTTCGCTGGCAGGGCGAGCAGGCCGATGATGTGATTGATGTGACGCTCACACCTTTCTGGATGGGTAAGCATGAGGTTACTTGGGAAGAGTATGAGCCATTCATGATCACCGAGCTTCCCCGCGAGAAAGACGGCCAAGTGGTTGATTTCATGCGTGATACCATTGAGGATGACGGCAAGCTACTAGCTCGGCCCACACCCCCTTACCACCCGATGACCTATGGTATGCCGCGCGAGGGGCACCCCGCGGTGAGTATGACCCAGCATGGAGCTAATAAAT
>JAFMDE010000042.1 GCA_017857425.1 Akkermansiaceae bacterium
ATCAATGGAAAGCAAGCCTGCATCATGCAATCCCCCATTGCAGAACCTGATGATCTAGGAACAGGTTTAACCTTTGTTTCGCATCGCTTGAGGCCCATCTCAATATCCAACATCTACGTCTCTCCATGGAATGGCATACCGCTGGGTAAGCTTGCACGCAATCAAGCCGACGATGACCTCCCAGCAGAAGCAAAACAACCTCACGACATCATCCTCATGAATGGAGATAGTGTGCCGTGCACTGTAGGCGTCATTCAAGACGACCGAATGATCGTCAACACCAAGCACACACCCATACGCATCCCCATCGAAAGAATCAAATCCATCAACTGGAAAGACAAGCGTGAAGAGCCCAAAAAATACAAAGGGGATGTCCGAGCTTGGTTTCATCATGGCGGATTCATCACCCTCAAACTCAGCTCGATCACTGAGGACAAACTAAGCGGCTACAGCCAGGCGCTTGGCGATGTCAGCATCGATCTGGCTGCTTTTTCAAAAATCGATTTTAATATTTATAATGCAGCTGCCAACGAGCAACGTAAAAAGCATGCCGAAGAATAAGCCTATGCAGAAAACTATATCAGAGGATAATCGCTTGATTGTTCATAGAGTATCTCTGATGGTTAGCCCGTGATGCATCATCTCATCCTGGGCACTGCCGGTCATATCGATCACGGCAAGTCATCTTTGGTCAAGTGTCTTACCGGCTCTGATCCAGACCGCCTGCCTGAGGAAAAAGCACGCGGTGTAACCATTGAGCTAGGCTTCGCTCACCTCTCTCTTACTCATGAAGAGGAAGCCTATGAGCTCGGCATCGTCGACGTGCCTGGGCATGCCGACTTCGTGAACAATATGGTTGCCGGTGTTGGCGCTCTCGATATCGCACTGTTCATCATCGCAGCCGATGATGGTTGGATGCCACAATCAGAGGAGCATTTACATATCCTTACCTATCTCGGCATTTCCAACATCATCATTGCTCTCACCAAAGCTGACCTCTGTGAAGATGTGCCCTTCAGCGTGGAAATGCTGCGCGACGAACTTCAAGACACCTCGATTGCTGAAGCGCCCATCATACCCGTCTCCGCCATCACAGGCGAAGGCATCGATCAACTCAAGGACACGATCACCCAGAACCTTCAGAACTGCCAACCGCAACAAGACGCGCTCAAACCACGCCTAGCCATTGACCGTATCTTCTCCCCCAAAGGCACCGGCACGGTGGTCACGGGAACCCTCACAGGCGGCAGCATTCATATCGGAGATTCTCTGATTGCCCAACCTGTCGGCATTCCGGCCAAGGTTCGTTACATTCAAAGCCATAACCAAGCCCTCGAGCGGGCACTGCCGGGCATGCGCACCGCCCTCAACCTTCCCGACCTGCCTATTGACGCACCGGGAAAACCAGGTGCCAAGCGCGGCCTCACTCTCACGGCTCAATCATGTGGTGTGCCCACTGACACCCTCGACATCCATCTGCAACGTCTGGCACGGCCTATCCCAGGCATTAAACCTCGAGCCCTCAAACACATGGAAACGGTGATGATCCATCACGGCTCTGCTCGCTGCAGAGCGCGTGTCATCCTGCATGATCGCAATCATCTTAACCCAGGTGAAGACTGCCTTGCCCAGCTTCGCTTAGAGAAACCCCTCTTTTTTCTTACGGGTGATCGTATCGTTCTTCGAGATGGCTCTCAGCAGAGCACGCTCGCTGGCGGCACCGTGCTCGACGCGCTGCCCACACGGCAAGGCTTCCGCACCGAATCCCGAGAAACCTTCCTCCATGCCAGAGCTGCACAGCCTAATGATCCTGCTGTTTACATTCGCACCCGCCTAGTCAGAGACAAAATACTCAAGGCGCAGCAGGTATTAAACAATCACCCCTTTCATCCTGACATCATTCGTGAAACCAGCGAAAAGCTCATCGCTGAGGGCAGTGTCATCCGCCACAATGATCTGCTCATTCATAGCAAGTGGTGGAAAAGCCTGCAGGACCAAGCTGAGAAATCCATACGCGATTGGCACAAACAGCATCAAGACCTACCCAGCATGCCACTCGATAACCTACAAAAGGAAATCGACTGCCCTGAAGAGGTCTTAGAGCTCCTCATCACTACGCTGGGCACCAAAGGCTATCAAGGTAGCGGACAAGGCGTCGCTCATCCGAACCACCGGCTGACACTCCCAGATGAGATCGAAAAGATTGCCCAATCAATCGTCACACAGCTCGATCAAACGGGCCTTAACCCACCCAACAAATCAGACCTCATCAACACACCCGCACAGGACCAGGCGATGAAGTTTCTCATCCGCTCTGGTCAAGTGATTGAACTAGACCCAAAGATCGTCATTACCTCTGCTGCGCTCGATGCCGCGACTCAAAAGGTAAAAACCTTCATTTCAAGCCATGGACAAGCTACTGCCAGTGAGCTACGCCAACATCTGGACTCTACGCGTAAAATCGTCATGCCTTTACTTGAGCATTTGGACGCTCTCGGCGTGACGCTCAGAAATGAAAATTACCGCACCTTAAAATAGATCCTCTTACTCTACTCAGCGCATCAACTTCACGCAGCACGCCATTAGTCACCTTGTACCACCACGCTAATGAGCCGCTTGTGCGCGGCGCGCCGGTGTTCAAACAGAAAAATACCCTGCCAAGTCCCGAGCGTCATTCTGCCTCGAATCACGGGGATCACCTCACTGGAGCGAGTCAGAGCCATTCTGATGTGGGACGGCATATCATCAGAACCTTCATAGGTATGCACAAAATAAGGCGTATCCTCTGGAACTAAGTGATCAAAAAATGCCTCTAAGTCTGTCCGCGCCGTCGGATCTGCATTCTCCATGATCACCAGACTGGCACTCGTGTGCTGCACAAACACGGTGACGGTGCCCGTCTCCACCCCAGCCCCTGCCACGGCGTGGACTACCTGGTCAGTGATCTCGTAGGTCCCCTTCCCCTGAGTTCGTATGGAAAACTCCTCTGAGTAGGCACTCACAATGTTAGTCGATTACGATATCCTCGGCCATCCAGTCGGCAATGGGGAACTTCATATCAAGATCCTTCAGCGTATCGACGATGATACGAGCAACGACAAGGTTGCGATACCATTTTCGATCTGACGGCACGATATACCATGGAGCACACTCGGCTGATGTTTTTTCTATGAGATCCTCGTAGACCCCTTGAAAGTCGTCCCAACGTGCCCGGTCCTTCAAGTCATCGGGATTAAACTTCCAGTGCTTGACCACATTATCTAAACGCGACTGCAATCGTTCTTTCTGTTCGTCTTTAGAGATATGCAGAAAAATTTTAACAATCGTTGTGCCCTCGTCAGCTAACATTCGCTCAAAGTCGACAATATGCTGGTAGCGAGGTTCCCAAACCGACTTCGGGAAAATATTTTTTACTCTCACTGCGAGTATATCTTCATAGTGGCTGCGGTTAAATACCACAATCTGACCATTTCGAGGCACCTTTGCATGAACACGCCATAAGAAATCTCGTGCCAACTCGTCCTCAGATGGCTTTTTGAAAGGCTCCACGTGAATACCCTGTGGATCGACATCAGAAAAAACACTTTTCACCGTGCCATCCTTGCCCCCTGTGTCCATCGCCTGGATGACCACTAGCAAGCGGTGCTTGTTTTCAGCATAGAGGTGATTTTGCTGAATCTTGAGATCCTCCCTGAGCTGCTTTAAAAAGGGCTCGTGCTCATCTTTGTTGCCATCGAAGAGCGATTTGTCATCCGTTTCTCGTTTAGCGAGATTTAATTTTTGCCCCGGCTTGACCAAGTACTTTTCTAACGCTCCTTTAACTGGCATAAGTCCAGTATCACCGAGCCTGCTACAACATGGCAAGGGATAAAGTACTAGATTTGTGTGCCTGTAGTACCCGCCTCCTCGCGGAACCCTGCCAACATCTTCCTGAAGACTTCACCAGGCTCACCATTACCTATAGGACGGTCATCTACCTTAACCACAGGAATAACTTCAGCTGCCGTTCCCGTCAGGAAAACTTCATCTGCGGTATAAACATCGTAACGAGTAATCGTATCTTCGATAAGCTCAATATCAAAGCGATCACAAAGATCAAAGATCACCCCTCTGGTAATCCCATCAAGGGCTCCATCCGTAATCTTTGGAGTGACAATAACACCCTTTTTGACAATGAAAACGGTATCGCCTGTGCACTCAGCAACCGTTCCCGCGTCATTGAGCATGAGCCCCTCCATCACCCCTGCCTTAATACATTCGACTTTCGCCATAATGTTGTTGAGGTAGTTCAACGACTTCACCTGCGGGCTTAAGGTCGCATGACTTGGGCGACGCGTAGAGCAGGTAATCAACTCTAGGCCTTTTTCGTAATACTCCTCAGGGTAGAGCTGGATTGAAGCTGCAATACAGAACATCGAAGGCCTTTTGCATAGGTAAGGATTGAGGCCTAGACCGCCGCTACCGCGAGTTACCACCAAACGGATATAACCATCCGTCAAATTATTAGCACGGATCGTATCACAAACGATGTCACACACCTCCTGCTCGGTCCACGGCATATCGAGTAGGATAGCGCGCGCAGACAAAAACAAACGCTCAACGTGTTCCACCAGACGAAAAACACGCCCGTTGTAGCAACGAATGCCTTCAAAAATACCATCACCATACAGCAGGCCGTGATCGAATACTGAAATTTTAGCTTCAGATTCATCCAACATTTGGCCATCCAACCAGATTTTTTGTGAGTCACTCATGCGGAGTTAGTATTTAATGGTTTGCAAGTTATCAGTGCGCGCAGCGGTTTAAAGCATGAATTGAGCATCATGAAAACGCAATTTTTCAAGCGATGACAGCATCCTCTGAGATCACCCCGTCTTTGATAACCAATTTCCGATCTCCATTTACCGCTAAAGCCTCGTCATGGGTGACCACTACCAGCGTGGCACCATCCTCAGCGGACAACGCCAAAAGCATCTCCATAACCTGCGCACCATTGCGGGAGTCTAGGTTCCCTGTCGGTTCGTCGGCAAAAATAACTTGCGGCGAATTGACCAAGGCACGGGCAATGGCAACGCGCTGCTGTTCACCACCACTGAGCTCGGCCGGCAAATGATCGATTCTATTCCCTAGGCCCACACGCTCCAGTGACTCTCTTGCCTTATCCACCGAGTCTTTACCGCTGATCATGGCTGGCACCATCACATTTTCCAATGCCGTCAACTCGGGCATCAGGTAATAGTTCTGAAAAATATAGGACATCCATTTGTTTCGCACTCGAGCCTGCTGCCGGCGGGATAATGCATAGAGATTTTGCCCATCAACCCATACCTTGCCCTGTTCAGGCTGCTCAAGCCCAGCGAGAATATACATCAGTGTTGTTTTACCAGCACCACTCGGCCCACAGAGAAACACTTTTTCACCTCGTTGAATCTGCAAATCAATCCCGTGCAACACCTCGATGCGCTTTTTACCCACTGAGTATCCACGGTGCAGGTTCTCCGCTTTGATCCATGCGGGATCGGCGCTCTGAGCCATCGAATTGTCCATGCACATAAATAGTCTATCTGACTGCAGATACGAATATTTTTCTCAGTTATTATTGGAACAATGGACTGTCTTAGCTATGTCCTAGGGCATGCATGTTATTACTTTCAAACCCCTCTACATGGAGCGTGTCTGGGGCGGGCATGAGCTGGAGAAGATTTTTGAAAGAGAACTCCCAGCTGCTGACATTCCTTATGGCGAAGCCTGGGAGATGAGCGATCGGCCAGCTGAACAATCCATTGTCAACCATGGGCCGCTGAAAGGCACTTCACTCAATGAGCTCTGGCAAAACAGCCGCGAGGAAATTTTCGGATCCGGATTTGAAGACTCTCCCCGCTTTCCGCTGCTTATCAAAATATTGGATGCTCGTGATAAGCTCTCCATCCAAGTCCACCCGCCCGCAGAAATCGCCTCAGAGCTCGGAGGAGAAGCCAAAACAGAAATGTGGTATATTGCCGACGCGACCCCGGGTGCTCAACTCTATGTGGGACTCAAGGCCGGCATTACTAAAGCCGACTTCCAAGATGCCGTCGAGAAAGGTAGCGTCGACCAGGTTGTTCATAGCATTGCGCCCCAGCGTGGAGATTCGATCTTCATTCCTTCGGGACGACTTCATGCCATTGGCGCCGGCCTCGTCATCTACGAAATACAACAAAACTCGGACACCACATACCGTGTGTTTGACTGGAATCGGTTGGGACTGGATGGCGTGCCGCGTGATCTCCATGTCGAGCAATCGATCCGTTGCATCGACTTCTCCGATGTCGAACCAGGGATGGATGAGCCTAATGGCAACACACTCGCTACCTGCCCCTACTTTCATGTTGATCGCTTGAATCTCTCTACAGGCACTATGCTTGGCAACCCCGACCAGGAACGTTTCTCTATTGTCACCGTTGTCAGTGGCAAGCTCGAATCCAGCGACGGTAGAACTCATCAAGAAGGCGATACGTTGCTACTTCCCCGAGCAAGCCAAGCCCTGCTCGCAGCTGCTGATTCAATCATACTGCAAACAACCATCCCACGGTAAGCTCAGCCGCTGAATAACAACAAACTCAGGCAAGGTTCTACGCTTTGCTATGCGGCATCTTCTTTTTCTGCATAAAAAGTCATTGCCAATTCAAGGGATTTCATACATATTCCTTGTGTCTGGACGATTTGGCAGACGGTTCTCCTCCGGAAATTCTCGGGTAACGAACTTCTATTTTTCGCCAATTCCCGTCACTCAAGATATCACCTCTCAGGGATAGCGATTTTGCACGCCCCAGCAGTAAGTGAAATCACACAATATCGGCGTAGCCTATTGTCCAATGACAGCCTCTTGTGCTAACAGCACACACATACACAACATTTTCTATTCGTTGTTTCTCACTCTGATCACAGCTGCCGCTTCATCGCTGCCAGCTCAAACAGGACTTGATGCAAGCTAGATTATCTCTGCGAATTATCCCTACCAACCATCTCTTCGAACCATCTCTATTTATACTATTCATTCTTTGAAGTATTTATCTGCTGAATTATGAGCGACCAAGCCAAACAGGACCCAAGTCCTAAAACACCCTCGCCTAACGAGAACTCCAACTCTCAAGGCCGCAATGACGACAAGTCCGGTGACAAATCCCGCGAGAACTCCGACGACAAACCACGTATGGGGCGCGTCAAGGGCCTCGGACCAGTCAAGAAAGGCTCGGGCAACAAACCAAATCGTGAGACAGGCAGTGACTCAGATGGCAATCAAGGCGAGAAGCCTCGATCCTCCAACAAAAGGCGCAATAACAATAACCGGAACCGAGGTAATAATAAAAATAGGCGCGATCGCCGAGACAACCCGCGAGATACCCCCCGCGACAACTCTAAACGGGAACGCAAGCCGATTGTCCTAACCGGAGATCCCGTCGATGTGAATGGCATGCTTGAGCTCGCCCCCAAAGGCTTTGGCTTTCTGCGCGTGCCCGGGAAAAATTTCACCCAATGCAAAGAAGACGTCTTTGTGCCACCAGACTTTATTCGCAAACACGGTCTGCGCGCAGGTGTCTGGATACACGGCAGCTGCCAAGACGGCCCTCGTGGCCCGCAACTCACTGAAATCAAAGCGATCAATGACCTTACTCCTGAGGAGGCATTCAAGCTCCCCCACTTCGAGGAGCTCAAGGCCATCAATCCCGACCGCCGCATTGCCTTTGAGACCACGCCCGAGCGTTTCACCACACGCGTGCTTGATATCATTGCCCCCGTTGGCCGCGGCCAGCGAGGACTGATCGTATCTCCACCTCGATCGGGTAAAACAACCCTCCTTTTGCACATGGCTGAAGCCATCAAGGAGAAGTATGACGACTCCATCCACCTGATCATTTTACTGGTCGACGAACGCCCGGAAGAAGTCACCGAATTTCGCCGCTGCCTACCGGGTGCTGAAATCTACGCTAGCTCGAATGATGACGGAGCGCGCAGCCACTGCCGCATCTCTGAATTGTGCATCGAGCGTTGCAAACGCCTTGTCGAGGGAGGTAAAGATGTTCTTGTCCTCATGGACTCCATCACCCGCCTGGCGCGCGCATACAACGGCTCAATGGGCGGAGCTAGTAAAGGCCGCGGCTACCAGTCTGGTGGTATCGTTGCAGGTGCGCTCGAAATGCCACGCCGTCTGTTCGCGGCAGCTCGTAATACCCGCACTGCCGGCTCACTCACTGTATTGGCCACCGCTCTCATTCAAACCAACTCACGCGCTGACGAAGCTATTTTCCAAGAATTCAAGGGAACAGGCAATATGGAGCTCGTCCTAGACCGCCGCATTGCCGAACAATACATCTACCCGGCTGTTGATATTTTCAAATCAGGCACACGCCGTGAGGAACTCATCATGGCAGAACATCTTCTCTACAAAATCAATCTCATCCGCAGAGGTCTGTCAGGCCACCGCCCTGAAGAAGCGATGGAGAGACTGCTCTTCTTCCTCAAGAAATTCCCCAACAATGCCCAGATGCTCATGGAGATCAAAGGCTAGAGAATTTCTTATTTCTTATTTAAAATTTGTGATTGCTCACCCGCATGTCTACCGAACTCACTCGTAACTTCTCCATCATTGCCCACATCGACCACGGTAAGACCACCTTATCGGATCGATTGATGCAGTTCACCAAAACCGTCGCTGAGCGTGATCAACAAGATCAACTCCTCGACGCCATGGATCTTGAGCGCGAGCGCGGCATTACCATCAAGTCTCACCCTGTCAGCATGTCCTACCCGGCCAAAGACGGGAAGACTTACCAGCTCAACCTGCTCGACACACCTGGACATGTCGACTTCTCCTATGAAGTTTCACGTTCACTAGCCGCCTGTGAGGGCGCACTACTTATCGTCGATGCCGCTCAAGGTGTTGAAGCTCAAACCATGGCAAACCTTCACCTCGCCAACGAGCAAGAGCTGACCATCATCCCGATCATCAATAAAATCGATCTGCCCTCGGCTGACTTACCCAAGGTTCACAAGCAGCTAGAGGACATCATTTGCATCCCTGCGGACGAAGCCATTCCAGCTTCCGCGAAAAACGGCATCGGTATTGAGGAAATACTCGAAGCTGTCGTTGAGCGCATCCCCCCTCCCATCGAGAATGAGGATAAGCTACTACGCGCCTCCGTATTCGATTCCGTTTACGACCCGTTTCGCGGCGTGGTCTCCTATGTGCGTGTCATGTCTGGCAGCATGAAACGTGGCACCCGCATCAAGCTCTTTCATACCCCCAAAACCTACGAGATCAAAGAGGTCGGTGTCTTCACACCAGGCATGACCAAGCGTGATGAGCTATTCGCAGGCGATGTTGGCTACGTCATTGCCAATATGAAGTCCGCTGACGAGGTGAAGATCGGTGACACCATCACCGACACCACCCACCCATGTCCCGAGCCACTTCCAGGTTTCAAGGAAATCCAGCCAATGGTTTTCTCTGGCATCTACCCCGTTGACTCATCCGACTTCGAAGCTCTCAAGCTCGCCATGGGCAAGCTCCAGATCAATGATGCCGCCTTCACCTGGCAGTCAGAATCATCGGTGGCACTTGGCTTTGGCTTCCGTTGTGGATTCCTCGGCCTACTGCACATGGAAATCATCCAAGAACGGCTCCGACGAGAGTTCAACATGGATATCATTTCCACTTACCCCTCCGTAATCTACGAGGTCACTAAAACCAACGGCGAGGAAGTCATCATCGATAATCCCTGCCTTCTTCCTGAGTCACAGGAAGTTCAAGAAATCCGTGAACCTGTGGTCAGGCTCTACATCATGATCCCCGGTGATTATATTGGTGAAATGATGAAACTCGTCATGGAAAAACGAGGCGACATGGAGAACACCGAGACCATCGACGAAGAACGCGTCATGCTCACTTGCACGATACCACTCTCTGAAATCCTCATCGACTTTAACGACAAGCTCAAATCCATGACCCGTGGATATGGCTCGATGGATTACGAACACGCCGGCTACAAAGCGGGCAAACTCGTCAAGATGGACATCCTTATCGCCAGCGAACCTGTTGATGCCTTTTCATCCATCGTGCACGTCGATAAAGCCGCCCCATACGGCCGTCACCTTTGCAAGAAGCTCAAGGAGGTCATCCCCCAGCAACTCTTCACCGTAGCCATTCAGGCCGCCATTGGCGGTAAGATTATTGCCCGTGAATCTATCACCGCGATGCGTAAAAACGTCACCGCCAAATGTTACGGTGGTGATATTTCAAGAAAGCGCAAGTTGCTCGAAAAGCAGAAAAAAGGAAAAGCCAAGATGAAGGCTATCGGCAAAGTCAACATCCCCCAAGATGCCTTTATCCGGGTGCTCAAAAACGACTGACTTCGAACACCATCAAGCCAAGTTATTTTTTCAACGTCTAATCATCTACTATGATCAAGTGTATCTCCATTACAGCATTGTGCATCGGCCTTTGTGGCTGTGCTGCCCATATGCTTACCTCCTCAAATGCAGCCAGTGCTGATACTTCAGATGCATTTGTAGGGACTGTTGAAACAACCACGCCTATCGCTGCTCAGCACGGCATTGCCTCCTGGTATAATATTAAGACCAACTACGGCACCCAAACTGCGAGCGGTCGTCCATTGCATAATGATGCGCTCACCGCTGCGCACAAGGAGTGGCCGATGGGCAGCAAGGTCAAGGTCACCAATTTACGTAATGGCTATTCTGAGGTCCTCACCATCACCGATCGAGGTCCTTACATCAAAGGGCGCGTCATCGATGTCACCGCTGGCAGTGCCAGACGCCTCGGGTTTTATGAGAACGGCCTCACCCGCACCAAAATTGAACTTCTGAGCCGCGGCAATTGGAAATATCAGCATTAAGATATTTACCTTATTCTTCAGTCCTTACAGGACTTCATCAATACGAAGCTCCATTTCCTTCAAAGCCTAATCGCCACCAGTCATGCGCACCCTTGCCATTGGAGATATTCACGGATCGAACATCGCACTCAAGGCCTTATCCGAATATGTCGGTTTCCGCAGTGATGACGTTATTGTCACTCTGGGTGACTATATCGACCGGGGCCCAGACTCCAAAGGAGTCATCGACTCCCTCATTGAACTTGGCCAAACCTATCAGCTCATCAACCTGAAGGGCAATCATGAAGTGATGATGGAGAACGCGCTCCTCTCAGAACAAGAGCGCTACTTCTGGCTATACAATGGAGGCGATGCTACCATGCAGTCCTTTGGGCTTCATCCTCCCCTATTTAGCGCCGACGACATCTCTCCAATATACTGGGACTTCATCAAATCCTGCAAACCATACTACGAGACAGAAAATCATATCTTAGTACACGCCAGCCTTGAACCCGAAACCGACCTCGAACAACAAGAGGAAAATTTTACCTTATGGCAGCGAGTCTTTGAGAGCAAACCTCACAAATCGGGCAAAACAATCATCTGTGGCCATACCCCACAAGTAGAAGGCTATCCGCTCAAGCTTGATCACGCTGTATGCATTGATACCTCCGCGTGTCGTCATGGCTGGCTCACTTGCTTAGACATTGATAGCGGTCAATACTGGCAAGCCAACGAAGAGGGTGAAACACGCCAAGGATCCATCTAGACTCAGAATACAGAAAGCCCCGCATTTGAGTGTTGGCATTTTTAATTTTAACCTTAAACAAAACCCGTGAACGACTTCCAGACATCTAACCTCCGCATCAATGAAATCAAACCTTTGATTTCTCCAGCGGTGCTCTCACACCATTTACCAGCATCAGAAAACGCATCTCAAGTCGTTGCTACTGCCCGCAAAGATAGCGAAAGCATCCTCAAGGGCAAAGATGATCGCCTGATGGTTGTTGTCGGCCCCTGCTCCATTCACGATCCAGGAGCCGCCATCGAATACGCGACCCGCCTGAAAGAAACGAGCAGGCGTTTCACCGCTGACCTTCTCATTGTAATGCGTGTTTACTTTGAAAAACCACGCACGACTGTTGGCTGGAAAGGCCTCATTAACGACCCCCATCTTGATGGCTCATTCGATATCAACCACGGTCTTCACATCGCCCGTGAATTATTGATCGAACTTGCCGAAATGGGCATGCCTGCCGGCACCGAATTTTTAGACACCATCTCACCACAGTATTACGCAGACCTCATTAGCTGGGGGGCCATTGGCGCCCGTACTACAGAATCTCAAATCCACCGCGAACTAGCATCTGGCCTCTCTATGCCTGTCGGCTTCAAAAATGGCACAGGGGGATCCAACCAGATTGCCTTCGATGCCATTCAAGCATCAGCCGGACAGCATCACTTCCTCTCCGTCACCAAGCAAGGGGTCACCGCGATTGTCTCCACCAAAGGCAATGACGCATGCCACATCATTCTCAGAGGATCCTCCAAAGGTCCAAACTATGATTCCGCAAGCATCAGTGAAGTTGCTAGCCAACTAGAGGCTGTAGGACTTCCTAAGTCAGTAATGGTCGACTGCTCTCACGGTAACTCCCTCAAGGACTACCGTAATCAGCCAGTAGTGGCCCAGTCGCTATGCGAACAAATCGCAGACGGCAATAAAACCATCACCTCAGTCATGGTAGAAAGTAACCTTGTTGAGGGCGGGCAAAAACTCAAAGGTAGCTTAGCAGACTTAACCTACGGCCAATCAGTCACGGATGAATGCATCGGCTGGCAGACCACCGAGAGCATGCTTGAAGAATTTGCCAAAGCAGTTCAAGCACGGCGCTCAGCAAAATAAGCTAAGCTCGGCTATTGCCTGAGTAAAAGTTCAGGACTTATCAGCTTCAGGCTCTTTTTCTGGGTTTGCTGCACGCCATATCGCGGCGAGGAAACTCCCTATAAGGCAGTGATAGACTGCCGAAATCGCACATGGTGTTGCCGCTAGCAGCGTAAAATGCTGCTTGGCGAGAGCACTGCCCAGTCCTGAATTCTGCATCCCGACCTCAATGGACAAGGTCCGCCGGTCTCCCTCTGCGAGCCTCGTCATGCAGCCGACCCCGTATCCCAGCAGGAAACCAAGTGCGTGCAGGATGAAAATAGCCACCAGCAAGATACCGAAGTAAGCGATGATATTCGACTTTGTGGCACCCACTACCCCGCCGACAATGAGCACAATGACCAGAATGGAGACAATCGGTGAAATCTTTCTGACGCCATCGAGTTTATGGCCTAGGATCCGATTGAGCACAATGCCTCCGATAACGGGTAATAAGACGATCGTCACCATGCTGCGGAACATCGCCCATGCGTCGACGTCTAAAATAGCGCTCGCATAAAACTTGGTCAGCAAAGGAGTGAGCACAATGGCGGCGAGCGTCGAACACATCGTCATCAATACACTCAAGGCCACATTGGCCCGGGCCAGATAACAAATCACATTGGATGCTGTCCCTCCTGGGCAACAACTTACCAGAATAAGCCCCAGCTTGAGCATGGGCGGCAAATTAAAGAGGGTAGCCACCGTCCAGCCCAACAAGGGCATGATCAGAAACTGTGCAAGCACACCTAAGCCGACGACCCACGGCCTGAGCAACACCGCCTTAAAATCATCTACGCTCAGGGTAAGCCCCATGCCCAGCATGATCACGCCCAAGCCTAGGTTGATCAGCCGCACGTCTGTACCCGGAAACTTCCCTGTAATGAACCATGTGAAATGATCCGGGAAAAACCACGCCCAAGCGGTGCCTAATATGGTCCATAGCCAAAAAAGATTACCAATCGTTTGGATGATGCGCCACATCACTCTGGGATATTCACCTCAACCTCCAGATCCCCCAAAGCCCACTGAATGCCCTTCAGGTAATGCTGTAATACAGCTGGATTAGCAAAGATGTGATCGTTATGGCCTAGAGAGCTGTAAAACACACGACCCTTGCCGTGATGCTTAATCCAGCTGACTCCATAATCCTTATCAGCACGCTTGCCCTTGCTGAAATCCGTCTGCTCTGGGTCAAGCCTGAGCAGCATATGTAACTTCTTTGGGTCATAGGGCTCCTTGAACTGGTAGATCTCTTCTTTAAAATTCAGATTGTTCCCCTCCAAATGAGCACAGCATGCGTGCTTCTCTTGCCCCTTCTCCACCATCACGCTCACAGGCGTGCCCGCATTCCAGGGATGGCCATTAAAATACCCACCAATCATCTCGCCATACTCACTCCACGAGTAGTAAGTGTCTGTCGCGGCATGAATTCCGACAAAACCCTTACCACTTTTCAAGTATTCAATAAAGCTCTTTTGCAACTGCATCTCTTTTGCAAGCGCTGCTTTCCGCTGCTCAGGATTCATCTTATTCCACTCGTCCTTTGCCGGCTTGAAAACGTCCTTTGTGGTATTCAAAAAACAAATCGCATCAAACTGATCAATCTTCCCGGGCTCAAAATTTGCCAAATCATCACTGATCACAGCCTCAAATGCTCCGGTCTTCTCGCCCAGCAAACGCATCGCTATTTTCCCCGTCGGGATCGAACCGTGCCGATAGCCACGGGTGACAGAATAGACCAATAGTTTACGGGCTGTATCAGGTTTCTCCAGTTTCATCCCCTCGACACCCTTCGTCACCTTCTCCAACCATTGATCTTGCGGTGGCGCGGCCAGAGACAAAGCCGGCAACAGCAAGGAAAAACAAAACAAACAAACGATCTTAGTCATAATGAAGTATCAAAGCTGCACTCATTTAAAATAGCAAATACAAATATCTCAGCAGTGCCACAGCGGCCACTC
>JAFMDE010000209.1 GCA_017857425.1 Akkermansiaceae bacterium
ACAGGAGCTTTCTTCATGACCAAGTCCGCCACTGAACAACGAGCTCCAGAAACGCCCCTAACTGGCTCATCATGGTATCCAGGTGTGGTCGAGCTGAACCGATCCAAAGGTCGTATTGTCTGGGTTGATTACACGGCAGATTGGTGACTACTCTGCCAACAAAATGAGAGCCGTGTGTTCTCATCCGATGCCGTTGAGTCGATACTCACAAAATACAATGTTCTGGTGGTAAGCGCTGACAACACGGACGGTGACGCCATCATCAAAAAAGACATGGATCGCGCTGATCGCAAATCCCTGCCAACCAATCTAATCTATCCAGCTGACCTTTCAAGACCCGCCATCATGCTTCCCGAATATCTAACTCCCGATATTGTGATCAAGGCCATCGAATCGGCAGCAGGGCAATAACAGCAGAAACCCTGATCGCGCACTATTTCCGTGCGTTGTCTAATCACCATGCCTAGCATCAAAGTATGAGTAGCGATCCACCTTCAGTTCCCCGTTTGGTTCAGGATGACTGCTGGCTCGAACCCTACGCAGATCACATCTCTTGGCGCATCAATCGGCTTCAAGAGCAGCTGCAATCAATCAATGCAGAGGCTGGAAACATTGAAGAATACGCTCAACTGCATAAGGAGCTAGGTATCCACTACCACCAAGCTAAAGATGCCTGGTCCGTGCGGGAGTGGGCACCTGGCGCGCACTATGTATCGATCATCGGAGATTTTAATGATTGGGACAGCAGCCGCAACCCTCTGACAAAAGGTCCAAACGGCATCTGGGAGCTTGAGCTAGACGGCAAGTCTCTGAAGCATGGCGATACCATCAAGTTACACATTTACGGTGCTGATGGATCCGCACGAGATCGCATTCCCGCCACGATTCACCGCTGTGTTCAGGATGAAAGCACCCATGACTACTCCGGCCAGATCTGGCAGCCTGAGAAGGATTACGCCTGGGAAAACGAGTTTGACCCATCCTCACTGGGTGCGCCGCTTATCTATGAGGCCCACGTCGGCATGGCCGGTGAAGAGCCTAGGCTTCATACCTACCGGGAATTCGCTGATAACATCTTACCACGGATCCAGAAACTAGGTTACAACACCATCCAACTCATGGCGGTGCAGGAGCATCCCTATTATGGTTCATTCGGCTATCATGTGTCTTCATTTTTTGCTGCTTGCTCGCGCTTCGGAACTCCTGAGGACCTGAAGTATCTCGTCGACAAAGCTCACGGAGCAGGCATTGCGGTCCTGCTAGATATTGTCCACTCCCATGCCGTCAAAAACCTGGCTGAGGGGCTGAATGAATTTGATGGCACCGACCACCAATATTTCCATGCCGGCATCAAAGGAGATCAGCCGCAATGGGACTCAAAGTGCTTTGATTACAGCAAGGATGAGGTTCGCCGTTTTCTCCTCTCCAATGTTCGCTACTGGCTCGAGGAGTTTCACTTCGACGGCTTCCGTTTCGACGGCATCACCTCCATGCTCTACGAGCACCATGGCAGTGTTGACTTTGACCACTACGATAAATACTTCACCGATGGCCCCGATGAGGATGCCATCCTCTACCTCGCACTGGCCACCACACTGTGTAATCGACTTCGGCCAGGGGCACTACTCGTAGCCGAGGACATGAGCGGCATGCCAGGCTTATGCCGGCCTACTTCTGAGGGTGGCATTGGATTCACTCACCGGCTTGCGATGGGTATTCCTGATTACTGGATCAAGCTGCTCAAACACAAAAAGGATGAGCAATGGAACCCCGAGGAAATGTGGGGAGTGATGACCAATAGAAGATATGGCGAAGCCAATATTGCCTATGCTGAGAGTCACGACCAGGCACTGGTAGGAGATAAAACCATCGCCTTTCGCCTGATGGACAAGGAAATGTATTGGCACATGGATACTGATGATGACCACGAAGTCATCAACCGAGGCATTGCCCTGCACAAACTCATCCGCCTTTTCACTCTGATCTCAGGCGGCGAGGGCTGGCTCAACTTCATGGGTAACGAGTTTGGACACCCTGAATGGCTCGATTTCCCCCGCGAGGGCAATGACTGGTCTTACCACTATTGCCGCCGCCAGTGGTCGCTGGTGGACAACGTCAAACTGCGCTATCAGCAACTCAATGCCTTTGATCAAAACATGATCAAATTAGCCAAAAAACACAATCTCTTGGCTTGTGACCCCGCCCAGCAGCTCCACGTTCACAATGACCATCAGGTCTTGGCTGCTGAGCGTGGCAATGTGATTTTCATATTTAACTTCAACCCGACTCAGTCCTTTGAAGACTACGAGCTCAATATTGGCCGCCAAGGGGATTACAAAATCCTACTCAACAGCGATTCACCAGAAAATGGCGGTTTCGGCAGAGTAGACGAGTCCTTGAGCTACCAAGCAGACAAGGATGGCAAGTTACGCCTCTACTTACCAAATCGCTGCTGCATGGCTTTGATTGCCCAATAAGCCCCTTATTTGAGGCTTTCACGATTGCCAAAACCAAAGTTACCAGCTAGATCCACTGCCATGGCAACTGAAACTTCTTTGATTCTTTTTAAACCCGATGCGATTGAAAACAATATCGTCGGCAGTGTACTTGCTCGCTTTCAGTCCGAGGGCTTCATCATCCGTGGCATCAAAATGATGCAGCTCGATGACGCTATCCTTAGAGAGCATTATTCCCATGTAGCGGATAAGCCTTTTTTCCCTGAGATTACTGAGTTCATGAGCCGCACGCCCGTTATCGCTCTTGCACTTGAGGGAAATGACGTCATCAACCGCGTCCGTAATCTACTCGGACCTACCAATTCCAATGAGGCCCCTGAGGGCACCATTCGCGGTGATTTCGGCGAGGATATGATGGTCAATGTATGCCATGCATCAGATGGCCCTGAAGCAGCAGCCGAAGAGCTCGCACGCTTCTTCAAAGATGACGAGCTGTTTTCCTATTAATTCGCCGCATACATAAGCCTTTTTCATAAG
>JAFMDE010000210.1 GCA_017857425.1 Akkermansiaceae bacterium
GTGTCAAAGAGCACACCACCACTAACTAAGAACCAACCGCCGACCTTGTCGGGGTGCCTACGGCAAGGTCAGAGGTCAGAGGTCAGAGGTCAGAAGGAATCAGCCGCGGTCAACTTCAACTTCAACTCAAACTATCAACTCGAACTTCCCGCGCAGCGGGTCAACTGCCACGCAGCGGCTAAACTGCCACAAAATGGCTCAGCGAACGCGCCGCGAACACGGTTCAAACACCCTGAATTTTTCACAAAAAGACCCTTCGTTTTGTGAAATAATATGATAACTATAAGGCATGAAATCCATTGAAAGTAAAGCATCTGCGAGAATATATGGCAACCAGAGGGGTTGGGCGTTTTCAAAGATTGATTTTTTAGATCTAGGTAGTGATGCCGACATACGAAAGGCTCTATCTAAACTGGCGGCAAAGGGAACCATACGCCGGGTATTGCGCGGAGTCTACGACTACCCCCGGACCAGCAAGCTTCTCGATACCGAGATGGGACCCGATTTGAATCAACTGGCAGGAGCCTTAGCCCGCAGATCCGGCTGGCGGATTCAGCCCTCAGAAAATACCGCACTCAACCTCTTGGGCCTCTCTACCCAGGTTCCAGCCCTGAGCGTCTACCTTTCCGACGGTCCAAGTAAAACGTATGAGATCGGCAAGCAACAACTCGTTTTCAAGAAAAGAACGCTCAAAGAATCGGTATTCAAGCACAAGGAAAGCGAGCTCGTCGTGCAAGCCCTGAAGGCATTGGGAAAAGAACGAAGTGATAAAGAAATCCTGCAAAAACTTGCCAACACGTGGACTCCAAATAAATGGAAAAAGATTCTGCGTGACACCAAAACCGCCCCTGCCTGGGTGAGCGGCATGATTCGAAACATTTCAAAACTGGCCGCTTCATGAATCGGGTCACCACATTATCTGAGCAAGAACGAAACGAATTGTTCACGCTGACCGCCCAACAACGTGGCATGGGCTCCATTGCTATTGTTGAAAAAGACTTCTGGGTCTGCTGGACTCTGAAACAGCTCTTTGAGCACCCGAAACTATCAAAGCTCCTCATTTTCAAAGGAGACACCAGCCTATCGAAAGTCTATGGGTTGATTGACCGCTTCTCGGAAGACATCGACCTTGTTCTCGACTGGAGGGAGGTGAATGAGGGTGAAAACCCGATGGCAGAACGCTCGAAGAGGCAACAAAACAAAATCAACGAAACCCTTAATGACCGAGCCATCACATACGTTGAAGAAACCATGCTACCATGGTTGAAAGAAGCGCTCTGCTCGCATTGTGAGTTAGAGATCAAGCCAGGCGAGAAAGACCAAGGTCACGTTGTCCGTGTGAAATATCCAAAGACAGAACGCTCTGCCGGCATACTCCCCTACATCCAACTCGAAATCGGCCCCTTGGCATCTTGGCTGCCTCACTCGGAGTATGCCATCATTCCATACGCAGCCGAAAATTTCCCGGATCAGTTTGATGCCCCAAAATGTTTTGTTCGTGCGATTGATGCGGAGCGCACATTTTGGGAGAAGGCCACGATCCTGCATCATGAGGCCCACCGACCCAAAGACTCAGTTGTTCCCGAGCGCTACTCGCGGCACTACTACGACCTTTGCCTGATGGCATCCGATGAGCAGTTGAAGATAACTGCGTTGGAAAATTTGGAACTCCTGGCTGATGTCGTTCTTTTTAAGAAAAAATTCTACACCCGAAGCTGGGCGAACTACGATCGAGCGAAACCGGGCACGCTGAAGCTCATCCCGCCGGATCATGTCCTCGACGCAATGAGGAAAGACTATTCTGCCATGCAAGAGATGATTTTTGGGCATCGCCCGACTTTTGAAACAATCACAGCTTCACTAGCCTCGTTAGAGGCAGAAATCAATAAACTATAAAATACACCGAAACCCAACTTCAACTGCCACGCAGCCACCGACCATGTCGAGGCAAGCGGGTCAACTACCGCTCCTCCGGTGACTCGTCCCCCTGTCCTGCATCCAGTGAAGCCCCCTTACTCGGCTCGGACCCCGGCTCGTCCTCGCCCGCAGCATTGAGCTCTTCCCTCACCTGAGGGGCGAGGCCGCATAGCTCCCAGATGGAAGCACTCCAATCTTCACTATTGAGCAGCTGCTGGATAGCTTCCGGGTCAATAGCTAGGTGCCTAGATCGGGTGAATAAATTACCATTTTGATCGAGCTCCTCGCTAATCACTTGCACCTTGCCAGCTGCTACTTGTCCAGAGAAACCAGAAACTGCTTCTTTTACCGCTTCATTTACTCCTGGCAGAGTGACCTCAAAGCCATCCTCAATCAACGCAACCTTCCTGACCTTCCTACCCTCGGGGTGTGCGGCATAAATGCAGAACCTGTGCGGAGCCTTCCTTGTATCGACAGCGATCACCCCGTCATCGAAGTAATAGACAAGACCACCATCCGTTTGATGCTCTCCATTCAGCTCTGTTTGATCTACCACCTTTTCACTGGGCTCCCCGAACACCATCGCGAAAACAAAGGTTGATAGCATCGGCGCAATCAACAGATAGGTGGGAGCGACAATCAGGCTGACCAGGAGAATAAGCACCCCCTGTAGCGTGCCGCCTCTCGTGATAGCGATAATGCCAAGCACGAAAGTAGCCACCAATACGGGGAAAGCGATGAACCAGGTCAGCAAGCCGATTGCCGGTATCAAGGCAATCAAGCAGATTACCCCGATGATGATCCAGGCTGCTCGTGCAAGCCCTTTGTAGTTTTGATCTGAGTTTGTGTTATCTTCCATATCTTTGTGTTGTTGCTGGGTATCGTTGAAACTGATGACCTTATAGCCACACAATCTCAAAATTCTCGCAACAGCACAATTACAAAACAAGCCTCAGATTGTAGAGAGGCCAACTAAAAACTAAAAACTAAGAACCAAGAACACTGCGCAGCGGCTAACTGCCACGCAGTGGCCAACACATCAGAGCATCTACTCCTTAGGCTTCTCTTCAAT
>JAFMDE010000211.1 GCA_017857425.1 Akkermansiaceae bacterium
CGAACGCATGGTGCACGGCATCGACCTCTATCCCACCTGTCTCGAGCTCGCCGGAAATCAATGGACCCCCTCCGAGGGCAAGCATCCGCTCGACGGAGAGTCCTTTGCCAAGGTTCTGCGCAATCCAAATGCTGCCGACAAACGCGCTCCCATCTTCTACCTCTTTCCCGGCTACATGGACATCCGTGCAGAGCCCTGTGTTGTGGCCATCGATGAAATCAGTGGCAAGCGCTACAAGCTGCTCTACTTCTACGAGGCCGATGCCTGGAAGCTCTACAACATCAGCGATGATATCGGAGAGGACAGTAACCTGATCGCGGACAAACCCAAGATCGCTGCCCAATTATCCAAGAAGATCAATATTTGGCTCAGCCAGCAGCACCCCACCTGGAAGCCCAAGTACCCAATCGTTAAACAAACAGGCAAGCCCGCCGGCCCGCCACCGGTCTTGTAATTGATATTTGCATGACCAAAGACACACAGGAATTTATTGATCAGCTGCGCGCAGGACAACTGCAGCAGTTGTTTGACTATCTGCCAGGCATTTATTTCGTGGTGAAAAACAACCATGGTCGGGTGATGATGGCCAACGAGCTGGCGGTTCGTCTTTGTGGTTTTGAGCATGAGGATGAGATGGTCGGCAAGCTGGATCACGATATTTTCTCAGCAGATCGGGCCGATGCCTATGTGGAGGATGATCGGCGTGTTTTTGAAACGGGTGAAAGCGTTTTGGACCGCGTTGAATTGGCGCCTGACCCGAACAATTCGATCAACTGGTTTGTCACCACAAAGATCCCGCTCTACTCACACGATGGGCAAGTGATTGGCCTGGCCTGCATTGCGCGCAGCATGGACGATGCCTCTGAAAAGCTGCGCCCCTACATGGAGATGAATGAGGTGCTTGAGCACGTTCGTGCGCACTATGCCGAGCCCATCAAAACCGAGGACCTGGCAGCCGTGGCACACCTCTCGCCCAGTCAGTTTGAGCGGCGCTTCAAAAAGGTGTTCCAGATTTCGCCGAGCCAGCACATTCTCAACGTGCGCATACGTGCTGTTTGCAATCTGCTCTCCGGCACCAACGACACCATCTCATCCATTGCTATTGATTGCGGTTTTTATGATCACAGCCACCTCAGCCGCAACTTTCAGAAAGCGGTTGGCATCTCGCCAAGCGAATTCCGCAGCCAAGGTCTTAAGAATCCGTAGTCATTTTGTGTAAAACTATAGTCATAATGTGCATTTACGTACCTTGCGGCATGGTCTAGATTGCGTTACTTTCAGGACACAATGGCATTTGTGGCATGGATCAAGATGGGTTAAGCAGGCTAGTAGATAAGCGGATTAACCCGATAGAAGCTAAACAACATAGACGTAATCATTACGATGCGAATTTCAGGATCATACAGGGCTTATTGCCTTATACTTGCAGCCACGGCGAGCATTGGTGGTATCGGCCTTATCGGTAGCAGCCAAGCAGCTGAGGCTGAGCCGCTGAACTTCAGCCGTGACATCCGCCCGATCCTCTCGGCGAAGTGCTTTGCCTGTCATGGGCCCGATTCTCAGGATCGAGATGCAGACTACCGCATGGATACCAAGGAAGGTGCCTTTGCCGATCTTGGTGGTTATCATGCCATTATCCCGGGGGATCCTGAAAATAGCGAGATCATCAAGCGCGTCATCAGCGATGATGAGGACAAGCTGATGCCGCCGCCCAAGCACAAAAAACCGATCACGCCGGAGGAAATCGCCTTGCTCAAAAGATGGATTGCGGAGGGAGCACCCTACACCGGGCACTGGGCCTATGAGCCGGTCAAACGCCCCGAGCTTCCTAAGGAGGCAGCCACCACTGGCAGTGACAATCCCATTGATCAATTTATTGCGACAAAACTTGAGAAAAAAGGTCTCAGCTTTTCGCCACCTGCACCTCCGGAGACCTTGGTGCGCCGCCTTCATCTCGACCTCACCGGTACTCCACCCAGCCTAGAGGAAGTTGATGCCTTTGTAGCCAACCCCGAGGCGGCTTACGCGGCCACCATCGACAGACTGTTGGCTACTGACGCCTTTGCCGAGCGGCTTACGCTCGATTGGCTGGATGTGGCTCGTTACGCAGATACCAATGGCTACTCGGTGGATGACCACCGTGAGATGTGGGCGTGGCGGGACTGGGTGATCCAGGCCTTTCAGAAAAACATGCCTTATGACCAATTTATCCGCGAGCAAGTGGCGGGCGATCTGCTGCCTAACGCCAGTGTGATGCAGAAGGTGGCCACCGGATTCCTGCGCAACAGCATGAACACCCACGAGGGCGGCATCATCGCGGAGGAATACCGAGTTTCTTCCATCGCGGACAAGATCGATACCGTCAGTACTGCATTCCTTGGACTCACCGTGAAGTGCGCCCAGTGTCACGATCACAAGTACGATCCGATCTCACAAAAAGATTACTACCGCTTTTTTGCCTTCTTTAACCACTCCAGCGAACCCGGTCTGGGGGCGGGTGGCGGGGGCAATACCAACCCGGTCATGCAGGTGGAGCCTATCTTGCAGGACAAGAATGCTTTCAAGATGGACTGCGAGGAACGCATCGACATGCTCGAGCAACACAGGCTCTTTCCTGAGATTTACCTAGGTAAGGCACGTAAGCAGTGGGAGGCCTCAGTGCTTGCAAAGCCAGAGACCCTCAGGGGCGTCGGGACCAACTTCCCAGTAAGCAGTGCCGCCCAGCTCAACGCGCAGTTCGCAAAAGACCCGAAACTCAAGGGGCAAAGTCCATCTTGGATCTGGAGCAACAAGGAGGGTAAGGGTCATGTCTTCAACTACTTCCGCAAGACCTTCAAGCTCGCTAAAGTTCCGAAGACCGTTCAGCTCTTCATTAGCTGTGACAACGAGGCTGAAATCTGGATCAACGGTGACCAGCTACAGGGTAACAAGGACTGGCGTGAGCCCACTGTGATCAACATCACTGGGCGGCT
>JAFMDE010000212.1 GCA_017857425.1 Akkermansiaceae bacterium
AATAAAAACGGAAGAGCGTTAAGCCCTTCCGTTTGTTGCCGAAGTTGATTTTTGTTGGTGGATTTTTTATTGTTGGATTTTATTCAGCGGCTTGCTCGCCAACCTTGCGGCCTTTTTTGCCTGTTGGGCCAGCGTTGTCACCGCGGCGCCCACCCGCTGGAGCCATCTTGATGGCATCGGGGTAGGTTTTCTTGACCCACTCTCTGGCACCCTCGCGCTCCTCTGGGCTGAGCTTGCCATCTCCGTCTTTATCGAACTGCTTGAGTGCGGCTTGGTGGATTTCTTTGCGTTCCTTCTTAATGGTAGGGGCAGCTGATTTTTTCTCTTCAGGGCTAAGTGTGCCATCTTTGTCGCTGTCAAAACGCCTTAACATCTTGGCTTGATTTTCATCTCGGCGTTGAGTCATGGCTTTTTTGAGTTCGCTCTTCTCGCTTTCATTCAGTTTGCCGTCACCGTCTGTGTCGAATTTTTCAAGAATGCGTTGAGGTAGCGCCCTCTTACCTTGGCCTTCAAGGCGGTTGCCTTTTTTGTCACCATCTTCGGCACTTGCGGTCATGATCATCGCTAGAGCAGCGCAGATAGCTGGTATTGTTAATTTTGTTATTTTCATCATGTTTGGTTTCTTTGTTGTGTTGTTGATTTGTCCCTAGGTTGCTTGGGAAGTGTATGGTGAAACCCCCGATATCCCCAAAGGTTGCAATAGAACTGCAATAGTGCTCAGAAAAATATCCTAAATCTAATGGCAAATCTCATTGCCAGTGGCTGTCTCAAACGCTTGGATGTCTTTGTTCATGTCTGATTTAGCTCCTGCCAAAGATTCTAAAGCTAGAGTGTTTTTTGCTCGCTTGTTTAGTACGCTCATACTGTGGGCTATTGTAACGGGTGTTTTCATGAGCTCTAATGTGTGGCTGTTTATGGGCCTGATGTCGTTGCTTGGTTTTCTTGGAGTTTGGGAATATTTCCGCATGGCTCGTCAAGGCGGGGTTCCATGCCAGCCAAGATGGGGGCTTTTTGTCAGTATTGTTTATCTAGGAGTCTTGGCTTGGTTGTTGGGGTCTGGCGGGCATTCAGCTTTGGATGTTGTGCATGGTGTCGATGTGGCTTTTATCACGCTGACTGTATTGCTCGGCTTTGTTTGGCAATTGCGCCGTCCTGTCGATGGTCATCAAACATTCACGGAGGTGGCGGTTACGACTTTGGGCTTCATCTACGTTGTGGTGATGTTTAGCTTTGTATCCAGGTTGCTTTTTCTGCCGCAACTCGGTGATGAGTCGGTTCCTGGTGCTTGGCTGATCATCTGGTTGGTTTTAGTTACCAAGTTCACAGACATGGGTGCCTACATGGTCGGTTCGCTGATCGGCAAACATAAAATGATTCCCCACATCAGCCCTGGAAAGACGTGGCAAGGTTTCGCCGGCGGTATCGGATTTGCCCTCCTCGCGGGCTGTGGATTGTTTGCTCTGATGCCGGAGCGTTTGGCTATTCTCGGTGGTTGGGGCTGGGTGATTGGTCTATGCATACTACTTTCATTGTTGGCTGTTGTTGGCGATTTGGCCGAGTCCGTGCTCAAGCGCAGCATGGGCGTTAAAGACTCTGGAAACACATTGCCGGGAATCGGTGGGGCATTGGATCTCATCGACAGCCTCTGCTACACAGCTCCAGTGCTCTATTTTGTGCTGAAATGGGCACCCGCATGTTGCTCATCTTTGAACTAATGAAAAAACGTAAAGTAGTTCTGCTCGGTTCGACGGGGTCTATTGGCACGAGCACCCTTAAGGTTGCCTCTGACGTTCCGGAGTGCATGGAAATCGTGGCACTCGCGGCGAACTCAAGTGTTGAACTGCTCGCATCTCAGGCACGTGAAACCGGAGTCAAACATGTGGCTCTTTATGATGTCTCAAAAGAAGCAGAATTACGCTCGGCTCTGCCTCAAGATGTGACGATTCATCTTGGCGCTGAGGGTTTGCTTGAGATTTCAACGCTTGCCGATGCAGATATGGTGCTCATTGCTATCGTCGGTACGGCAGGGCTGCAGCCGGCACTTGCCGCCATCGAGGCAGGTAAGGATCTGGCAGTGGCGAGCAAGGAGATTCTAGTCATGGCTGGTGAGCTGGTAATGAGTGCAGCGGCGAAAAAGGGAGTGAATGTTTTACCGGTGGATAGCGAACACAATGCTATCTTCCAATGCCTTGATGGCCACCGAGGTGGGGAAAAGGAAGTTTCGCGCCTGATCCTAACCGCGTCAGGGGGTCCGTTTAGGCAAACGCCTGCCGAGGATCTGGAAAAGGTAACCGTTGAGCAGGCATTGAAGCACCCTACCTGGGAAATGGGACGCAAGATCACTATTGATTCATCCACTATGTTTAACAAGGGGCTTGAGATGATTGAAGCACGCTGGCTCTTTGGTATCGAAATGGGGCGTATTGATGTGATCGTGCACCCACAGAGTATTGTACATTCGATGGTGGAATATGTGGACGGTAGTGTGCTAGCGCAGATGAGCCACACGGATATGTGTTTCCCAATACAATATGCAGTCACTTGGCCAGAACGGGTTTCGGGAGGCATGAAGCCCATCGATTTTGCCGAGCTGGCGAAACTTGAATTTGAGGCGCCTAGGTATGATGTTTTTCCAGCACTCAATCTAGCCCGTAGGGCGGGGGATGCAGGTGGGACTTTACCGGCTGTTTATAATGCCGCCAACGAGATCGCCGTAGATGCTTTCTGCGATGGTCAAATCGGCTATACCGATATTTGGAAAACGGTCGGTCAAGTGATGGATGCACATCAGCTGCAAGAAGCGAGCGATCTGGATATCCTGATTGAGGCCGATGCGGCAGCCAGAGTCGTGGCTAAGAAACTCTGCGGCGAAGGCTCAGTATAACAGCTCCCAGTGCGATTAGCAGGCTGCTCGATGGTTCTGGAACCGGGCTGATCAGAGTCAGTGACTCACCACCG
>JAFMDE010000213.1 GCA_017857425.1 Akkermansiaceae bacterium
CGGATGCCTTTCCGCTCAGGTTTCAAATCATTGCGGGCACTGAGCATGATGTAGAAGGCAAGGTGATTGCTTCTTTCAGTGAGCAGGATGGTGTGACGCCTCGTATTGCTCCGTTGTGCATTCCTTGCCCACGAACCCGGGCATCATGGATCAAGCTGGAGGCAACACGGCTTGGCGTGCGTTCGTGGGACGGACGTTACGTGCTGCAGCTCGCTGAGATGATGGTTTTCAGAGATCAGGAAAATATCGCCCTGGGTTGTCCGCTAAAGACATCCAGTGATGACAACTATAACCAAGGGGCGAGACAAACCCCTTTCCTTGTTGATGGAGCATTGCCCTACCTGATGCATAGCCCTGGGAAAAAAACGACAGCGTATTTCACCAGATTGGAAGCGGATACAGTAGCCACCTTTACCGTAGATCTGGGTGGCGTTTTTCCAGTGAATCGCCTGCGCATGCACAGCATGGATGTCGGTGATACCGTGCCCCAGGCTAACCGTGCAAACTTCGCCTTCCCTCAGCATTTGATTTTGGAGGGCGCGCTGCAGCCGGATTTCGCAGACGCCCGTGTGCTTTGTGAATACGTGCAGAAATCGATGTATGATGTCTCGTCGATTGTGCAGCGGCGTTTTACTGAGCTCCCATGCCGCTATCTGCGTTTTTCCGTGCCAGCGGCTGACCCCGTTGATTCGGCCGAGATGAGAGACCGTGTCGATCTGCTGGGCTTTGCCGAGCTGGAGGTGTTCGCAGGCGGGCGCAACGTTTTGTTAGGCCGTGAGCTGAGCGCTGATTTTGACGATTCAAAAGCGCACAATACTCCGGCGTTTTTGACGGATGGTGCCAACGTCTATGGTAGCATCATCGATACGCGTGACTGGATCGAGCAGCTCGCGCTGCGCCATGACCTCGAGACGGAGCGTCCGCAGGTGCAGGCCAGCCTGGATGGGCTCTATGCTAAGCAGGAGCAGCAGTTCACCCTGCTCAAAAACCTTTCCTTTCTGATCGGTGGTGCTTTGGCCATTGTTATCCTACTGAGTCATATAATTCGTCTGCGTCAAATGAGCCGCTTACGGCAGCGCCTAGCCGCTGATTTGCACGATCAGGTCGGTGCTAATCTGCACGCCATCGGCCTACTCAGCGACATCGCCCGTGAAGAGGCGGTCATGTTGGCCCCCATGGAGGAACAGACTCCCTTACTCAGCGCAGTCGGAGAAATCCGTGATACCACCGAGCGCACCGCGGCCTCCGTAAGGCATTGTTCGGACACCCTCGAGCCGCATTCTTTACACGCTGATATTGAGGAAGACATGCGACGCATCGCTCATAGAATGATGGAGGGTTATGATTATACGATCACTGTATCGGATAAGGAACAGATGGCTCGGCTTAAGCCATTACGTCGTGCCGACCTGTTTCTCTTTTACAAGGAGTGTCTGGTCAATATCAGCCGGCACGCCCACGCCAGCTGCTTTGATGCGATGATCGAGGCCAAGCAGGGCAAAATAAGGCTCACCATCACCGACAACGGCTCTGGGATGCCTGCCGGCATGATACCACCATCGATCAAACGCCGTGCCAAGATACTGCGCGGCAAGCTCTCCATTGAGAGTCCAGTGGCGGACACTGGGCAGGGAACCCGTATTATCTTGGTGATACCTATCAGGAGCTGGTTGCGATTTTTTTAGCAAGAAAAGCGTGGTAACGGGGGTATACTAGTGACCAGCACTCAAGCTGATGCCTTCCTATTGACTAGATGAGTAAAAAAATGATCACCGCAGCTTTCCGTCAGCCCGGAATGGTCTTGGTCAGTATTATCTTGCTACTCATGGCCGTGGCCACGCCCATGTCGGTTCATGCTGATGACGCGTCAAAAAAGGCGATCTCCTTTTCTCACCAGGTCCGGCCGATTATCTCCGACAAGTGCTTCAAGTGCCACGGCCCTGATGCCGAGAACAACGAGTCCGAGTTCCGCCTTGATAGCTTTGAGAATGCCACCGCTGACCTAGGTGGTTATGCTGGCATCGTGCCGGGTAACCCAAAGGCGAGCAGGTTGATCCAGACCATCCATAGCAATGACTTGGAGGATGTCATGCCCCCACCGGAGGCTAAAATGACTCTCACCGAGAAAGAGAAAGCCATTCTCAGCCAGTGGATCAAGGAGGGTGCCAAGTACGAAAAACACTGGGCCTTCACCGAGCTGGCAGCCACCGTGCCGGTGCCCAGCTCCAAGCATCCCTCTGCCCATACTCCGGTAGATCACTTCATTGCTCGCAAGCTTGAAGATAACAAGCTCAGCCCCGCTCCTGCAGCCTCTAGAGAGCTCTGGTTGCGCCGGGTCAGCTTTGATCTCACCGGCTTGCCACCCACCCTTACCGAGATCGACGCCTTCCTGACCGATGAGTCACCCCAGGCCTATGAAAACCAGGTCAACCGTCTGCTTGTCAGCCCTGGCTACGCCGAGCGCATGGCCACCGAGTGGCTCGACGTCGCCCGCTACTCGGATAGCTACGGCTATCAGATCGATCGCCACCGCACCGTCTGGCAATGGCGGGACTGGGTAATCCGCTCCTTTCAGCAAAACCTGCCCTATGATGACTTCATCACCCACCAGCTCGCAGGGGATATGATCCCGAATGCCACTCAAGAAACCAAGCTAGCCACCACCTTCAACCGCCTCCACGGTCAGAAAGCGGAGGGCGGTAGCGTGCCCGAGGAGTTCCGCCAAGCCTACATCTCGGACCGGGTTCACACAGTCGGCACGGCCTTTCTGGGGCTAACCATGGAGTGCACTAAGTGTCATGACCACAAGTATGATCCACTGACGCAGAAGGATTATTTTTCCATGGCCGCGTTTTTCTCGAACATTGATGAGTTTGGCCTCTATCCTTACATGCATGGCGACACCGTACCGAGCCCATCGCTGGCGCTGAGCAACCCGAACCAGGAAAAACA
>JAFMDE010000214.1 GCA_017857425.1 Akkermansiaceae bacterium
CGCAGCGAACGTATGGCATACAAATACTCTTTCGAATTTGCCATTTCTTTGAGGAAATTGCGCATTGACGCTTCGCTCGCTGTAAAAGCAAGTTCTACAGGCATTACCTCAAAGATTTTTTCATCTCCTGGGTTGGCTGCCTGATTACCCCGCCGAGCATTCTTTTTTGTGCTCGGTGCAGGAGGCGGCCCTTTCTCCACATCTAGTAATTCGCGCCGTATGTTAATGATCGCCTTAGGCTCATTCTCCGCTAACTTTTCGAATAGCCATTGAATTGCGCCAAGCTGATAGTTCAGCTTAGACGTGGCGTAGGGAGCCGCTTGAATCTTTGCATACTTTTCGAACCCAAAGCCAAAGTTATCTGGCAGTGAGGTCCCGATCCTGTTGAAAGCCTTACGTAAATCACCCTGCATTTTAATCCTCGCATCACTAAATTCCCCAGGAGTAGGTTTAGGTAATTTGTCAGGTTTATACTCATAAAAAGCATTGAGGACCTCCTTGATGACCGCATCATATTCTTCGATGATCTCCTCGCGTGCTTTTAAATTTTCTTGGTTGGGATACGGCTTTGCAGAAATCAAAGTATCGTATCTGCTTCTGAGATCAGCATACTGAACCATATTGGCCTTAAAGTCATCGCCCTCAGAGTAGCCATGGTAAAAAATACCACCAGCGAATAGGATGGTAGCCGCGAGCAATCCGCTGACAAACTTGTTTTCTTGAATCCAATCCATGGTTTAAAATTTAGTTTTCACCTGTTTTATTGATGCTTTCATTTTGTAGAATTGATCAAAGGCTTTCTAGAGTTTGTGTATTACCTGACGGCTGCCGAGCCAGATGCCATAGAAATAGGCTTTTTGAGAGGTAGTATGATTTCAAATCGGGCTGCGTATGCATCGCCGAGATCGGTCGGTTTCTCGATGATCGTTTGCTGTGTCGGCATTACATTAAAATATTTAGAGCCACTTCGAAGACGGTCGATGAGTTCATCAACTTCCTTGTAGCCATCCTTATCACGCCAGAAGCCCTTCACCCTAATGGCTGTAATTTCTGGCAACTCTGGCGTGGCTCCAGCTCGTGGCTTTCTGGCACCCTTATTGGTAGCCAGCGCATCAATGTTGATCTGGGCAAGTGCAGAATCGCCATTGTTTTTACTTGCGAAATCACTACTGATAACAGATTGCGGGATACTAGCCGAGTCATCATCACTGGATGAAACAGTATTATTTGCTGACGCCTCAGTGCGGACAAAACCAACAACAGGATCAAAATCAACCAGCCAAACTTTGTCACTTTTAAAATGGAGGGCCAAATCATCAAGCATGTCAATCCAATCGGTACGTGCTGCTTGCGCTCCTGCTAGCTGATATGAAATCATATCAAGTTGGGCTTCTTGCTTTGCCAATTCATTCAAGGGGCTGGCGTAACGATCTCTTTCCTCAAGCTCTTGTGTGATTTTTTTAAGCCCAACCTCAGATAAGCCTTTGCGCCCCATGTTCGTCCACGACCAGACAGCCCAGCCAGCAACCAGTATCACGGAGGCAAAAACAAGCCAAGGCTTACGCCGGGTTGTCTCACGCTCTCGAAATACCTGATCCGGCACAAGATCAATGGTAAGGGATGTTTTGCCCTCCGCACGCAGGGCTAGCCCTACTAATTCACCCAGCATGTGAGCTTCAGCGCTCACTTGCTCTATGTTGACCTTCGCGCCTACTGAAATCTGTTTCAGGGGATTAAATAACTCTACAGGGAGTTGCAGTTTTTCCTCAAAAAATTTGTCGATGTAAGGCAAATTAGCTCCACCTCCAGAGAGAAATATTTTTTGAGGCGCGCGCCCGCCATGCTGACTACGGAAGTAATTGGTTGTTCTCGCAATTTCTGCTGGAAGCTTACTGAGGGCATTACGAATAACGGTGGCCAGCGCTGCCGAATCCTCACTCAGCTGAGATGTATGTGCTGTATTCATTGCCACGAGGCCATTGTTACACTTTTGGGCTTCTGCCTCGGAAAAATTAATCCCGTATTGTTTGGCAATGGCAGTCGTAATTGAGGCTCCACCAACAGCAACACTGCGCGTAAACATTCTTTTGCCCTCAAGATAGATCAGGTTGCAGGTTTTTGCCCCAATATCTATAAGTAGAGTAGTCTCTTCAAGCTCAGGGTAGTTATACAAGAGCGCATTGTAGAGTGCCATGGGGGAGGCATCGACATCGATTGTCCTCAGCCCTGTATCGGTCACAATATCATTCAAATCATTGAGTGAATCGCCTTTGATGGCAACCAGGGCAACTTCCTTATCTGTTGAATTACTATCGAGAAGCTGCCAATCCCAGATCACCTCTTCAATCGGGAATGGCACATGTTGCTGCGCTTCAAAAGCTACCAGCTGATGGATATTGTCGTCCTCAATCGGAGGCAATTTAATAAAACGCGTAAAAACAGACTGCCCGGAAATCGAGTAGTGCAGCTTGGTCGACTTACTGATATCTAGACGGTCAATGAGTTCAGAGATAGCCACTCTTATCTGAGGAAGGCGTGCCATTTCTGCGGCAGGGTCGGCCAAAATAGAGGTGGAATCATACTTTTGGAGAGTAAGTCGCCCAGACTTTGACGCCTCGAACACACCCATCGCAAGGCGTTGGGATCCTATGTTGAGTGCTACAATTGATTTTGAATCAGCCATGATTATTCAAAAATTACTAGGTTTGCTATCAAACTCTCTAAACAGTCTATATATGTGTATTACTTTCACAAGTGCCATTTTAATCGAGTTCTTCGATTTCAGCATAACGATCCCACCAGAAAAATTTGAAGGGGGTTTCATTTTTGTTGAGCAGTGGTATTTTTTTGTAAGGGATTAGTTTATCCCACCACTTCCCTTTTGACTTGGGCATCGTGGTGAAGAACCCAGAGCTCTTGACGGGCTGCACGCCGTTTATTAA
>JAFMDE010000215.1 GCA_017857425.1 Akkermansiaceae bacterium
CTCGCTGAAGCAGGTTAAAGTATTGCGCGCTTTTTTCGAAAAGGAATGCCCTGATGTCATACACCCCCGCTCCAGATTACCCGCATGGCTCGCATGGCTCGCCTGGCGAAAAATGGACCCCAAAACCCGGCCACGTCTCGTGACCACCGTTCACGGCATGTATTCCGTGAATTTCTACTCAAAAATCATGACCCGGGGCGAGGCCGTCATCTGCGTGTCCAATAGCGTCAAAAATTACGTGCTTAAGAACTACCCAGACGTGCCAGAAGAGAAACTCACCGTCATTCACCGCGGTGTAGATCCATCCAAGTTGATCTACGATGCCCTTCCCTCAGATGAATGGCTCACGGAGTGGCATGCTCAATTCCCCGAAACAAAGAACAAAAAGCTCCTCACACTACCTGGACGTATTACTCGATTAAAGGGACATGAAGACTTCCTGAAAATAATCGCAACCCTTAAAGACTCCGGCTACCACGGACTCATCGCAGGCGGAGCACATCCAAAAAAAATACAGTATCTGGAAGAAATCAAGGCACTTGCACAGGAGATGGGGGTAGCAGACCGCGTGACATTCACCGGACACCGCAGCGACCTTCAAAATATCATCTCCATTTCCTCCATCGTCCTCTCGCTGACTCAGCAGCCGGAATCCTTCGGCCGCACCACCCTTGAAGCACTCGCTCTCGGCAAACCTGTCATCGGTTACGAGCACGGGGGTGTCGGCGAAATACTCGATGCGCTACTACCCTCCGGGAAAATCCCTCTTGGTGATATCGAAAGCGTAATCAACCTTATCAAGGCATGGGAAACCCACCCTGTGAAACCAGAAAAAACATACCCATTCACACTCACCAGGATGCTCTCTCAAACCACAGACCTTTATCAAACTTTGGCCGCTAGCCACCGCTAGAACAGCACGGCAGAATTTGACAATAAGCTTGGCAACAAACAGGTCCAATCTACACTACAAAAAGATGGAGAACCAATCATCCCCCGTACAAACCAAGCCTGAAACCATTGCTATCATAGGCCTCGGCTATGTAGGTCTGCCTCTAGCGATCCAATTTGCCAACGCCGGACTGACGGTAATCGGTGTAGACGTTGACCCCCGTAAAATCGCAACACTCGACAAGGGAGAATCTTACATTGGTCACATCGAAACAGCCCGAATTAAAGAGCTATATTCTAGGGGAACCTTTTCCGCGACAACTGATTTCACTTCGCTGGCATGCTGTGATGCAGTGATCCTCTGTGTGCCGACACCATTAAATCAACACCGCGAGCCTGACCTTTCTTACGTGCTAGAAACCGGCGCCTCAATCGCCCCCTACCTGAAAAAAGGCACTGTCATCTGCTTAGAATCGACTACCTACCCTGGCACCACCGAAATTGATCTTAGAAAAGTCATCGAAGATAGCTCCGGAAAAACGGCCGGCGTCGACTTCCATCTCGCCTACTCCCCCGAGCGTGAAGACCCCAGCAACCCAGACAGCAAGGTTGAACGCATTCCCAAACTTGTCGGAGGCCTAACTCCAAAGTGTCGTGACAAGGCCGTTGCCATCTACAGTCACGCCATCCACACGATCGTGCCCGTTGATAGCTGCAAAGTCGCCGAAGCCGCCAAACTACTCGAAAACATCTTTCGCTCAGTCAACATCGCCTTGGTCAATGAGCTCAAGGTCATCTACGACGCCATGGGCATCGACATCTGGGAAGTCATCGAGGCGGCCAAAACCAAACCCTTTGGCTTCATGCCCTTCTACCCTGGCCCAGGGCTCGGTGGACACTGCATCCCGATTGACCCCTTCTACTTGACATGGAAAGCTCGTGAATTTGATCAACATACACGATTCATAGAGCTCGCTGGCGAGATCAACACTGCCATGCCCCAGTATGTTGTCGAAATTTGCACCCGCGCCCTTAACGAGGACGCCAAAGCCGTCAAAAACTCAAACATCCTCATTCTCGGCCTCGCCTATAAACCCAACGTAGACGACGACCGTGAATCACCAACTTACGTATTAATCGAGAAGCTCGAAAACCTTGGTGCAAACGTAAGTTTTAACGATCCTCACATTCCGCAAATCCCACAAACACGTGAACACCCACATCTAGCTGGGCGTAGCTCTACTGAGATCAGCGACTCGTTCGATCTGATCCTCATCGCAACAAACCACAAAGAGTATCACGACTACGACTTCTCCGGATTCACTTGCCCAGTTGTTGACACGAGGAACTGTGTTCTAAATAAGCCGGCAAAATATTACAAAGCGTAAATGGATTCCAAAAAGCTAATTAGAGTTAAATTTGTCAATCGTGGCCAAACTAGTCCCGACCCTCTTCAGTGGTTGCGTCAGTTTCCAGACCGTAATCCGGTATGGGGTAATTGCCACTTCATCTTTGACCCCAACGAACGTGACTATGATTGGTACGTGACCGAGCATGACCTGCCCGCACAGCCAGAAAAAAAACAATCTACGGCAACCGAGCAACTTGCTTGCCCACCGGAAAACACTCTATTTATCACGCGGGAACCATCGTCTGTTAATACTTATGGCCGTTCTTTTTTGAAGCAATTCCGATATGTACTTACCGGCCAAGAGGATTGGGCCTTGAAGCATAGAGGGAAAATCCACTCTCAGCCCGCTCTTCGCTGGTATTATGGTGAATCTTTTCGTGGCAGAGCCAATGATACGCGAGACTTCAATTTCTTCGTAGAGAATCCTCCTGTAAATAAAACGAAAGTTATTGCTACTGTGTGCTCTGCCAAAGCGCAAAAGCATACGATGCATTATAGGCGCGTCCAATTCATCGAAAGACTTAATAAATTGCTACCTGAAATGGATCGATTTGGTGAAGGTTTTAATGAAATTGCTGATAAGGCCACCTCTCTGGATGATTATAAATACCACATCGCAATCGAGAACCATTTCT
>JAFMDE010000043.1 GCA_017857425.1 Akkermansiaceae bacterium
TTTTTACTAGAATGAAATGATTATACCAGATAATCATTGATAATATTTTCCAGCATTTCCTGACGGCCACTAGGCAGTTGTGGAGCTTTAATGCTCTGGGCGTGAGCATCCAAGGCATCGAGACTGGTAGAGCCGGCCGCGATCTCGGCACCGATACCGGAGTCATAGGAGGCGTAGCGCTCGCTGACAAAGGCGCTCATGCGGCCATCTTCGGCGATTTTGTGGGCGATTTTGAGTCCTCTGGCAAAAGCGTCCATGCCACCGATGTGGGCGTGGAATAGGTCCTCGGGCTCATGGGACTCACGGCGACGCTTGGCGTCAAAGTTCAATCCGCCAGTGGTGAATCCGCCCATGCCGAGCACACGAAGCATGACTTGAGTGGTATCGTAGACGTTGGTGGGGAACTGGTCGGTGTCCCAGCCGATGAGTTCGTCACCGCGGTTGGCGTCGATACTTCCCAGGGCGTTGGCACCGATGGCGACATCGAGCTCGTGCTCCATGGTGTGGCCGGCGAGTGTGGCGTGGTTGGTCTCGATGTTGAGCTTGAAGTGGTCGAGTAGGTCATACTCACGCAGGAAGTTCAGACAAGCTGCGGAGTCCGAGTCATATTGGTGGGTGGATGGTTCACGTGGCTTGGGCTCTATGTAGAACTGGCCAGTGTAGCCGATCTTCTTGGCGTGATCCACGGCGAGGTGAAGCATGGCGGCGAGGTGGTCGAGCTCACGCTTCATGTCGGTATTGAGTAGGGTGGCGTAACCTTCACGTCCTCCCCAGAAGGTGTAGCCTTCACCGCCAAGACGGTGGGTGGCCTCAAGCGCGTGCTTGATCTGGCTGGCACCGTAGGCAAAAACGTCAGCTTGAGGTGAGGTGGCTGCTCCTTGAGCATAGCGTGGGTGGCTAAAGAGACAGGCAGTGCCCCAGAGGAGTTTCTTGCCGGTTTCATTCTGGAACTTCTCGAGCTCTTGGACAATGCGGTCTAGGTTTTTGTGGGTTTCTGTGAGCGTGGCGCCCTCGGGTGAGATATCACGGTCGTGGAAGCAGTAGTAGTCGATCTGGCTTTTCTCTAGGAACTCAAAGAAGACGGGGATGCGGTTGAGAGCATTCTGGAGAGACTCTGAGCCATCATCCCATGGCATCAGTGCTGTGCCTGCTCCGAAGGGGTCGCCGAGTTCATTGCGCATGACGTGCCAGTAGGCGGCGCCGAAGCGGAGGTGCTCGCTCATGGTTTTACCACCAATGACTTCATCGGCATTGTAGTGGCGGAAGGCAAAGGGGTTCGTCGAGCCGGGGCCTTCGTATTGGAAGGCAGGTATGGTTGGGAAGTATTCAGACATGATCGTGTTCGTTTGTTGTTCCTAGTTGTTGGTTCTTAGTTATATGAGAGATTTTTTTGGTGAGCTGGTGAGCTCGGTCATCAAAGTTGGTTGGTATTATGTATAGGATGCTCAAGATGTCTATAGGGCTAGTCGTCAATTATTTGTCATTTTTCGTCATTGTAAATATCTCTTGGATGCTCAGAATAGGGGCGTGAAGGATATTCAAAGTGCTGATATTGAGGGTTTTATGTCTTCATTGTTGCCGGGACAGATAGCAACGGCGCTGTTTCAGGCGTTACCAGGTGTCATATTCTGGATGAAGGATTTGCACGGAAGGTTCATGTTCGTCAACAACGCCTTTTGTTACGAGGTAGCGATGCGTGATGCTGCAGATTTGATAGGTTGCAAAGATGAGGATGTTTTCCCTCACGAGCTGGCGGTGAAGTATCAGGCGGATGATGAGAGAGTCATCGTGTCGGGGCAGGCCTTGTGGAGTGCTTCAGAGCTGACGCCGACAAGGTTAGGGGGTGTGGAGTGGCGATCGACGAGCAAAATACCGCTGTTGGGTAAAAATGAACAATGTGTCGGCACGGCTGGCATTTCCAGACGTATGGGTCATGACGAGGGGCTTCCTCTGCCGACGAGGCATCACAAACTAGCGGTGATTGTTGCCAATATTTACGAACGGTTAGAGGAGGGTATTGACATATCAGAGGTCGCTAACCGAGCGGCAGTTTCTATCAGCACGCTAGAGCGCTTGTTTAGGAAGCATATGAATACAACGCCGAGAAGGTTTATCATGCAGGCAAAGATGTCCGCTGCATGTGACCGATTAATCAACACGGGCATGCAGGTTAGTGAGGTAGCCGCCAGCTTAGGCTATGGTGAGCTGGCCAATTTTAGTCGGGCTTTCAGCAAGGAGATGGGAATGTCTCCCAGTTCTTATCGGAGATACTACAAAAAGGGATAGGCATGAATTTACCTGTTCATCACTTGAGGGAGTCCCTGCTCGATTCTGTGCATTCGAGCGGCAGGCTGCTGCTACGTGCACCTACGGGTTCTGGTAAATCAACCTGTGTGCCGCCGATGTTATTGGATGGTGGTGTCGAGGGCTTGATCGTGGTGGTGCAGCCGAGGCGGATCGCCGCGCGGATGCTGGCGCGCCATGTGGCGAAGTTGCGTGGGGTGAAGCATGGCACGGAGGTGGGGCACGTGGTGCGGTTTGAAAACTGCATGGGAGCCGACACTCGGATTGTGTATGTCACTGACGGGGTATTACAACGCTGGCTGCAGGACGATCCTGGTTTGCCGCATGTGGGGGCGGTGGTGTTTGATGAGTTTCATGAGCGCAGGATTGCCAGTGATGTGGCACTGGCTCGGTGTTTAAATTTACAAGAGGGTGCGAGGCCGGATTTAAAACTCATTGTGATGTCAGCTACTCTGGAGGTGGCAGGCTTAAAGGATTATCTCGAGCCATGTGACATTCTTGAGGCAGAGGGGCGCACGTTTCCTGTCGATATTAGCTATCGAGGAGCTGGCGCTCTACCCGCGGGAGGCCGAGGGGGAAGGCAGGAGGTGAAGATATGGGACCGGGTGGCGGAGGTAGTGAGGGACAATGTTGCGCGCGATGATGTCGGCCATGTGTTGGTTTTTTTACCCGGGGTGCATGAGATTCGACGGACGGCGGAAGTCATTGAGCGTGCGGGTTGGTCACGTGGATGGGATGTGTGCCCACTCTATAGTGGATTGTCTCCCAAGCTGCAGGATAAGGCGGTGGCACCAGCTAAAGCTGGGGGGAGACCGAGGATTATTGTTTCGACCAATGTTGCTGAGACTTCTCTCACCATTGATGGCGTGCGCACGGTGATTGACTCAGGTTTGGCGAGAGTGGCGCATTACGATGTAGTGCGAGGGATTGATACATTGATGATTGCAAAGATTTCCCGTGCATCGGCGGATCAGCGTGCGGGGCGTGCGGGTCGAACGGCACCGGGACGTTGTATCAGGCTATGGGGTGAAGCGGATCAGGGACGAAGGAATGCCTTTGATTTGCCTGAGATTCTGCGTGTGGATCTTGCCGAGGTTGCGCTTTCTTTGAAATCGGTAGGGATTGAGGATGTGCAAGCTTTCCGCTGGTTAGACAGGCCGGATGAGAAAGGCTTGGCGACGGCTGAAGGGCTCTTGCACCAGCTTGGGGCGGTAGATGAATTAGGCCTGATCACGGAGCGCGGTAAGGCGATGGCCAAATTTCCACTGCACCCGAGGTATGCATGTTTATTATTAAAAGCTCAAGAGCTCGGCTGTGTGGCGGAGGCGGGCTTTATCGCGGCGGCAGTTCAAGGAGAAGGGGTATTGGTGAGGCGCAGGGGCTCGGGGGATTGTGAATTCAGAGAGCCGGAGGACGGTACGGATTTTGTTGCCGAGTGGCGGGCTTATCAGTTTGCCAGTGATATGCGTTTTGATGTCAGGCGCTGTGCAGACTCAGGCATTTTGGCACGGGGAGCGCGTGAAGTTTCTAAGTCCTTGGAGCAACTAGAGCGCACGGCAGTGAGGATGGGACTGGATTGGGGAGAGGTGGATTTTGATCTGCATAAAAAGCAGGTTGGGCAGGTGATGTTGGCGGCATTCAGTGACCGGCTAGCAGTCCGCCTGGGCGAGGCAACCTTAGCCTGCCGTGTGGTGGGCGGCAGACGGGGTAATCTGGATGCGGCGAGCGCGGTGAAGAAGGCGCAGGCGTTTGTTGCCACGGAGATGACCGAGGTGGAGGGCAAGGAGGTCACCGTTTATCTAAACCGTTGCTGTGAGATTTCCTTAGATGATTTGCGTGACTTGTTTCCCGGTGATTTTCATGAGCACGATGGTGGTAGCTATGACGCCATGGCCCGACGGGTTGTTAATAAACAGGAGCTGCGCTTCAGGGACCTCGTCTTGGAATCGAAAGAGGGAGGTGAACCTCCGCAGCCGGAAGCTGCCGGACTACTTGCCGAGCATATTGCCAGTGGTGAACTCAAACTTAAGCATTGGGATCAAAATGTAGAGCGTTGGATTGGTCGCTTAGTGAGTCTGTCAAAATGGATGCCGGAGATGGAGCTTCCCGGCTTTGACGACGATGATGAGCTGATGGTGTTAGAGGAGCTTTGTCAGGGGGCGAAGTCCTACAAAGAAATCAAGAATCGAGAGGTGATGCCAGTGCTAGCTCGATGGTTATCACAAGGCCAGCAGGCGGTGCTGGATGCGTATGCACCATTGGAGGTGACCTTAAGTAATGGCAAGAAAGCCAAGGTTAGATACTCGGCTGACGGAGACCCGTGGATCGCCATGAAGATGCAGTTTCTCTATGATGTGGATGAGCTTCCAGAGATAGCCCAAGGTAAGGCAAAGCTATTGGTTCATATCCTGGGGCCGAACCAGCGGCCGTGGCAGGTGACGGGTGACTTAAAAGGATTCTGGGAGCGTGGCTACCCACAGATGAAAAAGGATCTGGCGGGGCGTTATCCCAAGCACGAGTGGAGGTGATTACTGGCAATTTGCTTTTTTGCCGAGTGTCTCTGAAATATTCCTGATTACTTGCTTAAGGAGGTAAGAGCTTGTTTGCGCCTCGGACACCTCACTTAGGAATAATAATGCTTTCGTTCTGGTCGATGAGAATGGGATCTACCTGGCTGTGAATGTTGCCTTCACTGTCCGCAAAGATCCAGGGATGGCTCACGAAGGTTTCTTGAGTGTGTTTCATGCCGGGGCTCAGGGTGCGGTAGTGTTTGGGCTGGCCCTTATAGTCCATCCAGAAAACGTGTACGTCATCTTCGCGGGTATTCTCGAAGGTGAGTGTAGCTCGCTCTTTTGCCTCGATGGATTTGAGATCACGGACCGATTCCGGGACATCAAATATAACCGTCTTCAGGGGCAAGAGATGCATGCCCCCTTCGAAAGATAGCCGCTTGTTTTCCAAATCAAATCCAAAGAGCTCTTGGCCTTGTTTATCGTATATCACAAGGTGGTTATCCTGCCGCGTAACTTCCAGATCCGCCGTGCTCAAGATCTGCTGGGTTCTGGGCTGTGACAGAATATTCTGCCGGGTCTCCTGCGCTCTCTGTAGCCGTTTTAGTTGAGACTGAGTGCTGGCCAGTTGGGCACTCATGGTTTGGTGTTGTTTGCGCAGTTGGGCATTCTCGGCCTTCAGCTTCTCTGTTTTTTGTCCCGGCTTTGAATCGGTATGAGCGGACTGCGACTTCGACCCAGCGGAGTAATGTAAGAAGCTGCTTTCTTGGCTCTCGCGGCCGGTCGAAACTTCCTGTTTCCAGTAGATGATGGCTACTATCAAGATGCCAAGTAGGATCAAAGGGATAAAAAGTCTTCTAAACATCATGCTTGTGTTGTTCTGCTGGTTTATAAGTTAGTTTGATCGCCCACTACTGCACTACTGTAATTCCTGCACCTTGGCGCAACAGCACGTCTCGGGTAAATACCACGCCTTGAGCATTTCATGCTAAATAATGTGCAGCATTTCTTTTATGTTGATATCTCCGGAGATGACGAGCTCGCGCACGTGTGCCTTGAGCGGGATCATGCCGGCCTTGGTCGCCGCATCGTGAAGTTCGCTGTGGGTGGGGCGTGAAAAGATGACTTGGCGCATATCTTCGTCAATCTTGACCATTTCGTAGACGCCGATTCGACCGTGGAAGCCCGTCCGAAAACAGGAGGCGCAACCGCGGCTGCGGTAAAGTGTAACGGGATCCTCGCCTTCGATTTGCAATTCTTTGCGCTCCATTTCATCTGCCTCGTAGGGTTCGCGGCAATTCTTGCAGATGCGGTGGACCAGACGCTGAAAGACCACGCCGCTCAGGGCGTTACCGGCAGAAAAACCAGTTACACCAAGTTGCATCAATGAAGCAACGGCGGCGGTGGCAGAGTTTGCGTGAATGGTGGAGAGCACGAGGGTGCCGCTGAGGGCAGCGCGAATAGCGATCTGGGCCGTCTCTTCGTCGCGAATCTCGCCGATCATGAGGGTGTCGGCATCTTGACGCAAAAGGGCGCGGACGCCGGCGCCAAAGGTCAGGCCGCGCTTGTTTTGCACCTGAACCTGGGTAACACCAGTGAGTTCAAATTCGACGGGGTCTTCGATGGTCATGATGTTCTGATTAAAACAGTCCAAGCAATTTAAACAGGAATAGAGGGTGGTGGTTTTGCCGGAGCCCACAGGACCTGCAGTCAAGACGAGGCCACTCGGCGAATTGAGCATCTCGGTCATCAGTTGGCGCTGATTCTCTAACATGCCCAGCTGCTGAAAGCTCGAAAACGCCATCTCGCTTTGAACTAAGCGCATGGCTATGGTTTCGCCATACATTGAGGGAACGGTGGCAATTCGGAAATTCCGATCGGCGTCGTCAATGCGAAGATTCAGGTGGCCGTCTTGGGGTATAAAGCGCTGCTCGATTTCCATGCTTGCCAGCCCCTTGATGCGGGCGGAAACCCGCCGCGCCATGTCGGGATCCAGTGTTAAAAAATCGTGTAGGATGCCGTCAACGCGATAGCGAACGCGAGCAGAATGGAGAGACGGCTCGATATGGATGTCGCTGCCTCCGGCATTGAGCAATCCGCGCATGATAATGGTTAGCATATTAGCCGCGGGAGATTCGCCCTCTTCTGTTTCGCTACCTTGAATGAAGGCATTTTTAAAGGTGTCGTCGGAAACTAAGCGTTCGAGAAGTTCTTGCAGGCGGGCTCGCGGTGCCAGTACCGGCTGCATCGGCATTTTGAGCATGAGGCCCAACTTGGTCATTTCTTCCACGTGGCGGGCATCCGAAAATGCCACAAAAAGTTGGTCCCCTTCGATTTTATAAGGCAGGGCCGTGAAGCGCAGCAAAACCCCACTGGGAATCATGCGTAGCAGGTGGGTAGATATTTCATCAACGTCCGCCAAATCGTCGAAGGGTAGCCCCAACTCCAATGCCGCGCCTCGCTCGAGCACCTCATCGGATACCATATTATTTTCTTTCAGATAGCGGCCAAATTCGATTTTCTTGGCCTTTGCTTCATGCCAGGCTGCATCGAGTTGCTCCTCGCTACAAATGCCTTCATCTACCAGATAGCGGCAAAGCACAGGACGAGGGCGCTTGCCAAATGGCAACTCAATGTCGGATTTTAGAAATTGAACCACGTCTGCGGGCAGGGTCATTTTTAATTGGAGCAGCGTACGCCACAGCGGCTGGCCGGTTCGCTCCATTACCGATTTAGCTTTAGTAAGTTGTTCCTGCGTAATGAGACCTCGCTCCATCATGCTTTGACCTAATGATTCGGTAACGTCATCGTCTGAATTGCGCAGCTCGTCATATTGCTCACGGGTAATCCAGCTACGTTGCAGTGCTAGGTCGGCTAAATCTCCCGTAGTTTTTTTCCTCAACGGACGATTGATGTCATAGGTCATGACGTCCCGAATGGTTTGCCATGATAGATTTTCTGTTAGGAGGTCAACAAGGTCTTTGTCGCGAACTTCTGCTGACGCTGGTTTATCAGCCGATGCTTCTTCTTCGGTGGGTTCAGTCTTCTTTTTAGTCATGGTAATCCTTTTTCTTGGAACTCGTGTTATGCCTCTCCTCATTTCCCTGCTAGGATTTTGCTTTTTAAGGGAGCTCGTTGAGATTATCGCGTTGGCGATCGGATGTAGAGAGGTTTTAAAAATCTAGTCCCTTAACTTACCGTGCCAAGGAAATATTTAGCAGTGGGTGCTTTGGGGGCGCTTGTGTAGGGCGCCTCTATTCCTAGAACGGCCAGAGCACGGGGATCAAGAAGGTGGCTATCAGCCAGAGGATGACGGCGAGGGGGAAGCCGGCACGGAAGAAGTCGCCGAACTTGTAGCCGCCGGCACTGTAAACGAAGGTATTAGTCTGGTAGCCGATCGGGGTGGAGAAGCTGGCGGAGGAGCCAAACATGACGGCGATAATAAAGGGAACGGGGTCAACGCCGAGGGATTGGGCGATAATGATGGCGAGGGGTGTGAGCAGAACGGCTACGGCGTTATTAGATACGATTTCTGTCAAGACGGCGGCAAGCAGGTAAATCAACGAGAGCATGATCCATGGGTTTTCAATGCCAAGGCCCTCGGTCATGCCGCCAGCGATGAGCTGAGCGAGACTTGATTTATCAATGGCCATACCTAGGCCGAGCATGCCAAAGATCATGAAGACGACCCGCCACTCGATGGCGCGGTAGGCTTCCTGTGGTTGCACGCAGCGGGTGATGAGCACGATCAGCGCGCTAGTGAGAGCAAGCTGGACAATTGGAATTTTAGGAATGAAAAAGTGACCTCCCAGGGCGCCGAAGATCATGAATAAGAGTAGGGCAGCGATGGCGATAGGGGCCTTGCTTAGTCTGTGTATGTTGACCTCTGGTTCACTCAGGTTAATAAAGTCACGGCGTTGAAATAGGGCGTGAATTTTGTCTGCGGGTCCCTGAACGAGCAAGGTGTCACCAAAGGCGAGCTTTTCGTCTTCGAAGCGTTCCTGCAGGTTCTTGCCGCGGCGGTGGACGGCGAGGATGATGACACCAAAGCGTTGCCGGAACTGAAGTTCCTTGAGGCTTTTACCGGTCATGGTGGACTCGGGCCCGATGATGCCTTCCATCAGTAGGGCAGTTTCAGTGCGCAGGCCCTCGAGCCCCCAGCCGGCTTTGCCTCGAACATTGATGCCTTCGGTCTCGGAAATGCCTACCATGCCCTCAAGGGCTCCCTTGAAAACGATCTCATCACCTGGCTGAAATATGATTTCGTTGAGGGGCTGCTGGACCCTGCGGTCTTCACGTAGCACCTCTAACACACGCGCTTTTTTCATGGCGGAGAGGGCTGAGTTCTCAAAGCTAATACCGTCGAGTTCGCCTCCTTTTTGGACAAAGGCATGGGTGATGAACTCCCGGGATTGTTGATTTTGGATCAGGGTGGCGAGGGTGAGTCTGGTCGGCAGAAGTTTTCTGCCGATGGTCAGCATGTAGATGAAGGTGGTGGCGACAAAGATGATTCCCAGAGGGGTAATGGAAAACATGCTGAAGTTGTCGATGCCTTGTTTTTCGGCGATGCCTACTGCAATGAGATTGGTGGATGTTCCAATGATGGTCATGGTGCCACCAACGATGGCGGCGTAGGAGAGCGGGATGAGAAATTTGGAGGCGATGAAGTCTTTTTTGCGGCAAATGGCGAGCACGATGGGCATGAAGACAACCACTACTGGGGTGTTGTTGACGAAGCCGGAAAGCACGGCGACGATGGCCATCATGACCATCAGCATGCGCACGGGGGAGTTGCCGGCGATTTTTTCGAACCAATTGCCCAGTGCCTCAATGACCCCAGTTCTCTCCAAGCTCGAGCTGAGGATAAACATGCAGGCGACCGTGATCGGGGCGGGATGGGAAAAAACCTTGAGTGCGTTATAAGGATCCTCTGGGTCCACACTGAGGATGCCTGTGATCACGCAAGCAAGAAGCGCGGCCAGAGCAGTGAGCTCAACAGATATCCATTCCCTGGTGAAGGAAATGAAAACAAGCACCACCAGAATGGCGAGGAATGCCTGTTGCCATGTTTCAAAGATCCACATTATAGGTATACTAGAATACCTATGGCTGTGTTTACCAGAAAACTATGCGGAAGTTTTTCAGCGGAAACACTAACCAATCCGGAAAACGATGCGTGCCTTGGTGGTGTCATAGGGTGACATTTCCATTTTGACCTTATCGCCAACAACAAGGCGGATGAATCGCTTACGCATTTTTCCAGAAATGTGAGCGAGGACTTCGTGGCCACTGGGTAGTGCTACCTTGAACATGGTGCCGGCAAGCACTGACGCAATCGTGCCCTCAACTTCGACAGATTTGTCTTCACGGCCATCGTCTTTTTTGACACGTGGCCCATAGTTGTGTCGGTTGCGACGGCGACCGCCACCTCCTCTTTTAGGTTTTCCTGCGATAATAATGCTCCTTTGTTGATTAAGAATAACTCCGTGTGCTGCTGAATGCTGCGCAGAGAGTAGCGACATCATCTTGATTTAAAGGCATAGCGCAACCTTAAATTCTCAATTCATGGCTGATAATGCAGTTTTCTTTTAGGTGCTTGGGGGAACGGCAAAGAGTATAAACTTTCGCCTTTGGCCTCGACTTTTGACAGTTTGCCACTAGGTTGCCTCGCCTAGGCCAGTGATTGTCGTGCTCAGATACAGTTGTAAATCAACGGTTGATGAACGAATTACTCTATTTATATCGTTTTAAATCACCTGGCGACAAAAGCTCTCTGAGAGCTTGCTTGTGCACTATTTATTTATTTTTGATGCCCGCCTGTACGTGGGCGAGCATCTTGTAAATAACCTGCCGTCTTATACTATCTATTATTAAACCCCCTATTTATGAAAAACTTTTCTGACCTCGGCCTATGTGCGGAGCTCGTTCGTGCGGTATCCGACAAAGGATATGATACGCCTTCTCCGATCCAAGCTGATGCGATTCCTGCCGTCTTGAAACGCCGCGATGTCATTGCTGCCGCCCAGACTGGCACTGGTAAAACTGCTGGCTTCACTCTTCCGATGATCCAAATACTCAGTGAGCTGGATAGTGAGAAGCCTCGACGCAATCGCCCTGTTCGTGCGCTCATACTGACTCCAACACGAGAGCTGGCCGCGCAGGTTCATGAAAGCATTAGAACCTATGGTGCGCACACACGGCTCAAAAGCATGGTTGTGTTTGGAGGGGTGAAAATAAACCCTCAAATTCGTCAACTCAGAGATGGTGTTGATATTCTGGTGGCAACGCCAGGGCGCTTACTCGACCTCTGTCAGCAAAAAGTCTGTAGGCTTGATGAAGTGCATATGCTGGTACTGGACGAAGCGGATCGCATGCTGGATATGGGTTTTATCAACGACATCAGGAAAGTGATCAAGTTGCTGCCTAAAAGACGGCAAAATCTGCTTTTCTCAGCCACTTTTTCAAAGGAAATACGCTCGATGACACGTGAGCTTTTGGTTAATCCCATCACCATTGATGTAAGCCCTGGAACTACGACTGCCGAGACGGTGGCGCAAACTGCCTATCGATGTGATGCAGAATCTAAAGCGGCATTAGCAGTTGAGCTTATCAAAGGAGGTAAGTGGGAGCAGGTGCTGGTATTTACCCGGACTAAACACGGAGCCAATAGGCTGAGTAAAAGACTCGATCAATCCGGCATTCAATCCAGTGCTATTCATGGAGATAAAAGTCAGGGTGCGCGCACCAAGGCCTTACAGGGATTTAAGGACGGAAAGATACGAGTGCTGGTGGCAACGGATATTGCCGCACGTGGGCTCGATATCGCCCAATTGCCTCATGTGATTAATTACGAGATCCCCAATATTCCTGAGGATTACGTGCACCGCATTGGCAGGACTGGCAGAGCTGGGAAAGAAGGCGAGGCGGTATCGCTAGTATGTAACGAGGAACGCCCGTTTTTCAGCGCGATAGAAAAATTAATTTCAAAGAAAATCAAACTGGCTGATTTTGAAGGTTTTGAGCCTCAGCAGTGGCCAAACCGAGCGCCGACGGCAAGCGAAGTGCAGAAAGCTGCCGCACAAAGAAAAGCAGCTGCCAACAAAGCTCGCGGACCCAGAAGACCACGGAACTCAAGCTCTCCAAAACGAAGAGGTGATGGTGGCGAAAGATCAGCAGGAAAGTCGACAGGATCTGCTAGTTCAAAAGGGCGCCGATCCTTTCGACGCAGGGGCTAATAGCGGAGCTTTTTTAGAGGCTCTGCATTAACCAAGGTCTTCGACATTGGCATAAAGAGCACGGATATTGAGGAGGGCTTTTTCAAGTAAGTTGGTCTCTTCTTGTGTCAGGTTGCCTTGGGTTTTTGCGGCAAGCATTTCTAGCGAGTCGAGCACCAGAGCAGCGGCCTTTAGGTTGACGCTTTGTTCGCCGGTTGCCGGGTTTGTTAGTTGACCCAAGAACAGCCCAGCATTCTGTGCCTGTAGATAGACAAAGTCATTAAAGCGGGTGTCTGGTTTTGGTGTGTTGGACATTGATTTGGTGTGTTGGTTTTTGAAGGTTCGAGCGATGCTTAGGTGTTGATGCTGTTAGGGGCTGACGCTGACGATGACAGGCTCTAGGGTATTGAAGTATTTTGCGGCGGCGGCCTTGATGTCTGCGGTGCTAAGCGCGCGGATCTGGTCAGGTGCCTGCAGGTGATGGTCGGGCGGGAATCCAAGCAGGCAGTCGATAGCGCTGAGTCTGGCAAGCGAGCTTGGCTTCTGGTTTGCCAGTGCATGTGAGGCCAGCCAGGTGGTCTTGACGCTTTCTAAGATGTCATCAGGAATGCCGTTTGTCGCGATGGTTTTGATCTCTTCTAATAAATGTGTTTTGGCAGTTTCAAGCTGGTCAGGCGAGGTGCCAAGGTAGAATGCAAACATGCCCGTGGTAGAGCCATGAAACTGAGTGGCAGATACGTAGTAAGCGAGGCCTAGCTCTTCACGGATTTTAGTGAAAAGAGGACCCGCCATATCTGTGCAGTAGTCGTGAATGAGCTCGAGGGCGAGGTTGTCTTCATCATAAGCTGAGGCCCCGGTGAACCCTACCGCTAAAACGGCTTGTTGCTTGTCCAGATGAAGCTCGTGACTGCTAGGTGAGGGGGTTTCTTGTTGGGCATGGCTGAAGCGCTCTCCGCTGGGCAGGGAGCCGAAGTATTGGTTTGCCAACTGAAAAGCATGGTCAGGGTCAATGTCGCCAAAGATAGCGATGACTGAGTTGTTCGCGGTGAAGTATTTCTGATGATGGTCTGCGAGCATCTCGCGATCTAGCCGGTGAAGTGAATCTTCTGTGCCAGAGCTGCTGAGACCATAGCCCGTTGGTCCGAAGAGGGAGGGGCGTAGTTGCTTGAAAGCAACAGCAAGAGGGTCATTCGCCTGTTCACGCAGTCCTGCAATCATGGCTTCACGTTCACGCTCGAGAGAGTCTTGAGGCAGGAGGGGGTTGGCAATAATGTCGGCGAGTATTTCCATTACTGGTTCAATGTCTGGGCTTAGACATGAGCCAGAGCTAAGCGTGGTATTATTGCCGCAGCTTACTCCAAAGCTTGCTCCCATGCTATCCATGCTAGCCGCGATTTGCTCGGCACTTCGAGTGGTCGTGCCTTTGGGGAGGATCTTACTAAGCAGGTTATTAATGCCATTGTTGGCAGAAGTTTCAGATGGCAGGCCTGTGAGGGTAGCCATGGTCATGGAGACCGTTGGTAGACGCGTGTCTTGTTGAGTGATCAGTGTAAGTCCATTGGTGAGGGTGTGCTTTCTGATGTCTCCTCGTTGATGAGTGGCAGCAGACCTGGTGTCCTTTTCTTTACTTTCCTCGGGATCAAGTGATGTCAGGGTGAGCCTTTCCGTAGTGAGGTGTGCTTGCGCGGCGCGGCGGAGGTCCTCACAGCTTACCTTGTGTAGTAGGTCGACGTAGTCACGGGTGAAATCGAGGTTGCGGGTTTCATGCCAGTTGGAAGCGAGGTCGGAGGCTCGACCAGATGCTGTGGTGAGGGTGCGGAACTGGCTGACCAGTGCCATGCGGGTAGCTTTAGCGATTTCTTTCGATAGATCCTCGCTCTTGAGTAATTCGATTTCACGGAGAATGGTTTGTTGCAGTTCGTCTCTTTTGGCGTGTTCGGTGATTGCAGAGACAGCAAACATTCCAGGGCATTCTGGATCAGTCATGCACCATGCACCAATGTGGTGACAAAGATCAGTTTGTTCACGAACGTTTTGGTAAAGACGGCTAGAGCGACCCGTTCCCAATATGATAGCAAGAAGATCGAGAGCAGGGGTATCTGGATGATCCATCGCCGGCACTTGCCAAGCGAGGGTGAGTTTGCTCGCGGGGATGGCAAAGGTGTTTCTGCGGCTGCGCAAGCCTTGTTGCTTAGGCTCTATGTAGACGGTGACTGGATGCGTGAAGCTGCGGGGGATTTCGGACGTGATCTGCTCAAGAAAGGAGAGCATTTCGTCTTTCTTGAAGTCACCGGAAATACTGAGGAATGAATTTTCAGTGGTGTAGCGTTCTTTATGGTAGTTCACCATGTCATCATGGCTGAGCTGATTAAAGAGCTCCATGTGACCGATGACAGGGTGCCGGCGAGCATCATGAGCGTAAGCCGTGGAGTAGAGAAGGC
>JAFMDE010000044.1 GCA_017857425.1 Akkermansiaceae bacterium
GCTTAGCGCAGGGCGCAACCTCTGAAAGAGGCCTACCCAAAGACGACAAACCATCAAATAGAACTGAAGCCTGCAATGTCAACATAAAGCCTAGTGCTAGAGTCAGATCCAAGAACTGGAGCCCAGAGCAAGCTTACCGCGATCTCAACAGACTCAAGGATGATTAGAAATCAATCCCCTTGAGCCATGATCGTTGCAGGCGCTAGCTACTAAAAACCTGAACGGATTTTACTTCTTAGCGCTTTTTTTGGCTGCCTTCTTCGCTGTTTTTGCTGTCTTTTTCGCCGCTTTTTTAGCCGGCACTTTGACAGCGCTTACATCGATTAAGTCGGAAGCACCATTTGAGGCTAATTTGTCCTCTGCAAGCTCTTCCTCTTCATCCATTTCTTCTTCCATACCCCCCCCGGCACCGAGAATAAAGGCAAGATCATCCATCGCCAGACTCGTGGCAAAGCCCTCATCACCGAGAACGTTGGTAACAAGCTGGGTCTTCTGATGCTGAAGGATACGGATTTTCTCCTCAACGGTTTCGCGAGTGAGTAAGCGGTAGGCGATCACCTTGTTTTTCTGGCCAATCCGGTGAGTACGGTCAATGGCTTGGTTTTCAACCGCGGGGTTCCACCATGGATCGTAAAGAATCACGTAAGATGCCGATGTCAGGTTAAGACCTGCACCACCCGCTTTGAGCGAGAGCATAAATACGGATGCATCTTTGGTAGTCTGGAAACTTTCGATGACACCCTTGCGGTCCTTCGTTTGTCCGGTCAGGTAATGGAACGGGCGACTCTCCACTTCAAGACGTGCCTTGATAATATCGAGCATCGATACAAACTGAGAGAACACCAATACCTTGTGACCCTCCTCACGGAGCTGATCGAGCAGGTAGAACAGGGCCGTCATCTTGGCACTTTCTTCCTTGAGGAACTTAGGATCAATCAAGCCAGGGTGACAACAGATCTGGCGAAGACGCATCAGCCCCTGAAGAATAGCGAAGGAGTTCTTTTTGACCGCTTCGTCAGAATCAAATCCTAACAAGGCTTTCTGAATCCTCTTCAGTTCTGCCTTATACATTTCAGCCTGCACGCCTTCCATCTCAGCAAAGACTTCTTCCTCGGTCCGAGGGGGAAGATCCTTGGCGACTTGAAGCTTGGTCCGGCGTAATAGGAACGGACGCAATCGCGAGGCAAGGCGGCTTTGTGCACCGGGATCCTTACGTTTATCAAAGCGTTTCTTAAAGTAGGCTCGGCTACCAAGGACACCTGGCATCGCAAAAGCCATGAGGGACCACATGTCCATCAAGCGGTTCTCGATCGGTGTGCCAGTAAGCACCAGGCGGTTCTTGCAGTTAAGGTCGCGAGCCGCCTTGGCTGCCTTAGAGTCAGGGTTTTTAATCTGCTGACCTTCATCGAGGATACTGGTTAACCACTTTACCTTCGCGAGTTCTTCTCCACAAAGGCGGAGCTGAGCGTAGTTAAGCACAAAGACATCAACCTCTGTCTCAAGCACTTTCAAGTCAAGGTCATCACGGGTGCGTAGAATCTTAACCCGCAATTCTGGGGCAAACTTTTCACACTCTGAATGCCAGACATCGATCACGGACTTAGGACATACCACAAGGGACGGTGCCACTTTGTCCATGCCACCCTTGTCTTTGGCCTCCTCTTCACGGAGCCACAGCAGATAGGTAATGGATTGGATGGTTTTACCCAGTCCCATGTCATCGGCCAATAATCCACCAAAGCGGTTAGTGGCGAGGTAAGCAAGGAAGTGGAATCCTTCGACCTGATATGGACGCAGTGTCGCCTTGAGGGCCTTAGGCACTGGCGGCTTAACCTCGATTTGAATTTCACGTGCACGGTCTTTAATGCGCTTCCACGCTTTAGGATCAAAGACTTCAGCCGCTTTTGGATCTGCCAGCTGCAGGGCGTGCATGCGGTGGGTCTCACCAGTCAGGTCAAATGGATCAAGTCCCAAACGGGTCACGGCATCACGCTGATCGGCATCGAGTTTAATCTCTAAGCGCATCCAGCCGCCATCATCCATGCGGACATATCCACCACGCGCAGCTACCAAGGAGCGAATCTGGGCATTACTCAGAGTAACACCCTCTACATCGATCACAATACGCAGGTCGAACCAGTCAATCTCTTGATTAACCACTTCGAAGCGGATGGCAGCGGTTACAGGGTCAGCAAGAAGCGTTTGCAACTTACCATCCATCTGGGAGACTAAAGACTTAGGCAGTGCCTTGGCCCACTCAGAAAACCTCTCGGGGAACTGCTTGGTGATTCTCGATTTAAAGGCGTCGAGTTTCTCATCATAGGTGAGTCCCATCTGAGCTAACAAGCCGGGCACAGGATAAAGTTCTTCACGCGCAAAGCGCAGTAAGCGCTTACCCTTCACAGGCTGCTGCTCGACAAGCTCCCACTCATCTTTGATGCGCTTTTCCTCGCGGCGCTCTTGTTTCTCGAGTGCTCTGACGTCGATTACGAGGTGCTCGGTTTCCGCTGCTGTCAGACCTTGCTCAAGCTTCATCTTAAAGCGCGGGTATAGATCGAGATCGGTAACGCGCTTGCGTAATGACTGCGGTAAGCTGGAGCCGATTTTTCTCAGAAATTCTACACCTTCAAGACTATCGATGACATCCTTGGGAATGTGATAGCGTGGCTGGATATCCGTCTCGCTAAGCCAGCGAGGAGGACCAGGGAATACCGTTTCATCAGATTGATAAAGCACCTCACGACCAGGCAATAGGCGCACCGAGTGTGTGACATGCTCACCTTCAGACGTTACCAACTGCAGCGCAAAAGAGGCTGGCATGTAGGGATCATCTTCACAGATCCAGCGCAATGGTTTGTTGACGACATTGAATTCACGTTCATCGAGGTTAACCACATAACCCTTCAGCGCAGGCTGCCTGAAAATTCGGTTCATGAACTGACACGATGCCTCGTTATCAAGATCAATGCGGGCATCACCTTCGACCTGATAGAAACCAAGGAACTGATCCCAAATCAACTGACTAGGTGCATCCATGCGCAATGCGGCATCCGCGAACAATGCTACAAAACGGTCAATGTCTGTCTTTTCACGAAGTGGTAGCCACTCACCATTTTGAGTTCCTTCTCGATATTCTACACGTGCCTCGTTGATCGTTGAAAGCAGACGGAAGGCCGCATAGACGGGCTTGTCCATGGGTGGGCGCTCGTTAACACTCTCGATGCGGTCGTACCAAGCAGCGACTTCTCGCTCCCGTTCCCACTCGTGCATCTTCTTTTGAACCGCCTCTAGATCGGTAATCGCATTGAGGAATTCAGCATAGGGCAGCTTTTTCTTGTAGAAGGCGTAGGCAATATAGTTCCAGAACTCAAGAATGTCTCCAGGAGGCATCGGCCATAGCTCTAGCGGATCATAGCTAACAATTTCCCAGCGTGGGTTGAGTCGGACCAAGTCGTGATCATGGATTTCGCCTTCGATCACGTAACGACGATAACGCTTTTCCAGCTTATTGACGAATTCAGCTTCGCTATCATCGAGCTCACGATCCAGCTTTTCTTCAATGACGTCGATGATTGGCGTGTCATCAAACTCGTTCGGGCTTTCCGGCAAGTCTTCACCACGATGCATCCGCTCCATCATGGTAGCATACATGCATGCTCCGGCTATGATCTCGTCCTCCGCCGTGCAGCTTCCAAACCAGCGGTTGCCTTGAAGGCGCAGACTTGTGCGGAAAGTCCCCGTGGAGTCTTCTACCCTGCCTTGAATGAAAAGATGATTACCAAAAATTTGCGTGACCGCGCCATCATCTTGCAATGCTTCTCCTCTGACGCGTGATTTTTCTGGAAAACTATTAAGAAAATTGAGTGTTGCTCTGTCTGGATTCATTCCGTTTAAAACCTGATTAAAAATAGGGCTGGGTAAGGGGTGAGATATATGATGTTAGCTACAGCGGAAAAAGCCCCCTTACAGATAACAAACAATGTGGATTTAGTGTCCAAAAACTATGAGCGTGTCTACTTTAGGAATTTTTCCTGTCGTCAAACTGTCCAGCACTTGGGGGGGATAGTTTATAACTCGTTTTTCACTATGCGCAATAAAAAGCGTCATCGAAATACACTTTATCTTTTCAATGAAGCCATTCTCGCTTGATCTTAAGGGGTGTGAGCGATCAATAACAGACTCGGATCTGGCTCCTACGCTCAATTTTATGCGCTGAATACTAACGCGTTTGGTCAACCAACCAAGACAGATAGCCCGCCGAACCATCCGCCACCGGAAGCGCGATGATTTCCGGCTCATCATAAGGGTGCAGGCTGGATAGCTCCCTGCTCAGACCAAGGAAAGCGTTACGGCTTGTCTTGATGACCAGCATAAACTCCTCCTCCTGACATAGCTCCCCTTCCCAGCGGTAGATTGACTCCATGGCCGGCATGATATTAATGCACGCTGCGTATTGCCTTTCCACCAAATGTGTGCCAACTTGTCGCGCCTTCTCCCTGTTGGGAAAGCTGCATAATACCACCAGAGCTTCAGTCATCACCCGCATCCTAAGTAATCCAGCCATTTTCTGCAACGAAATCCCGCCGACTATGAAATCCGGTTTCCTCGACAAACTCATCACTCGCCTTGACCAGGTCGAACCTGAGGACGTGCAGCGGCTCATTATGCGCCTTGTCAGAGAGAAAGGCTTTCTCGAGAATGTCTTCGAGGCCCTACAGGAAGGAGTGATGATCCTCGATCCTGACGGCCTGATCACTTACGTCAATAAAGCCTGCCTACGTATTTTCGGAATCGACCCCGTCACCAGCATTGGCCAAGCCCTCTCCGCTACCGTCCGAGGTTTTGAATGGGACAAACTCGCTGATCCAGGTCGTATCGTTAGCCGCGATATGGAAATCCTCTACCCGGAACAGCGTTATCTCAACTTTTACCTCTCCCCCATCCAAGGTGAATTAAAAAGCGAAGAACACGTGCTTGGTTATGTTTTGCTGGTGCGTGATATTACCCGCTCACGCCAAAAGGCGGAAGAAAATGTAGAGAGTGAAAAGCTCAACGCTCTGACTCTTCTTGCTGCTGGGGTTGCTCATGAAATCGGTAACCCACTCAACGCACTCGATATCCACCTTCAATTACTTGAGCGCAAAATCAAAAAACTTGGGGGCGAGCAACAACAGAGCCTTTCCCAGCATTTAGAAACAGCCCATGGTGAGATTCGCCGGCTCGACACGATTCTCAAACAATTCCTGCAAGCCATCCGGCCAACCCAACCTGAACGTGAATCGTTGCAGATACACGACTTGCTGCGTGACACCCTCACGCTCATTGAGCCAGAGCTCGAAGAGCGCAACGTCAAGGTCAGCCTTGATCTTGCATCGAGTGCTCCCCTACTGCCTCTCGATGGAGGCCAGATTAAACAAGCTCTTTATAACCTTCTTAAAAACGCCTTTCAGTCTCTACCTGCCAGTGGCGGCCACATAGAGATTTCATCTCGTGTCAATGATTACGAGCTCACCCTCACCATTCGAGACCATGGCTCTGGGATTCCCCCCGAAATCATGGGTTCCCTATTTGAACCTTACCAGAGCACGAAAAAATCTGGCTCAGGTCTGGGATTGTTGATTGTTCGCCGCATCGTTCGTGAGCATGGCGGCGAAATCGAAATTGAAAGCACCACCGGAGAAGGCACCACGGTAAACATTTCCATTCCTCGTAAGGACCGCAATGTCAGGCTGCTGGAAAACAAACAAGAGAGCTCCGTTATCGACGTTGAATCATCCACCCACACCTAAAAGCATGGCCATGACAACTCTACTCATCGTTGACGATGAAAAATCAACTCGAGACGGACTTCGAATGGCTCTCGAAGACGAATTTGACTGCTACCTTGCCTCAAGCATCAAGGAGGCCATGTCTATCTTGAAAAGCGAACCCATTGACCTCATGCTCACCGACCTGAGACTTGCAGGAGACAGCGGCATGGACTTGCTCGATCAGGCGCTGGCGATTCCGCAGCCGCCAGTCGCGGTGATGATGACGGCTTATGGCTCAGTAGATACCGCTGTCGAGGCTATGCGTCGTGGAGCATGGAACTTCGTCACCAAACCTCTCAACCTCGACGAGGTCGAGCTGCTCCTCAAAAGAGCCTTGCGAAGCAGATCGCTTGAAAAAGACAAGCTGCGCCTTGAGCACGAAGTTCAAGAACTGCGTGTAAAAGCTGGCAACAGCAAGCATGGACTTGAAAGCTTGATCGGCAAATCTGCCGCGATGCAAAAAGTCAGTGAGCTAGTCACCCAGGTTGCTCCAACCCGCGCCACCATCCTTATCGAAGGCGAAAGCGGCACTGGCAAGGAACTGGTTGCACATGCCATCCACCAATTGAGTGGCAGACCCTTGGAAAAGATGCTTGTTGTCAACTGTGCGGCCTTATCGCCTCAGCTACTCGAAAGTGAGCTCTTCGGTCATGAAAAGGGAGCTTTCACGGGCGCGGCACAAAAACGAATTGGTCGGTTTGAGCAGGCTAATGGAGGCACTATTTTTCTCGATGAAATCGGCGAAATCGATCAGGCCACGCAGGTCAAACTACTCCGTGTCCTGAGCGAACGAACCATCGAACGCGTCGGCTCAAATCAGCCTATCAAGGTGGACGTCAGGGTCATCACAGCAAGCAATAAAAACCTCAGAGAGCTCGTCAGTAAGGGGGACTTTCGTGAGGATTTATTTTTCCGCCTCAATGTGGTCCGGGTGTTGATGCCCACACTGCGAGAGCGGGAGGAAGACATCGTCATTCTCGCCCAAGCATTCCTGCGCGAATTTTCATCAGAGAATAACAAAAAACTCAAACCCCTGAGTGATGACGCACTCGCCATGCTACGCGCCTATTCATGGCCGGGCAACGTGCGTGAGTTACGCACCGCCATCGAACATGGGGTGGTGATGAGCAACGAGGATGTCATTAGTAGCCAGCACCTCCCCTACTTTTTAAACTCCGCCGATCCCCTTCCTGTGGCCAGAGATGACCAAAGTGCTCCCGCCGCTGAGCAAAAGGCTCAAAAGGAGGAAATCCCGCTTGCTTCAGGGGAGGAATTCAATTTGCATGTATTGGAGTTACGCGCAATCCGTCAGGCATTAAAACAAACCAGCAATAACCGCACTGAAGCTGCTCGCCTTCTTGGCATCAGCCGCCGCACGCTCCAGAGAAAATTAAAAGACCTCGAGCACTCAGCCTAGCTTACCTGCAGGAATAACCCTCTCCCATTGTCATCAACCAACACATGAGCACCTCCCCCTCTAAAGATAAAAGTTCATCAGATACCGCGAGCATCACACGCCGCTCTATCTTTTTTGTGCTGCTCTTAGGCTTAGCGGTAACCTCTATTTTCTTCACCTTCAGGGGTCTCTCCTCGCCTCGAGGAATGGAACAGGCACAGGTGGCCAGAGAAATCGCTCGCGGCAATGGCTTTTCAACCAAAGTCATACGTCCCATCACCCTCTGGCAGATGGAGGAAAAGCATCAAGACGAGGAGGCAATCGTCAGCTTGAAAAAATTCCCCGAGACCTACCATGCGCCGATCAACCCATGCGTCTATGCGGCGGTTCTGAAAGCGGTTGATGGCGGCAACCAAGAGCGTTGGAAGATGCCACAAAAATCAAACATCTATCAACTCGACCGGATTATCGCAGCGACATGCGTCATCTTTTTCATCATTGCCATCGGCATCAACTATCTCCTGATCTCTCGGATTTTTGATACTACCATTGCCTCTGTGGTCGCCATCCTGATGCTTTTCTGTGAGCTCATGTGGAAGTTCTCCCAGTCCGGCATGCCTCAGATGCTGATGCTCATGCTCTTCTCATGTGCCATGTTCTTCTTGTGGCTCGGAATAGAGAATGCCTCCAACAACAGGCCAGTAATCACCCCCGTGATCGTAGCCGGCTTGTTTTTGTGCCTGCTGATACTCACCCACTGGATCACCATATGGATCTATTTTGGCTTTGTAATTTTTGCCGCTATTTACTTTAAGCCAAGAGGCATCATTGCCGGTGCGCTCATCGGGATGCTTTTAGTATTAGTATTACCCATTGCCTACCTGATCTACAGCAGCCCGACCGGAAGCCTTTTTGGCACGGCTTATTATGCCATCCACAACGGCTTAGGTTCATCCCAAGATGACATCATGCGGTCTCTCTCGCCGGCAGATCATGAGCTGGGGCTCAATAGCCTGCTTATCAATATCATGGCGACTACGCTGGGCCAAATTTCAAATCTGCACGCGTATTTGGGAGCCATCTTAGCCGCACCGATATTCTTTATTGCGCTACTGCACCCCTTCAAGCGCCATGCACTGGCAATGTTTCGCTGGCCATTGTTACTCATGTGGGCGCTCGCGGGTATCGGTATGTCGATCTATGGCCTCAAGGATGAGAGCATGGACTCCAATCAAATCCACATTCTCTTTGCTCCCCTTATGTCTGCTTACGGCCTCGCCATGATTTCCATCTTGTGGGCTCGGCTCGGGATCGCGCAGCGCATCGATTCACTGCGTCACGCTCATTTGATAATGATCGTCGCCATCAGTGCCGGTCCGATGTTGCTATCCATCCCCCATGACGTGCGGCTCGGTCTTCGTGCAGAGGGCATTGGCGGTTTTCCTCATTGGCCCCCCTACTATCCCAAAGCAATCAACCATACCCTTGCAGATAACACGACGGCGAAGGATATCGTCATCTCCGATGTGCCATGGGCCGTGGCATGGTATGCTGATCGCACGTGTGTCTGGCTACCGCAGAACCTCGATCAGATTGAAAAAATAGAATCGCTCGCCATCGAGCAACACACGCCTGTGAGCGGTATTCTCATCACGCCTTATTCTTTCAACAGTGAGGGGATTATGTCGATTGCAACGCCGAAAGGTAGCTATGGTGAGCTCTACCCTCTGGTATTTAACGTATGGGGAAGAATGGCTCTTGCCAAACCGTTCATGGATACTCATGAAGCTTTCAAGCCGCTCTCACGTCGCTACCAGCATGAACACCCGATGATCAGTTATGGTTTCATGACCTATTACTCCAAACGCCCCGTCACTCAGTCATTCGATTAGATTCCCATGCCACCTGATAAAAAAACCAAAAAAAAGGATAGCCCAGCTAAGTCACCCAGTTTCGAGGAGGCTCTCGAAGAACTCGATGCCATGGTTGAAACCATGGAATCCGGCCAATTACCCTTAGAAAAGCTGATCTCAAGTTACGAACGTGGCGCTGAACTCATCAGCCACTGCGAATCTGTTTTAGGGAATGCGCGGAAACGGCTTGATCTTATCACGCTTAAACCCAAGGCTGCCGCGGGCCAAAGCTCAACAGATTCTCCAGACAACTTTAACCAAGAGGACGCTCAAGAGGGCACCTCACCCTCAAACGATCATAATGACGACGAAATCAGGCTCTTTTGAGCTCCCTCAGCTTCTATCCAACATCAAAGGCCCAGAGGATGTCAAGGCACTGCCTGATGACCAACTCGAGGACCTCTGCGAAGAAATAAGACACACCTTAATCCATTCACTGGCAAGGACTGGCGGACATTTGGGACCCAACCTCGGTGTTGTTGAGCTAACGGTGGCACTACACCGTGTCTTTGATAGCCCGGAGGACAAATTTCTCTTTGATGTATCCCACCAGGGCTACGTTCATAAAATGCTTACCGGCAGGGCGGACACAATCGACACCATCCGCACACCTGGCGGGCTCAACGGTTTCTTGCTACGCACAGAATCAAAACATGATTGTTATGGCGCTGGACACGCAGGCACAGCGCTCTCTGCAGCACTTGGCATGGCCTCTGCACGTGATCTCAAGGGAGATGACAACAACGTGGTTGCTGTCGCTGGAGATGCCGCTTTCACCTGTGGCCCGACACTTGAGGCACTCAACAACATTGAGCACACCACCAAGCGACTCATTGTTGTGCTCAACGACAACGAATGGTCCATTGACCGCAATGTCGGCGCTCTGGCCAAGTACTTCAACGCCCTGCAGACGCACCCCATGTTTTCATCTGTGCGTCACAAAGCGGCTGAGTTTGTCGGTAAAATTGGCGGCGATACGGTGCGTAAATTCGCCCATAAAGTTGAGCGCAACACTAAAAATCTACTGCTACCTAGCGTCCTTTTTGAAAAGTTCGGCCTTCATTATTACGGCCCGATTGACGGACATGATTTGCCACTACTGATTCGCACTTTTGAACATCTCAAAACGCAGGATCAACCGGTCATTCTGCACATCATCACTGAGAAAGGTCGCGGTTATAAACCAGCCCTTGATAATCCCGGTAAGTTTCACGGTCTTGGCACCTATAAAATTGCAGATGGCTCAACAGCAGCTGCCGACAACCCCACCTACTCCGAACTCTATGGTCGTGCCGTCACCGATTTTGCCAAAAAAGACAAATCTATTACCGCCATCACCGCTGCAATGCCCGGCGGCACCAAGCTGGATATCTTTAAGAAGGAAATTCCAGAGCGTTACTTCGATGTTGGTATCGCCGAGGAGCATGCCGCGCTATTCGCCTGTGGTCATGCCACCCAGGGACTGAGGCCTTTCCTCACCATTTACTCGACCTTCATGCAGCGCGCCATCGACATGATCATTCACGATATCGCCTTGCAAAACCTGCCTGTGAGAATGTGCATGGACCGAGGTGGCCTTTCCGGAGACGATGGCCCGACCCACCACGGACTGTTTGACATCGCCTACCTGCGTGCCATTCCGGGCCTCATTCACATGCAGGCCAAGGACGAGGATGAATTCATCGACATGCTCTGGACCATGGCCAATTACGATGATGGCCCCACCGCTATTCGCTATCCAAGGGGTGCAGGCATTGGAACAAAGCCCAAAGCTCAACCTGAACTACTCGAGATTGGCAAAGGCGAAGTCATCCAAGACGGAGACGACATCGCCATTATCAGCCTCGGCCACATGTATGAGGTCGCCCTGGAAGCTAAGGAGAAACTCGAGGCCCTCGGCCACTCCGTCGCCCTGATCAATCCACGTTTCATCAAACCACTCGATGCTGAGCTCATCCGCACTTACGCGCAGAAATGCAAGGTTGTGATCACCATGGAAGACCATGTCCTGCACAATGGCTTTGGTGCCAGCGTGCTTGAGCTGCTCAGCGACTCTTCGATCACCACCCCAGTCGAGCGTATCGGCTGGCCGGATCAGTTTGTCGAGCACGGCAAGGTAGACCAGCTACGCGAACAACACGGCATGACAGCTGAAAATGCCGTCAAGCTCGTCACGCAACATCTGGAGCTTACCTCCTAGAGGGCTCTCAAACTGAATGATTTTTGAGGTCAGCTCAGGCTATTCCTAGGCAAGAATATCCTTAACCACCTTAGCTGGGTTCACCCCAGTGAGGCGGTTGTCGAGTCCCTGGAACTTGAACGACATGCGCTCGTGGTTGATGCCGAGCTGGTGCAGGATGGTTGCTTGAAGATCTCGCACATGCACGGCTTGGTCAGGCGTTGTAATATTGAACGACAACTCGTCGGTTTCACCGTAGGTCATGCCTCCCTTGACACCACCACCGGCCATCCAGATGGAGAAGCATTTTGGGTGATGATCGCGTCCGTAGTTGGTCTCTGATAGGGCGCCTTGGCTGTAAACCGTTCGGCCAAACTCACCACCCCAGATCACTAGGGTGTCATCAAGCATACCACGCTGCTTCAAGTCTTGGATCAAGGCGTAGGCTCCTTGGTCAATATCCTTACATTGCTGCGGAAGATCACGCATCATGCCACCATGCTGGTCCCAGCCACGGTGGAAGATCTGAACAAAGCGCGTACCGCGCTCGACCAAACGGCGGGCCATCAGGCAGGAGTTGGCGAAGGAACCACGCTTCTTGGCTTCAGCACCGTACAGGTCAAAGGTGTGCTCGGATTCACTATCGAGATCGGTGAGTTCAGGCACACTGGCCTGCATCCTGAATGCCATCTCATACTGCTGGATTCGAGTCTGGATTTCAGGGTCACCAACACGCTCATAGGACTTCTGGTTCAGATGGTTGAGCCCATCCAGCATGGAGCGCCGCACTTCACGGGAAATACCAGGTGAGTTCTTCAAGTAGAGCACAGGATCACCTATACCGCGCAACGCCACCCCAGCATGTTTTCCGGGCAAGAAACCACTACCCCAGAGGCCGGCGGAAATCGCCTGCACATTGGCAGTTGGGCTAGTGTGTTGGGCATGAAGAACAACAAAGGTCGGCAGATCCTGATTCATGCTCCCCAAACCGTAGGAAAGCCATGAGCCCATCGATGCCTTGCCTCGGATCATCGAACCGGTGTAGATCAGCTGGTTGGCAGGCTCATGGTTAATCGCCTCGGTGTGCATGGACTTGATGACACAAATGTCATCCGCCATTTTGGCCGTGTAGGGGAGTAACTCACTCACCCATGTTCCAGACTCCCCGTGCTGGTTAAATTTAAAGCGCGAGGGAGCCACAGGAAACCCCTTCTGGCCTGCGGTCATGGTGGTCAGGCGCACGCCGGACTTCTTGAGGAAATCCGAGATGTCCTCCTTGTAGCGCTTCTCTAGCTCAGGCTTGTAATCAAAGGTTTCCAACTGACTGGGGGCCCCGATCATCGACATGTAGATCACCCGCTTTGCCTTGGGAGCGAAGTGGGGTGCCTTCATGCCACCCACGACTCCGTGATCACTGGCCCCGAGAAGCTCCTCGGGCAACAACGATGCAAGTGCCGCTGCACCCAGGCCCGTGACGTTTTTACGGAAAAACTGACGGCGGTTGACAATGCCGTTGAGGTCAAAAAGATCATTCATGATAGTTATTTGGTAAGTGTTTCGTCGAGGTTGAGAATCTGGGAGGCAATGACGGTCCATGCCGCCAGCTCCGGGGCTGGCAAGGATTTCTCCGCTGGCTTTTCGCCTACGTCAATGAGCTTGGCTGCCTCTTCAGGCGCCGCCTTGAACTGTTCAGAGATCTGCTCCAGCGTCTCCATAGCGAGCTCCTTCTCGCTGGTGTCGAGCTCCCGTGACATGAGTCGCAGGGTAATGTAATCCATGCGCTTGGAGGTCTCACTTTCTGCCTTGAGAGCTTTTTCTGCCAGTGCCCTGACCGCCTCGACAAACTGCACATCGTTCATGGTGACAAAGGCAGCCAGAGGTGTGTTAGTCAGCTCCCGGCGCACACAGAATGTCTCCCGCGGAGGTGCATTGAGCAACTCCATGGATGGTGGTGGCGCCGTGCGTTTCCAGATCGTGTAAATAGATCTTCGGTAAAGATTGTCTCCAGTGTCAGGTTTATAGAGCCTAGTATCAGATTGTTTCATGGCCACCGCTTCCCAGATTCCCTCCGGCTGATAGGGCCTCGCTGGCGCCCCGCCAAGCTCATTGACAAGAAGGCCGGATGTGGCGAGCACCATGTCCCGCAACTGCTCGCCGTGCATGCGGAAACGTGGAGCACGGGAAAGGTAGAGATTATCTGGGTCAGCTTGCAGCTTCTCTTCACTGATCACCGCGGACTGGCGGTAGGTTGACGAGGTCATTATCAAACGCAACATGTGCTGTAAGTCCCAACCGCTGGCAACAAACTCAGTTGCCAACCAATCAAGCAGCTCGGGATGGCTCGGGCGCGCGCCCATGATGCCAAAGTCTTCTGTGGTCTCAACAATTCCTCGACCGAAGAGGTAATGCCAATGGCGGTTGATCGTTACCCGGGCGGTGAGTGGGTTTTCCGCTTTCGTCAGCCACTTGGCCAAATCCAACCGGTTGTTGGTTGGCTCAGGCTTCTCACCAGCAAGCACTGCGGGCACTCCCGGGAATACTTTCTCCAGCTTGGAAGCGTAATCGCCGCGATCCAGAATATGGGCAAAGGCTTTGCTTTTGGGCTTATCGTCCATGATGAGGGTATGAGCCCCCCGCCCTTCGATCGCCCGCTTCTCCTTGTGGAGTTGCGCGATTTTTTGCTGCTCAGGTGTTGGCTTAGCAGGTTGCTGGATGTCAAACTGCTGCCTGAGTGCCACCAGCAAAGGTTTACTATTGGGAGCTTGCTGCAGCCCCCTTCTCATGCTTTTGAAAGCAAGATCCTGCACATCCCTCTGTTCGATTTTTCTGCTGATCACTTGCAGCTCCTGTGCAGCAACCACGCCTCTCAATCTGGCATCATTTCCTGCCCGGCTGCCTAAGGTTATTGGCACAAGTGTGCGTATATCTTTGCCACGATTATTGCGGACGTATGTCAGTGGTGTCGGCTTTCCATCCAAATAAATCGTCA
>JAFMDE010000216.1 GCA_017857425.1 Akkermansiaceae bacterium
TGATGCCGTTGAGCCAGTTGAGAAATTCATCGTGACGCTCAGCGTGGTATTGGTGGCAAATAAGGCCGGCTTTTTTACCACCTTCAATATTGGCAGGTAGGTCATCAATATAAATCGTTCTCTCTGGTACGAGCTCATATTGCTTGATGGCCAATTGGTAAATTTCTTGCTCAGGCTTGATATGGCCTGTTTGGTAAGAAAAAATGCCGCCCACAAAGCATTGGAAAACAGGGTATTGTTTTTGTAAAAAATGAATGTGTGGTTTGTTGATGTTGGAGAAGAGAATGAGCCGATGCTTGGTGCGATGTAATTCTTGGATTGTATTCCACATCGGTTCATTAGGGCTGAAGATATCAACCCATGCTGCCATGAATGTTTCAAGTTCTCCGGTGAAGCCAAGCGTTTCAGCTGCCCATGGGAAATAGTCTGCAGGGGGTATGCGTCCGGCTTCGAACTCATCTTTCCGCTCAATTAGTCTGTACAGCCTGTTGTCGGGCTCATCGATGCCATCGGGCATTAGCTTTTTGAGTGAAGAGATGAAGTCGACGTGAACGATGACATTGCCAATATCAAAAAGGAAATCCATCGGCTTGGTTTCTGAGTGATCAATCATGGTTAGTAAGGGGAAGTTTTCTTAGTCAGTTTGTGTGTCGGGGCTGATTTGCTGGAGGATGAAATCAGCAGCTCGTTGGGCTGCAGAGGGGCGCGAGTGTTGTGCAAGATCTCGTTTCATATTCCGCCACAGGGAGGCCTCATCGGCAAGCATTTCACCTAGGTGATCTGATAGTGAGCCTTCGCTTTCAGCGAGATCACCTCCATGGAGGCGGCGTAATAAGCTGAGGTTGCCTTCTTCTTGACCAGGTACTAGGTGATGAATAAGCATGGGGCATTCTGCTGCGAGGGCCTCGTGCACTGTGGCTCCGCCGGCTTTTCCAACCACCAGGTGATGGCTGTTGAGTAGCTCCGGAACTTTTCTAGTCCAGCCTTTGATGGTGACACGGCCTGGGTATTGTTCTTCGATTTCTTTGGCCCTGCAGTGAATTTTTCTGAGATGTTTGCCGAGTACGATCGTGAGCGCGCTATCCGGACCGGTGGATTCAAGTAATTCGCGTGAGACGCGCCTGACGTGAGGTTTTTTGGGTGTTGGGAAATAGAGAATGCGTAAGGGTTTTAATGTATCCTCCGAGCTGACCGGTTGGAGGTCGGCAAAGTGTGGGTCAACAGGGAATCCGGTATCAATAATTTGATGTTCAGGGAGGCCTTGTTGGCTGAGGGCGTCCTTGGTGTGCTGGTCAGTTACTAGCCAGAAGTCGGTGGGGGCTTTTCTCCAAGCTGCGTTGATCGCAATAGAATCGGTAACAACGGTAAATACGGGGACTCGAGTAATGCCTTGGTTAAAAATACGCTCGATAAAATACGGGTAGAGAGGGTAGGTGCTGAGGATGGCGTCAGGTTTGAATTCTAGGATGAGCTCGCGCAGTTTTTTCTCGGGCTTGCGCATGAAAGGCAGGCGCTTTTTAGAAAAGTCCTGACGCTCGGTTGAATCATAAATTTTACGCCAAAGCCACGGGGCATGGGTGGTGATCTTACGGTAGAGATTTTGTAGTTGTCTGGTGACCCACGGTGCGCCCAATGCACAGGGATCGGCGCAGAGCGTTGTTGCACGTGGTTCAAGAGCCCGTTGTAAATTAAGGGCGGCACTGTTGTGCCCTTCGCCGAAGCCTGCAGTCAGGATGAGAATTTTAGTCTCGTTCTTTTCTGTCGACTTGCTCACGCGCCGACAATAGACGTGCTAGATGGTTGCGTAAACAATGCAATTAGTCTATTTGCTGGGTCAGCAATGAACGAGGACGGCCACAGTAAAACGAAGCCAAATGAGGAGGCGCAAGATGCGGCCCCGCATGATGAAGTGCCTACCAGTCAAGTGGAGCAGGCATTCGTTCCGGATGTTGCGAAGGTTGAAGAGGAAGACGTTTACGTCGACATAGAGGATACATCGGGCGCGCGCTTTTTGAAGATTCCCGCTCTAGGTTGGTTTGTCTTTTTTGGCGTGGTGATCTGTATTCTGGCTATCGTGTTTTTGAAGGTGTTTCAATCCCCATCATTGGTGGAGGAAACCCTAGAGCTAAGAATGGAGATTTTGGCGAACAAGAAGGAGGCCGAAAAAGAGGATCAGAAAGTTGAGGATCAGCAATCCACACGTCGTCTTTTGGAACAAGTCACCTTATGTGTGAAGGGTTACTTTAGTGCAGATCAGATCGAACAGAAGCTAAGCTACGTCAGGCAGCCAGGGCGGGTAAGGCTGCTGATGGAAAAATACTACCAGGATCATCGCATGCAGCCTGGAGAGTTCAGGCAATTTGAAAAATATAGTGCCTTGGATATTGAAAAGGTGCCATTTGTATATGCTAAAGTTCGCTTGCAAGATGGAGAGTCGCACGATGTGCTGCTAGAGCAGATGGATGATGGCTCATTCCGCTTGGACTGGGAGAGTCATGTTCACTACCAACCCATCAGTTGGGATGAGTTTGTTCGCCAACGACCAGCCGAACCAATGGTGATGAGGGTTGCCATCAAGCCAGATAGTTTTTACGCATACGAGTTCCGCGATAATCAGAAGTATGATTGTTATCAGTTGAAAGCACGAAATTCTAGTGAGTATATTTTTGGTTATGTCGTCAAAGGCAGTGAGCTTTCCATTCAATTGAGGCAGTTTTTCATGCGTGTAAGAAGGGTGACTGAGTTAAAGGCTGAACCCATGATCTTGCAGTTAAGATTCCCTCAAGACGGGGCATCAAAGAACTGTGTCTACATTGATCGCTTGATGGCACCACGCTGGGTTTTTGTGCATGAATCTGAGGCACAGTACGGGGCTGATG
>JAFMDE010000217.1 GCA_017857425.1 Akkermansiaceae bacterium
TCCGCCGCAGGCGGCCAACCAAGAACCAGCCGACGCCAAAATCGGTGAAAACTTATCATTAATCGTCAATCTTTTATCTGATCACTTCTTTTAGCTGTTGGCATAGAAAGATGAGCTATCATAATGAGGTATTCATTTATACCACCTTAGCACACGCATATTGCCTTCTATGAAATCATCCATTTTCACACTCACCTTTCTTCTGAGCGTCACCTGCATGGTCTGGGCTCAGGATAAAGCCCTCAGCAGCGAACTTCCCAGTGATGACTATTTTGAAGTCAGCACCATCATTCCCTCACTCAATGATCCGATGCAGATCGCCATCGATCACAAGGAGCGCATCTTTATTGCCGAGCGCACCGGCCCAGTGAAGCTTTATGACCCGGCGGTGGGCACCCCTATCACCATTCACCAGCTACCCGCCCACCATAAGGGCCGCCCTATCGAGCCGATTTATAAATACCGCGGTGGTGGTGAGTGTGGCGTGCTTGGCATTGCCCTCGATCCGGACTTTGAGAACAACAACTTCGTCTACTTCTACTACTCGCCCATCGAGAAGGACTGCAACCGCCTGTCCCGCTTCACCTTCAAGGACAACCAACTCATCGATGAGGTCAACGTTCTAGAAGTGGTCACCGAGCGCCACGCCGGCCCGCACCACGCCGGCTCGATCCATTTTGGAAGAAACCGTGAGCTCTTTATTGCGAATGGGGACAATACCAACCCACACGCCGCAGACGGCTACGCGCCCATTGATGATACAGCAACTGGCCTACACCGTGATGCCCAGCGCTCCGCCGGCAACTCCAATGACCTCCGTGGCGCCATCCTACGCATCGTCATGAATGAAGACGGCAGCTACGACATACCCAAAGACAACCTCTACCCCCCGGGCACACCCAACACGCGACCTGAAATTTATGCCAAGGGCTGCCGTAACCCCTTCCGCATCTTTGTGGATCAAAAAACCGGTTACCTGCACTGGGGAGAAGTCGGCCCGGACGCACGTGAGAAGACCGATCGTGGCCCACGCGGATACGATGAATACAACATCGCCACCAAGGCGGGTTACTTCGGCTGGCCCTACCATGTCGGGGTTGAGTATTACAACGATTACAATTACGCGACCGAGATAAGCGGCGCATCCTTTGCCAAGGGCATCATCAACGACTCACCCCGCAATACCGGACTCAAAGAACTGCCTCCGGTCAACCCCGCCACCGTCTGGTATCCTTACGCCAAGTCAGAAGAATTTCCGGAACTGGGTGATGGTGGTCGTAATTCCATGGCAGGCCCCGTCATCTATCAGGATGGCCTTGAGCACAACTTCCCCGCCTACTTTGATGGCAAGGCGATGTGGTATGATTGGGTGCGCGCGCGCATCATGATGATCACGCTTGATGACAACAACAAAGCCGTCAAGCTCGAGCCCTTCCTCGACTCCGTGAAACTCAATCACCCGATCGACATCAAGGTCGGCAACAAGGGAGACCTCTACATTTTAAACTACGGCTCAGCCTGGTCCGGAAATACCGATGGCCAGGTGATCAAAGTGCGCTACGGCGGACCAAATCGCCGCCCCGTCATCAAACTGGCAGCGGACAAAAGTGTGGGAGCTGCCCCGCTTGCTGTGAATTTCTCATCCAAGGGCACCGTAGACAAAGACGGCGACCCCATCACCTACCACTGGGACTTTGGCAATGGTGAGAGCTCCAGTGAAGCCAACCCCAGCTACAGCTACGCCAGCCCGGGTGCCTTCAATGCAACACTGATCGTAAAAGATGACCAAGGCAAAGAGAACAAAGCCTCCATGAAAATCATCGTCGGTAATGAGCGCCCGCAGCTGACTCTCAAACTGGGTGACAACGATGGCTACTTTGACTGGGGCAGTGAGATCCGCTACCTGGTCTCCGGCCAGGACAAGGAAGACGGCACCCTGGGCACCGCAGACATCGAAGTGACCGCAGAATACCGCCCCGACCGCAGCATCCCAGCAAGCAAAATCAACACCGACGCCAACTCGACCGGCGACCCGCGCCTGGAGGGCATGAATCTACTGCTGCCCGGAGTGAAGCTCATTGAGGCAAACCACTGCCTCGCCTGCCATCAATCCAATGCCAAATCCGTAGGCCCAAGCTACATGGAAGTGGCCCTGCGCTACCCGGACAACGCCAAGAACCGCAGCTACCTGCTCGACAAGATCAAGAAAGGCGGCAACGGCGTCTATGGCCATATGCCCATGCCCGCCCAAGCCCACATCAGCGATGGACACATCAAGGAAATGGTCACGGCTATTATGGATATGACGGGAGATCCTGCCAATGTTGACCGCAGTAAATCCGGCATGGTCAAAACCATCAAACGCCCGCCACACCCCAACAACCAAAAAGGGATTTACGTGCTGCGCGCTTATTACACGGACAAGGGAGCCAATGGCCTCGGTGCGCTCTCCGCCGAGTCCGAGCCACTCACCCTCAAGGCCCCGATCAGCGTCAGCTCGCGCAAAACAAAAATCGATGCCTATCTGGCAACCATTCACGGCACCGGTGCCATCAACGAGAAAGACCGTCACATTGGCCAGTACCGTAATCCCAAAACCACACTCTCTTGGAAGCTGATCGTGGAGAGCCCGGGGAGCTACAAAGTCACGCTCAACCAGGCAGTCGCCGCGCAGCTAGCAGGCGCCACCTATGAGCTACAAATCAACGGCCAATCGCTCAGTGGCACGGCCAAAGGAAGCTCAGGAAACAAAGCCTGGAATGATTATAAGGACGTTGCCCTGGGTCAGATCAAACTCACCAAAGGCAATCACACCCTACGCTTCGTGCCAAAAACAGCCCCCAAAGGCTACGTCATGAAC
>JAFMDE010000218.1 GCA_017857425.1 Akkermansiaceae bacterium
CCGGGCACGGCTGGGCCGTAGGCAAGGTCCTCTGGAATCCAGAAGCGACGTTTCTCACCCGTGACCATGAGCTGCACCCCTTCGGTCCAACCTCTGATCACACCGTTAAGGGGGAACTCAGTGGGTTCATCACGCGTTACCGAGCTATCAAACATTTCTCCATCCGTGGTCCAGCCTGAGTAGTGGACTTTCACCGTGTCGCTGGCGTTGGGCTTCTCTTCACCATCACCTTCGCTGATTACCTTGAAGGCGAGTCCGCTCTCGGTCTTCTCTGCATCGTCAGGAACCGCAGCCACATCCTCAGGAACCGCTGGCGCTGGAGCTGCTTGTTTGAAGGAAATAAGCTCAAGCTCCGCAACGACAAATCCACCAGGAGCCTGAGGCTCAGGCAACCAAGCATGACGCTGCCCGCCGGACTTCATCTCGACAATGATCTCGCTGAGGGCTGGCGGCAGCTTGTCGAGTGGGGCGCTTGCTGGCGATTGCCCTTTACGGGTGTCCTGCATCGTTTCTCCATCCATCGTCTTGGCGGTAAAATGGAAGGTAATGACATCATCTGCTCCTGGGCTTTCGCCGGAACCTTCCTCGATGACTTTGTAAGCAATTCCTCCAGCTGTTTTCTCAGCATCAGCAGGGGGCTTGGGCGCCTCCTTGATTTCGAGCAGCTCGACATCAAAACAAAGCATCCCACCTGGGCGACCGCTACCGGGAACTTCCGGGCCATAGGCAAGGTCCTCAGGGATCCAGAAGCGACGTTTCTCACCCGTGACCATGAGCTGCAGACCCTCGGTCCAACCAGCAATCACCTGACCGAGTGGGAAACTCGTTGACTCACCGCGCTCCACTGAGCTGTCGAACATTTTCCCGTCCGTAGTCCAGCCAGAGTAGTGGACGGTCACCGTATCGGAGGCACTTGGTTTTGTATCGCCGGATCCGGCTTCGAGGACGATCGATGCGAGACCGCTCTCGGTCTTCGTGGAATCAGCGGGGGCGGCGGCTACATCTGCAGGTGTTTCAGGAGTCATATTTCTAGATTGGGCTTTGGTTGCGCAGAGAGCATCCACGCCACAAGCCATCTGTCAACCATCCGCAGGGTCTAATACCACTTAGTGCTGCATAGGAGACAAAAAAGGGGGCGGGAGGGGGGTGAATAGTGAATTTGGAATTTAGAATAGTGAGTTAGAATCTTAGGCTCTTCATTGCTCTCTTAATCCACAATCCGTGGACTGAACCCACTCCGCATCATTCCTATGCCTGAATCCTTTTCAGGGTCCATGAGTGACGCCTTGTATGTTGATGTGCTTACTGCCCGAGATATAGCCAGACGAAGCCTGTGCTCTCAATGGTGACGTGTTCCATGTTTTTCCTATGAAGCTTGTTGCTGCGTTCACTCACCTGATTGTAGTTCTCACTTTTTTTGTCCGGCTTAGGTCCTAGTTCTCGCCAAGCCTTTGTAATTTCGGCATGTTCTGCGTTCCAGTAGGTTATAAACTGGTTAAATTTCTCTTTGGAAAGGCCTTCTTTTTTGCGCCAGTAACTAACGCTATCGCCGAGCAGAAGGTCGTGGACTCCGTCGCCATTGATGTCAGCGACCCAGAGGTGAGTTCTATTCGAGGGAAGGATTTCCTCCTCGCTCTCGAAGAACCTCCGCCTAACAGGTTTTGGCTTCTCGATGAGCTGCTGAAAGCTGTTGAAAGAGGGTTGTTTGCGCGTGCCTGAGTTCTCCGCCCATTGGGCTCCTCCGCCGCCGGATCCAGTGAGAATGTCCAGATCTCCGTCACCGTCCCAGTCGATGACGAAGGGCGCACTCTTGGAGATTTTTTTCTGGCCGCGACCGAGGAGCTTGCCATCGCCCCCCTTGATCCATTCGCCCTGGGACTTCCACGAGGGGGAGGTGGCGCTGCCGATGTTCTCCGCCAGATAGAAAGTGCCTTGGAAATTTCCCACCAGGAGATCAAGGTCGCCGTCGCCGTCCCAGTCACAGGCGAAGGGGTGGGTGCAGATTCTGGATCTGTCGTAGCGGTCGTCCCCATTGATTCCGGGCAGAATCAGCGGCTTGCCGTCCGCGGCCTTGATCGGTGTTGCCTTCTCGAAGCTGCCGTCTGCCTTGCCTGCAATCACATGCTGGTAGGCAATGCCCTTCTCGCGCTCCTCGTCGGCCACGTAGCAGCCCGAGATGATGTCGTTGATGCCGTCTCCGGTCACGTCCACAAACTGTGGAGTTGAGCTCGTGCATCACCAGACGCCAGGCACCTCGGCGATTTTACCACCGGCCTCGAGCCAGCGGCCCTCGTCGTAGCGTGTTCCCGTCTTGTCCCCAGGGGTAGGCTCGTAGATGCGGATTTTACCGTCTTGGAACTGGCCGACGAGCAGCTCTTTGGTGCCGTCTCCATCGATGTCAGCGACGCAGGGCGTTGCATGGCCATGCTCGGCCTTCATGAAGCCATCGCCCGCGCGCAGGCGGATCGGCTCAGCAAAGCCTTTTGGTGCTTTTGCTTCCGCAGGAGAGGCACACAGAAGCAGTGCTGAGAAAAGCGTGAGAGTAGCATAGCTGATAAGACTCTTCCTGAGTTTCATAATATATACGTGCATTACCCTATGTGATCAGTCATGAAGTGGGTCTGCAAGGAAAATCGGGGAGGGCAAGACGCCGCTTGATGGATCAAGGAGGGGGCGCGAATTTGGAATTTGGAATAGAGAATTTGAAATGGGGGTCCACGGCTGATCCTTTGCTCTCTTCATCCACAATCCAGGGACTGAACCCTATCGCGATAATCAAAAATAGTGAGGTTTTCTTTGATCGCATGCACCATTTCTCTGCCTGACCCCTTTT
>JAFMDE010000219.1 GCA_017857425.1 Akkermansiaceae bacterium
GCGAGAAATAACCCCGGAGTTTGTATCTAAGTTTAGATCCCCGCTTGGCCCCCCCTCTCGAGGGTCACTCGAAGATACATACAATATAGGTTGTTGAGCAGTTCCTGAGAGGAGAATGCCTGTAACTTGACGTTTACCTAGCCCAGCGTTTACTGTGCCATCATCATTGTGATTGAGCATGTTTTTGACCAAGAGAATGGTCTCTACATTGGTTGCGACGTAGTTGTTGGATCCTTGCCTGGTGACGGTGTATGCAAAAATAGTTCCGTCTTGCTGAGATATGTAAAGGCGCCCATCTGGACCGAACTGTAACGACGTAGGATTGTTCAAGGAGTCACCCTGTAATCCACTCGATGTGAAATTAATTGCAGCGTGAAGCTCAAATGTGCTGAAGAGAGCTAGCACACTGAGAAGATACGCTAGAAAAGTTTTTTTCAAGAAGGGTGATGACTGAGACATTCGGGGGGGGGGGGAGAAATATGTCATCACAATAAATCCAAGCCGCTAACAGATCGAAGTTTTTTTAAAAATAAAAGCTAAGCGGGACTTATGTTAAAGGCACATTAATGGTAAGCAGTTATTAGCCTTTGGGGCGTTGTGACTTGCTTTACATGAAAAATCTTGTCGTATCTCTCCCGAATTGAGGTCCTTGCTGGGAAGGTCTCTAGGCCTTTTTTTTTCTGGTTTTCTGAAAGATTTGAGCAGAATTTCTACAGAAATCTTAAGCAAAATGTGACTGCTGAAAACAAGGCTTCATAGAAGCGTTTATCTACGGCATATTGGGGCCGATGAAGTTGAATGCGGATGTGGGTGAGGGTGTAGGTGATGATGAGTCATTGTTCCGATGGATCGAGATGGCTAACGTTGCCTGTGGAGCCCATGCAGGTGGGCCAGAGGAGATGGCAGAGGCTGTTGATCTTGCTATGAGTTACGGGGTAGCAGTCGGAGCGCATCCAGGATATCCGGACCGAGAGGGCTTTGGGCGAAAGTCGATGGAGCTCTCATCTGCTGAGCTTACCCGTCTTGTGATCGAGCAAGTGGAGGCCTTGGATTCCATTTGCCAGCGGGCAGGAGCCAAGCTGCAGTATGTTAAACCCCACGGGGCACTCTATCATGATATGATGGCGCGTCAGGAGGTGTATGAAGCTATATTGAAAGCGGTGGCTTGGCTGCCTCATTCTCCAGCTTTGATGATCATGGCCCGCGAGCATGATGCCCTCGACCGAGGTCTGGCTGGCAGGCATGGCGTGCCCTTGCTTTTCGAAGCTTTCGCGGACCGCGCTTATACGGCGCAGGGCACGCTGTTGGACCGTGCCGAGCGGGGGGCGGTTTATAGTGACTCAGGGCGTATGCTTGAGCAGGTCATGCAGCTTGCCCACGAGGGGAGTGTCACCAGCCATTGCGGTAAAGTCATCGCGATCGCTGCTGATACCATCTGTGTGCATGGCGACAACCAGGCCTCGGTGGAAGCGGCGAAGCAGATTCACTTAGCACTTAAGTCATGATGGGGATGAAGGTTAACTGGACGCCTGTTTCCGAAACGAGTCTTATGCTTTATTTTGGAGACGAGATTGATGTCAAACAGGCGCCGTTGATCGGAGAGGTGGCTCGTCGCATCAAGGCGGAGTATCAAGAGGTTTGTGAAGTAACAGCGTCCTATACATCGATTCTGGTGCAGGTTCATTCACCAAGGATCAAGCTCGAAGAGTTTGGCGATGGACTGTTAGATATGATTAGTCGCAGCGTCATTGCAGAAAAATCTGAGGGGAAACTCATTGAGCTGCCTGTGTATTATCATTCCGATGTGGGGCCGGATCTGGAGATGGTGGCACGTTCTAACGGCTTGACGGTCGCAGAGGTCATCGCCATTCACGCGGGCAGAGATTACACGGTATGCGCCATTGGCTTTGCTCCTGGGTTTGCTTTTTTGGCTGATGTGGATGCACGTATTGCCACGCCGAGACATGAGCGGCCACGAGCCAAGGTGGTAGCCGGCAGTGTCGGCATTGCCGATCGACAGACAGCGGTTTATCCTATGGATACGCCCGGAGGTTGGCACTTAATCGGGCGTTGCCCGGTGCCACTTTATGATCCAGAGCAAATACCGCTGAGCCCGTTTGGGGTTGGTGACCGAGTGCGCTTTGTGCCAGTAGAACGTGCTGATTATATCGAAAGGGGAGGGCATGTCTGATTTTGATCATACGACAAAAGGCTTAAAGGTTCTCAGGACAGGAGTGCATACTACGATTCAGGATCTTGGTCGTTTCGGTTATGCAGGGCATGGGCTAAGCCAGGGTGGCGCGATGGATTTACAGGCGCATTGTTGGGCCAACAGGCTATTGAATAACCCAGTCAATCAACCAACTTTGGAAATCACCATTGGCATGGCGAGCTTTTGCGCAGAATGTGATCTGATGCTGGCGATCACTGGAGCTGATATGCAGGCAGAGCTTGATGGCGAGCCGATTGGCAATTGGCGAAGCTTTGCAATGAGGCGTGGCCAGATCTTGAGATTCAAACCTGCCGAGAAAGGGATGCGAGCTTATCTAGCGACAAAGAGCGGCTTTCAAGCTGCCCCCGTTCTGGGTAGTTGCTCCACCGTGGAGCGCAATCGTCTAGGCTTTATTCTCCGAGAGGGTGATGTCCTGCCGGCTCAGGCCTGTCATCATGTGGCGGTAGCCTACGTGCCTCCTAGGTATGTGCCGGACTATCCTGAGGCCATCGAGCTGCGAGTCATTGAGTCTTATCAAGCCAGCCAATTTTGCTCGGACGCCTTGGTAAAATTTTACCAAGAAGATTATAGGGTCACCCCTGATTCAG
>JAFMDE010000220.1 GCA_017857425.1 Akkermansiaceae bacterium
TGGAGCTTATCGGAATCAAGGGTGACATGGGCTTGGTTAACCTCGACGGAGAAAAGACACTAGACTGGGTGGTGTTTACCGGGGCAAATGTTTCGGGTAAGAGGGACCAGATGCCCGAGCGAGCCTACCGGATGAATCCATCAAGCAGTGGTAATTTCACAGAAACCGCCAGAAAAGGGATTCCTGTATTCTTTGAGGCCGGAGGCAAGGAGTTTACCCCGATGGCGGCAACGAGTGCTAAAGCCGGCAAGGCCAAGGCAGGCCAAGGTTGGAATATCTCGCTACGTGTGCCTTCACAGCACAAGGGATCAATGCTGGTTACTCTGTATATGTTTCAGGAGTGGTGTGCTTTTGATGTTGAGGTGACCATGCACAATGGGGAAAAAATCAAGCTGCAGAACATTCCTAAGCAGGATCCTGGGGTGCTACGCATTCCGATTGAGATACCCAAGGTGAGAAAGGGAAAGTTTTATCAAATCAAAATCACGGCATCAAAAGACACAACGGGTGATTTTTCCATGGGCCTCAATGCGGTGCACATTGAAGGAAGGTAGGGGGCCGCGAGGCGGCCAGTTTAAGTTGGGAACCACTTCGTGGCAGTTTAAGTTTAAGTTGGGAGTAGCCGCTTGCCCTGAGAGGGCTGCGCGGAATGGTGAATAGAGAATGATAGCCGCGATGCGGCTGTTCTTAGTTCTTTGTTCTTAGTTAGTCGCTGCACGGCGGCTGGCTATTGGGAACGTTATGAGCGGTCGCTACGCGACGCAGAATTTCCCCTGTCTCCATCCGTGGGTTAAAACCCACGGCTACGATCATCAGTCGCTACGCGACGCTAGCCACTGTCGCGTAGCGACAACCCATGTTAGCCGTGGGTTTTAACCCACGGATATGAATCATTCATTATTTTCGTCGCGTAGCGACCGCTCATGAGGTCTCCATTTCAGCTTTCCCCCTCATTCCTCATCAGCCATCAGCCCGTGTGGGGACAGCTTTTTCCCCCGCCTTTTAATTAAGTGGCTCGGGGGCCCAGTTGGGGATGCCTTTTTCCTTGAGCTGGGTGCGGTAGAGTTTCTGCATGTAGTAGTCACCGGGCTCAGTCGCGGGTTTGTCTTCGTTGATGAGCAGGGGCCCAAGGGTGTCCCACCAAGCATCGTAGGCGGCACGGAGCTCCTTGACCACTTCGGGGTGCTGGGCGGCGATATTGTTTTTCTGGCCGGGGTCCGCAGAAATATCAAAGAGCTCGGTGTCATTGACCAGGCGCCAGCGCTGGCTGCGCACGGCACAGCCGTTGTGTTTGTTTTCTTCCCGGGTCTTCTTATTCCAACGGCGGTCATCCCAGCGGGCACGGTGGACAAAGAGCTTGCGATCTTCCCAGTTGGCAGAGACTTCCTCCGGGTTTTCGAGCAGGGGGACGAGTGAACGTCCGCGGGGGGGCAGCTTGCTTTCCGGGATGTTAGCTCCGGCTAGCTCACAGAAGGTGCGGTAGATATCCAGATGGGCGCAAAGGGCGGGGATGTCGATGCCCTCATGGGTCTTGCCCTTCCAGTACCAGAAAGAGGGGACCCGGGTGCCGCCTTCCTCAGAGGAGTTTTTGCCTCCCTTCATGCCAGCATTGTGGGCGTTCTGTTTCTTGCCGTTGACCTTGAAGGAGCGCATCGCCATGCCGTTGTCGGTCATGAAGATCACCAGGGTATGCTCAAGGGCGTTCCATTTGCCGAGGTGATCCATGAGCTTGCCGAAGTTCTCATCAATATTCTCCACCATGGCGTAGCGAGCCGCGGCATCTTTTTCAAATCCGGCGTCGGTGAAGCGCTTGATGTTTTTCTCGGGTGCATACATCGGTCCGTGAGGGGCGTTGAGGCTGATGTAGGTAAAAAAAGGCTGCTTGGCATCAAGTTGCTGTTTGGTCCAGGCGAGGGCGGCATCAAAGAAAATATCCGTGCAGAAGCCCTTGGTCTTAACAATGGTGTCATTGTGCAGCAGGACGTTATTGAAGTACTTGGCCTCGACATTGGGCTTGAAGTCACCCCATTGGAACTGGGTCAGGCCACCGGCAGGGTGCATGAGCACCTCATGGAAGCCGCGGTCCTGAGGCAGGTAGCCGGGCTCGTCACCGAGGTGCCATTTGCCAAACAGGCCGGTCTTATACCCAGCGGTTTGCAGGGCCTGGGGAAAGGTGGTGACCTCCAAGGAGGGGTGATCACGGTGGTCAACGGTGTGGGAGACGCCCACCTCCAGCGGGTGGCGGCCACTCATCAGGGCAGCACGGGTCGGTGAGCAGGTCGGGCTGACGTGGAAGTCACTGAAACGGGAGGACTTGGCGTAGAAGCTATCAATGTTTGGGGTTTTCAGGTAGGGGTTACCCATGCAGGCGAGGTCTCCCATGCCCTGGTCATCGGTGAGCACAAAGATAACATTCGGTTTATAGAGCTTGCCCTGCGAGCCCTCGGCCGCTGGGGTAACGCTTGCGCTCCCGCTGGTCGCCCGCTGCTTGCCCTGTGCGGTATCGCTTGCGTTCCCTTCGGTCACCCGCTGCTCGGCCGCTGAGGTATCGCTTGCGTTCCCTTCGGTCACCCGCTGCTGGTTTTCATCCGTTTTGGATGTGGAAGTAGTGTCCCCGGACTTGCAGGAGGCGGTCAATAGGGTCAGTGGCAGGAGCAAAAAGCTCGCGAGTCTGATATTATGTTTCATGATTTTGGAATATTAAAAATATTGCCGCTGCGTTGCGGCTGGCGGTTGGCAGGTGAGAAAAGCAGAAAGCTGAAATAGCCGCTTCGCGGCGGATCTCTGATCTCTGATCTCTGATGTCTGATG
>JAFMDE010000221.1 GCA_017857425.1 Akkermansiaceae bacterium
GCCTTCCTGATGGCGAACCCGGCCTTGGCGCCCCATGTTCCGTCTGGGAAAACTTCCACAGATATTGTTAGTGAATTGATGGAAACTGTTCTGGATGACGCCACCAACAAAACACCGGGCTATAAAAAAATCGGCGCCTATAGCATGATCAAGGGGGCTTTCAATGTGAACTCGACTTCGGTCAAGGCGTGGGAGGCGCTTTTGCGAGCCAACAGGGATCTGGCTGTCCGCTACGCAGAGGGAGGGGTGAGTGCCGCTGCAGGAGGTAGTCCATTTCCTTCGAGTACGGCGCCTGCGGCTCCAGGGGCTGGTGGGGCAAAGCCCTACTGGGCCGGTTTTTCACGGATTACAGACGTTCAGATTTCTTCGCTGGCTGCCGAGATCGTTGACCAGGTAAAACTTCGGGGGCCTTTCATGAGTATCTCTGACTTTGTCAATCATCGTGTCGGCTACGGCAACGCATTGAGCGACAACCCAGTCGACAAAGACGAATCTTATACGGGTGCCTTGCAAGCTGCCATTGATCTGGTTGGTAGTGATATCAACAGTGGCTCGAGAGGCGCTGCGGCAAACGCAGCAGCGGTTGATGCTGATGCGCAGCAAGGTGATATAGAACCCTTTGTGTTCTCAGGAAACTGGGGATGGGGCCTTTGGACATGGTATCAGGGCCCTCTCAACGGTCGCAAATCTTCGACAGGTATTCCCGGTGACCTGACTCAGGCAGATCTTCTTCTGCCTCTAGCACCACGCCTGAGTGCGCGCACGGATACATTCAAAATTCGAGGTTATGGTGAAGTCAGAGATGCCGATGATAAGATCATTGCCAGTGCCACATGTGAGGCGGTGGTGCAACGCCTGCCGGAATATGTGGATCCTAAAACGAATCCGAATGATAATGAACCTTGGGACGAGAGTAATCTCAATAATACCAACCAGATATATGGCCGCCGTTTTGAAATCCGCAGTTTCCGCTGGTTGGACGTTGAGGAGGTGTAACCCTTACTATCGATGAACTTAAAATCACTTCTCTATCTGTCACTTGTTCTGGCGGCACTGCTGAACAGCACCACCAGCCTTCATGCCCAAAAGAAAGCTCCATCGGCCGGTTTCTCATTAGTCACATGGGAAGCTTCATCGTTTGAGCTGATTTATTATCGCCAGGGAGAAGATTACATCCCCATAAAGCTCATGCCCGGAAACCGGTCCGATCTCTTCGAGCTTAAAGGCATGACATCTCTTGGCCTGTATGTCGCTGAAGAATCCGAAGAAGGGGAGCAAACTTACAAGTTAGTGGGTAAAACATCCATCCCTCAGGGGATTAGCAGAATACTGTTCTTTATAACGGAGAGGGACGATCCCGGTAAATTGCCCCTGCGATTGTCTGGAATTGATGATTCCTTGCTGACTTTCCCGCGTGGCGCATGTCGATTTGTCAATTTAACGAACGTGCCACTTGCTGTCAGGTTTGCAGACAAAACAAGCCTGATCAAGGCCAAGGGTATGACAGTTGTGGAATCCAAAGTAGAGGCCAGTGGGGGCTTGCTGCCCTTTATTGTTTTTGATCGTAAAGGTACTAACCTTTACGAGAACCGCTATTTTGCCCAGCAAATCGGTAGGGACATGATTTTCATTTTGCCACCCAAAAGACAAGGGGGGCGCGTCAACATCAAGCTACTGCCGCAACTTGTCCCTCATGAGCCTGAGGAAAAGAAGGTCAATTAGCTTCTGGCGTTGTTGTTTTTTATTTTTTAATACTAAGTTTGTGCCCGAGAAATTTTTCTACTCATTACGCTTTGGTAGTCCTCTTCTACTTCTCCTTATCAGCACGGCTCTGGCGCCATCGAGTGTTCGTGCGGAGTCGGCACTGCCAACGAAAGTGATTAAGTGCTTATTTATCCATTGGGATGATAATCCTGAAAAGGAACTCTTTTTCCGCATGGGTGAGGAGTATCACGCCATTAAATTCAGAGGTGGTTCGCACGGGGGAAATATCTCACTGAAACGAATGGCCAACTTTGAAGTTTTCCGAAAGGTAGAGAATCCAGTGGAAGGAGAGTCTATCTATGAGCTCATTGGAGAGACGGCGGTGCCGGATGACGCAAGTAAGGTTTTGTTTCTCGTTATTCCTCCAGATGGAGAAGATGGGCAGCATCGTATCTTCGCTTTGAACGATTCCATTGAGGTGTTTGGGCGAGGTGCATTCAGGGTGGTCAATTTAACACAGGAGAGTATCTCGGTTGAGTTTTTAGAAAAGACTCAGAGTGTGGATGTTGATGAGGATATTGTCATGCAAACCAAGGTAGACAAGGCTGGCGGGTTGTTGCCATGTGTAATGAGGAATCCAGAAGGTGAAACCATCTTTGGCACGCGTATTTTTTGCCAAGCCACCGGACGTGACGTTGTTTTTTTAAGGCCTCCGCTGATGGAGGGGCGCAATAAGCCTAGGATGAAGTTTGTTGCTAGGCTCATGGGATCCGCCCCTGTTGAGGGCAAGGAATAGACGTTTGGGAACATTGCCTTAATAAGCTGCGAGTTTGCTAGGAATTCGTGAGGGAATTATGAGGGAAAGGGCCAAGTATTAAATTTTTGCCTCAGCTGCTACCTCAGAAGTTGCCCAAGAAATTACCCTAGGGAACATGCTATCGATGTTTTATCGTAAGATAAGTGTCTGGGCGGGAGTGTTGGAATTTAAAGTGTCGCGTGTACGCGTGATAGACAGTAAGGCTAATTGCTCATATTCTGCAGGCTATATATCAGTGTGTGTATGGATTTTTCTAGACTTTGATTTAAATGACGTTACTTTGTAA
>JAFMDE010000222.1 GCA_017857425.1 Akkermansiaceae bacterium
AGACAATGGCGGGCTCTCGACGGGCTCCGGGCCGAACTCGCCCACCTCCAGCTTGCCGCTGCGTGCTGGTAAGGCATGGGTCTATGAGGGGGGTATCCGCTCACCACTCATCATCAGCTATCCTGCAGGAGTGAAGTCGGGTCTCAAGCTCAGTGAGCCTGCTGTGAGCACCGATATTTATCCAACCTTACTGGAGTTAGCCGGACTGCCTTTGAACCCCAAGCAGCATGTCGATGGGCTCAGTCTAAAACCTTTGTTAGATGGTGGTAAAGTATCCCTTGATCGGGAGGCAATTTACTTTCACTACCCACATTACCATCACATCAATACCATGGGGCCCGCCGGTGCCGTGCGTGCTGGTGACTACAAACTCATCGAGGTTTATGAAACCGGCAAAGTAGAGCTCTACAACCTGCGTGAGGACATCGGTGAGAGCAAAGATCTTGCTCAGCAAAAACCGCAGCTTACCGCCAAGCTGACAAAGATGCTGCACCACTGGCGCAAGCAATCAGGTGCCCTGATGACCACGCCTAACCCTGAGTATGTTAAAGCAAAGGATTGGCGTAATAAGCACTAGAATAAGGTCAAGATCAGCTGCTTTGGCGGCAATCATTTTGTGTAAAAATAGAGTCATTTCGTGCATTTCTATATCGCTTGCAGTGTGGCATAGTTTGCCGCCCATTTACATTGAATCACTATGTTACCTACCTATTTCGCCCGACCCTCAAGATTGATTGCACTGCTCAGCTTGATGAGCTGTAGCGCCTTTGCCGCCAATGACGCTGAGCTAAACAGCCTGCGCTGTGAGTACCACAACAATCCACTCGGTATTGATATCACCGAGCCACGGCTGAGCTGGATCTCTCAGAGCGAGAAACGCGGCTGGAAGCAAAGCGCCTACCAGATCCTCGTTGCCTCCAGCCAGGAGAACCTCGACCAAGATCGTGGAGACCTCTGGGATAGCGGCAAGACCCAGGTGGGGCAGTCCATCCAGATTCCCTACGCGGGTAAGCCTCTCCTGTCTCATGGCCAATGTTTCTGGAAGGTCAAGGTCTGGGATCAAAACGGAGCCGCCTCACCATGGAGCCAGACCGCTACCTGGTCGATGGGTCTGCTCAATGAAGCAGATTGGCAGGCGCAGTGGATTGGTCATGACAAGGCTGTTAAGATCACCCCTAATCGTGATGCCGAGCTCGCTGGCAAGGGACACAAAATCACCATCACCAAAGCCCTCTATGGCCTCAAGGGAGATCCCAAAAAACAAATCGACATCAAAGAAAAACTGCAAGCCCACGTCGATGCCGGCAACTTGAGTTTGAAAGTCACCAATGAGTTCGCGGGCAAAGATCCTGCCTATGAGGAGAAGAAAGTGCTTGAGGCGCAATGGCTGGTCGATGATTGGAAGTCAGGATCAGTCATCGATGAGAACGCGATTTTTGACCTCACCATCGGTCGCCCAAAACAGTATCTGCCTGCTCCCTACCTAAGGAAAGAATTCACAGTCGCCACCGGAGTGAAGCGAGCGATCGTTTACGCCACCGCCCAAGGGGTTTATGAGCTCAGCCTCAACGGCCAGCGCGTTAGCAACGACGTCTTCATGCCCGGCTGGACGGACTATAAACAACGCATCTACTACACAGCCTATGACGTCACCGACCTGCTCAAAGAGGGACCCAATGCTATCGGCGCGATTCTTGGCGACGGCTGGTTCCGAGGCAATATCAGCTGCATCGGCCAGAACAAATACGGCAACAAACTCCGCCTCAAGGCTCAGCTGCATATTGATTACCAAAACGGCCAAAGCGAAATCCTCGCGACGGATTCGGACTGGAAGGCCTCTTACGGGCCGATCCTCGAGTCCGACATGCAGGCGGGTGAAGTCTACGATGCTCGCCTTGAAATGCCCGGTTGGAGCCAAGCTGGTTTTGACCAAAGCAGCTGGTCACCTATCGTCACAGGCGCCTCACTCAAGCCCCTTCTCCAAGCCTACCCCGGTGTCCCTGTGCGCGCGGTCAAAGAGTTGCCAGCAGTCAAAGTAAGCGAGCCAACACCCGGAACCTACGTCTTTGATCTCGGCCAGAATTTCTCTGGCTGGGCTCGCTTGAAGGTGAATGGCCAAGCGGGAGACGAGGTCACCATGATCTTTGCTGAGATGCTCAAGGATGATGGCACGGCTTACACCATCAACCTGCGCTCCGCTCGTGCTGTTGATACCTATGTGCTCAAAGGTGGCGGCGAAGAAGTATGGGAGCCGCGCTTCACCTTCCACGGTTTCCGCTATGTGCAAGTGACCGGCCTCAAAGAAAAACCGACCGCTGATACCATCACCGGCATCGTGCTTTACTCCGACTCTCCAGAGTCTAGCTCCTTTGAATGTTCAAACCCGATGGTGAATAAAATCCAAGAGAACATCGTCTGGGGTCAGCGCTCGAACTACCTCGAAGTTCCCACCGACTGCCCGCAGCGCGATGAACGCCTCGGCTGGACTGGCGACACCCAAGTCTTTATCCGTACGGGTTGTTATAATCAGGATGTCTCCGAGTTCTTCACTAAGTGGATGGTCGACTTGATGGACACGCAAAACAGGCAAGGACTCTTCGGCAATCAAGCTCCCGTCTTTCATGGCCACGGTGCCGCCGCCTGGGCATGTGCCGGCATCATTTGCCCTTGGACGATCTACAAGGTTTACGGTGACACCCGCATGATTGAGCAATGCTACGATGCCATGGTGCGCTACATGGATGCCTGCGGCAAAGACGGACTCGGAGGTAGAAAAGCCCACACCTGGGGTGACTGGCTCGCTC
>JAFMDE010000223.1 GCA_017857425.1 Akkermansiaceae bacterium
CACTAAGTGGCAGTTGATCCGCCTGTGGCGGAAGTTCGAGTTGCTAGTTCGAGTTGCTAGTTCGAGTTTAAGGAGGCCACTGTGTGGCAGTTTAAGTTTAAGTGGGGAGAAGGTGCGAATTGAATGACATGGCGGACAAGAATCTATATAATCACGATGTTGACCTCTGTGTCATAGGCAGTGGTCCTGCGGGCATTATGGTGGCGCTTGAATATGCACGTGAAAATCCGGACAAGAAAGTTTTGCTGGCGGAATATGGAGCCCAGCAGGGGACGGAGCAAAACCAGCTCGATGATACCATTGAAAATCTTAATCCAGCGAATCATCACGATCCTTATGAGTGCACCAATAAAGGATTGGGCGGTACATCCGCAACATGGGGTGGCCGTTGTGTGATGTATGATGAGGTTGATTTTTCAGATCGGCCTATTTTACAAGGTGAGTGCACCTGGGGTGCTGATTCGCTTGATGCGGTGACTCCTTATCTGGCTAAAGCGTCTGAGTATTTTGAGTGTGGTGCGGGTCCCTTTGATCTCAATGAGATGCCGAAGTGGCAGGATCGACGCATTGCGGAGGGTTTTGTGGAGGGCGACGTCTTGGATAGTCGCCTTGAGAGGTGGAGCATGCCTACCCGCTTCGGCCCGCGTTACAGGGAGGAACTTTCTGCGCTGCCGAACATTGAATTACTTTTTGGCGTTGAGGCGCGTGATTTTAGTGAGCCGAATGAGGATGGCAGCATTGAATGTCTTGAGCTGCGTGACACCGCAACGGGGGAGATACGAACCGTACGCGCGGCATCCTTTGTGCTCGCTGCCGGGGCGCAGGAGTCGACACGGATTCTGCTGAGGAATCAGCAGGTTTTTGACAATCTACAGAGCGCACCTGATTCATTAGGTCGTTATTATCAGGGGCATGTTTCAGGCAAGATCGCGACGATTTGTCTGAGCGGAGATCCGAAGAAAACCGATTATCAGTTTCAGCAAGATGAGGATGGTAGCTATTTCCGCCGTCGTTTCCAAATCGCACAATCGGCCATTGAACGAGAGGACTTGTTGAACACGGCGATCTGGCTGGATAACCCGCTTTATCATGACCCGAGTCACCGCAGTGGTGCGATGTCGGTGATGTATCTGGCGATGATTACGCCGATCTTAGGCAAGCGTCTGGCGCCTCCAGCGATTGCCAACTCGATCACCAAGGGCAAGGTGACGGGCTTGTGGCAGCATGTCGGAAATGTGCTGCGTGGTTTGCCGGGTTCTCTGTGGAATCCGGCATCTGTGTTTTTCCGCCGTTACTGTTTGAAGCGTAAGCTGCCTGGGATTTGCCTCTTCAGTGGTGCTAATCAGTATGCGCTGCACTTTCATGCCGAGCAGGTGCCCGATGCTGACAATCGCATGGTGCTGGGTGATGATGGCGAGACACTCGAGATTCACTATCATTTGACAGAGGTTGATATTGATTCGGTGATCCGATCCCATGATTTGCTCGACAGCTGGTTAAAGCAATGTGGCTGCGGAGAATTGAAATACTGGTTTCCGAAAGAGGAGCTTACCGATGCCATACGTGCCATGTCACGTGATGGTATTCACCAGAGTGGCACCACTCGTATTGCTGATTCGGCCGAGCGGGGTGTGCTGGATAAGGATTTGAAAGTCTTTGGCACGAATAATCTTTATGTCTGTAGTAGCTCGGCATTCCCGACATCTGGGCAGGCGAACCCGACATTCCTACTGGGTGCCTATGCCGTGCGGCTAGCGCATCATTTATCCAAGCCCTCATCTAACCAACCTCATCACGATCATGCGTAAGGTGAATATAGCTCCCGGAGTTGATTCCTCGGTGCTCGGCTTTGGCTGTGCGCCGATCCTTGGCGCTGTCGGCGCGAAGACGGCGCAGCGCGCACTAGGCTGTGCCTTGGATGAGGGAATCAACCATTTTGATATCGCGCGTTCTTATGGTTATGGGGAGGCGGAGGCATTCCTCGGGAAGTTTTTCAAAGGTCGGCGAGACGAGGTGGTCATTGCCAGTAAGTTTGGCATCCGGGCGACGTGGAAGGCGGGTTTGCTGCGTCCATTGAAGCCTGCTGTGCGCACCTTGCGTGCGCTACGAAGTGGAGGAGGTGGATGTAAGAGCGGGGGATGTGATGCCCAAGCTAGCACAGCTCCTGAGGCTGCTGAGCCGGCAGAAAATAGGCCCCCACGAAAAGATCCTTTTCACGAGCGCATTGCCATTACTCCGGAGGCGATGGTGGCAAGTCTCGATAAGAGCTTGAGAGCGCTGCGCTGTGATTATCTTGATGTGTTGATGGTGCATGAGCCAACCGGAGCCATCGAGCGCATGGATGACTTAGCCGCCCAGGCGGAGGAATTAAAACAGCGAGGCAAGATCAAGGCATGGGGCCTGGCATTCGACTGGGACACAGCCGATGTGCATGAGTCGGTTTTTGATCGCTTCGATGTTTTGCAATTTAACAACTCACCTGAGGCTGCGCATTACGGCAGGGCGCTGGAGCAGCGACGCGATGCGGCTAATATTTTCTTTTCTCCCTTCAGGCAGCGCCAGGATTTATCACCGGCCGAGGTTCTCCAGAAGCTCTGGCAGGATTTCCCCAACAGTGTCGTGCTTTGCTCGATGTTCAATCCCAAGCACATCAAAGCGAACGCAAAGGTTGCAGATAATTTGAGTTAGCGATTAGTTCGCTTATCCGCCATCATTCATCCGCTATCCGCCATCAAATCATGTTCTCCATCCTCATCCTCACCAAAAACGAAGAGATCAACATGCGTGATTGC
>JAFMDE010000045.1 GCA_017857425.1 Akkermansiaceae bacterium
AGCGTAGGCCTTGGTTCAACGCACACGCAGTGCGTGTATCACGCCATCTATATGATAAGAAATCCGGAGGAGGATTTCTACAAACCAGCATAGCTGGAGCGGAGCGCAGGCAATTCCTTCCCTCTCCGCCATTAATGCTCTCCAAGACCGGGAATCGCCCCGCTACCATTCATCCCTATTTCACCCTTCACCCAGAGGGAAGGATGAGAACCATTCCGAAGTGAGCACGGCGAGCGTAGGCCTTGGTTCAACGCACACGCAGTGCGTGTATCACGCCATCTATATGACAAGAAATCCGGAGGAGGATTTCTACAAACCAGCATAGCTGGAGCGGAGCGCAGAGCATTAGCCAAGATTGGCATTGATGGGGTTAGGTTTTGAGTGTAAAATTTAAATGTTTTGATTTCAGTCCCAATACTTCCAATGAAGTGTTTAGTGATCGCCGTCACGCTAACCTGCGCGAACGTTCACGCCAAAGGGGTGGCCGCAATCAAGGCTCAAAGCTATCACGCCGACTCATCAGCTAGCGTCTTTGTCTTTGAATCGGTCGAATCAAACAGCGCGATCATCACCTTCGACATCAAAGGACAAAAACCCTACTCAATCACCAAATCTGACAAGTTGGCGTATGTAGAAGTGATCGGCAGCATAGGCGATATTACTGATGAATCTGAGATTTCACCATACAGGAATAGCATCAAGGAATGTGAGGTGTTTGCTAGCAAGTATACCAAGTCGCAGCCCTTACTGACGCCTTACATTGAGATGATCTCAGGTGTGGTAAGGAAATACGAGAGCGGCATGGTGAAGAAGGATGGCGAGTGGATAGAGAAGTATTTGCTAGCTTCTAAAGCACTGAAACCAAAGGATTCCGATCCATCTGTAAAATGGAAAACACTTACTCTAGATTACGGTAAGACGTATCAAAATGTTAGCCTTCTGAAGAAAATGCCACATCAGATTAGCATCCTTCATGATGGAGGTGCAGTGAGAGTTCCCTACGAACATCTTACAAGTGACACGCAGAAAGAACTTGGGGGCTTTGATCCAGAAAAGGCAGCCGAGGCAAGAAAAAGAGATTCTGAAGCTAAACAGCTTGACGCAGTCCGATACACAAAAGCCGACAAGATTCTTAAAGAAAAACAGTTAGCGGATTTAACTAAGCAGAAGGAGATCAATAAAATGGGGCAGGAAAAAAAGCCTGCAGGTGGTGGACATACACGGGCAAAAGTTACAATTACCGCAGCGGGGCTTAGGGGAAAAAAGCCTTTAGGTCGTGCACAGAGTTGACGTTGAAGCCAAGTTCGCCGGTCTGGCGAAAGGATCAATTAGCTGAGATCGACAGCCGCAAGGAGGGGGCATAGCGTCCCTTTTCAAGGAAAAGAGCAGGCAAAGCATGCTCTACAATCATTTACCGCCACTGCGAGGCTGTCGGCCTCGATTCAGGTGGGAAATAGGCGCGGCGTGCTTCGTATTCGCTGATAAGGTGTATATTACTGGTATTTGTGGGTTTGGGCTACTGTGGCAAAACCAATTCCTCAGAATCATTGAGCAGCAAGCATCCAATTATGCCGAACCGCTTCTGAACACGTTCTCAGCTAGTGCTTGCCCCAATCGCATGTCCACCTCCACAAAAGTTATTCACATCAACCACCTTATTCACACACATCAACTTATTCACATCAAATATCGTATTCACACCCTTAAACTTATTCACAAAGCGCTAATACTAAACGGTTTTTGTGTTTATTTACGCTTTGTAAGTCATTGTAAATCAAGCCTGTTAATATGACTAATTCCATCGAAATGCATGTATTTGATACCCTAATGAATAGTAATATGATAATTCATAACAGCATCTGACAAAACAGTGGCCTCTATTAAAAAATCATCCAAATTACGCCGAATGGGCGTATTGCGCATGCCTATGCCATGGCACCAGGCAGTTGTGCGTGAAAACGACGACGATGCTGTGATCCTGCTGCACGGGCTATGGCGCAGCCTCTGGGCGATGGAGCCTATGGCGCAATTCCTTCACCAAAATGGCTATCAGAGCATCAATGTGCCCTATCCCTCCTTCCGCAAACCGATCGATGAGCTTGCCGCCCTCATTCATGAGGCCATACAGCTCCATGGAGGCCAACGAAAGGTTCACTTTGTCACACACTCGCTAGGAGGAGTCCTGGCACGGGAATTACTCCAGATGATGCCTGCCGAACAGGCTGGGCGCATTGTGATGCTTGCCCCACCGAACCAAGGGAGTGAAATTATCGACTGGGCATTACGCTATAAGCCTCTTGTGCAGACACTTGGCCCTGCAGGCGCCAAATTAGGCAGCAATACACTAGAAGCGCCTCAACTGCCGAACGAGATCGATTCCGCGGTCATTATGGGCAAAAAAAGCCGCATCCCCTTCTTTCGTCGACTGCTCGATAATGACAATGACGGCATCGTCTCAGTCGAGCGGGGCAAGATCGAAGGCATGAATGAGTTCCATGTGATGGATACTGATCATACTTTCATCGCCTCAGACCCGCGTGTCATGGAGCTCACCTTAAAGTTTCTGCGAGAGGGCAAAACCGGCTGAGATTCTCCTTTTGATTTCGGTCAAACATCTCTAGAACTCGGCCGCACTTGACCCAAGCAGCCCAGCAGACAAACGAGCCCGATGAGCAAAGCCGATAAAAAAGAACCCACCGACTTCATTCGTGAAATAATTGCCAAAGATCTGGCGAGCGGAAAGCACGACACGGTGATCACCCGATTCCCCCCTGAGCCCAATGGCTACCTGCATATCGGACACGCCAAGGCCATCTGCATCAGCTTTGGCATTGCCCTAGAAAACAAGGCGACCAATGCACGCTGCCACCTACGCTTCGATGATACCAATCCTGAAAAGGAAGAAACCGAATATGTCGAAAGCATCAAGAATGACGTTCGTTGGCTCGGTTTTGACTGGGGCGATAACCTTTACTTCGCCAGTGATTACTTTGATTTTTTCTATGCTTGTGCCCAGCACCTCATTAACGCCGGCCTTGCCTACGTAGACGAACAATCCCCTGAGGAGATGAAGAAAAACCGTGGTGATGTCGTCACCCCCGGAACTCCGTCCCCCTTCAGAGATCGTCCTGCAGAGGAGAGCCTTACTCGATTTGAGGAAATGAAAGCGGGCCAGCATGTCGATGGATCCATGGTGCTGCGTGCCAAGATTGATCTCAGCTCATCAAACATGAACATGCGTGACCCGGTGATCTACCGAATTATGCACGCCACTCACCACAATACCGGTGACCAGTGGTGCATCTACCCGATGTATGACTTCGCCCACCCATTGGAAGATGCCCATGAGCACATCACTCACTCCCTGTGCAGCCTCGAGTTTGAAAACCACCGCCCGCTTTATGATTGGTTTGTGCAGAACTGCCCCGTGCCCTCAGTGCCGCGCCAGATTGAGTTTTCCAGATTGAACCTCAGCTACACCGTGATGAGTAAGCGCAAGCTGCTTCAGCTCGTTGAGGAAGGACATGTCAACGGCTGGGACGATCCTCGCCTACTGACCATCTCAGGAATGCGCCGGCGCGGCTATCCCCCTGCTGCTATCCGCAGCTTCTGTCACCGTGGAGGCGTCACCAAGGTCAATAGTGTTACTGACATGGCGATCCTTGAATCTGAAATACGGGATGAGCTCAACCGCACCGCCCAGCGTCGTATGGCTGTGCTTGATCCCCTTAAGGTAGTCATCACCAACTGGCCTGCCGACGATCACTCTGAACTCGTTGAAGTCCCCAATAACCCCGCCGACAAAGAGGCTGGCACGCGCATGGTTTCACTCGGCAAGGAAATCTGGATCGAACGTGAGGACTTCATGGAGGACCCACCCAAGAAATTCTTCCGCCTTGGACCAGGCAGATCTGCTCGCTTACGGGGTGGTTATATCATCACTTGCACAGGCTTTGAGAAAAACGAGGCAGGAGAGCTTACCGAGATTCACTGTGAATTCATCCCCGATACTATTGGTCAGGATGCACCGGAAGGCATCAAGTGCCGTGCTGCTATTCACTGGGTAGATGCCGCCACAGCGGCCACTGCTGAAGTGCGCCTTTATGACCGCTTATTCTCCGAGGAAAATCCAGATGCTGCCGAAGGCGGCTTCCTCAGCTGCCTCAATCCAGATTCACTGACCATCATCGATAACGCCAAGCTTGAGCTGTCATTGAGTGAGGCTGACAAAGGCTCTCGTTACCAGTTTGAGCGCATTGGTTATTTTTGCGCCGATGCTATCGATCATGTTCCCGGAGAAAGGATCGTCTTCAACCGCACCGTCGCGCTGAAGGACTCCTGGAAGAAATAAGGAGAAGCCTTGTCAGCTAGCCTTTTCGATCACCATGTGGCCTTGTCGCCCACTATTGGGCTATTAGACTATTAGGCCTCGTCCTGACCTACATTGATCAGAATCTCACGTGGTTTGGCGCCTTCACCTGGGCCGATGATGCCACGCTGTTCAAGGATATCCATCATGCGGGCTGCACGTGTGTAACCAAGGCGTAAGCGGCGCTGCAGCAGCGAAGTGCTCGCTTTCTTCTCCTGACGAATCACCTCAAGGCATTTTTCGACGATTTCCTCATCAGCGTCGGAAACATCATCATCGCCGCTAGAGCCGCCGCTCTCGATATGTTCCTGCACGGCACTTTCAAATTTCTGCTCAACCTGATTCGAGCAATACTGAACGAGTTTCTCCACCTCATCGTCCTCAATAAAGGCACCTTGCGCACGCTCAAGCTTCGCTGATCCAGGTGGCAGGTAAAGCATATCTCCCTTGCCAACGAGTTTGTCAGCTCCAGAAACGTCAAGGATGACCCGGCTATCAAGCTTTGATGAAACCTGGAAGGCAATCCTACACGGAATGTTCGCCTTGATGATGCCGGTGACCACATCCGCACGCGGCGTCTGAGTAGCCACTATCAGATGGATTCCAGCAGCTCGTGCCTTCTGGGCAATGCGGGCGATATTCATTTCCATGTCGGCAGGTGCCGTCTGCATCAAGTCAGCAAGCTCATCGATGATGATCACAATGTAGGGCACACGGTCAGGGATTACCTCGATCTCATCTTCGTCATCTGAGCCGTCGAGAGCATCTGGCCCAAGCTCACCGTCGGCGAGCGCCTTTGCAATGGATTCGATATGCTCAGTATCATATTCTTCGTCCTCTTCGGCTTCTGGCTCGGCATCTGGATCAACTTCAGGCTCGTCCTCCTTGATGATTTCCCGCTTATTGAACGCATCAAAGTTACGCACGCCCACTTCAGCAAACATACGATAACGCCGCTCCATCTCATTAACGACCCAGCGTAGCGCCGCGATCACCTTGTTGGGATCCGTCACCACGGGCACCGCAAGGTGAGGGAGTGAATTATACATCTGCATCTCCACCACCTTGGGGTCGATCATGATGAAGCGAAGTTCGTTAGGACTGAACTTGAATAGAATACTCGAAATAATGGAGTTGATACACACCGACTTACCCGAGCCCGTTGCACCCGCTACCAGCAAGTGCGGCATCGCGGCGAGGTCACCAATGACTGTGTTGCCATAAACATCCTTGCCGAGTGCAAGAGGGATTTTTTTGGTCGCACTGGCAAACGCTGGATCCTGCAACAGCTCATGCAGTGGCACCGCGACTTTTTCATTATTGGCTATCTCAATGCCAACCGTGTCAGAGCCAGGAACCGGAGCTAGAATGTTGATCTGCTCAGCCTTGGTGGCACGTGCGATATCCGCCTCCAACTGGGTGATCCTACTCACCCTCAATCCGGGACTTGGGTAAACCTCATAGCGGGTAATCGTGGGACCTCTGGTAATATTTCCTGCAGACACCTCGACACCAAAGGCCTTGAGGGTATCTACGATCGTCGTTTGAATCGCTACAAGCTCCTCTTTGTCGGCCTCGACCTCAGGCTCCTCGTGCTCGGGAATATCAAGAAGGTCGAATCCTGGCAGGTCATAATCCTCAAACTCATCGGTAGTCAGGCCTGTATATTCCTGCTTTTTCTTACCAAATGGCTTCGCCCCTAGATCTGCAGAAGGTTTCCGGCGCTGAGAAGCATCAATGATCTGTGGTGTTGGGGTCTCCCTGAGAGGCAGCTCTGCTTGTGGGTCTTGCTCAATCTCCGCTGCGGACTGATCACCGCTCTCTGGAGATTTCTTGCGTGTAGTTTTTCCCGTAGCTCCTAATTTAGAATTTTCGCCCTCTGCGCTAAGTTCATCTGAAAGGCTTTGATTTTGTCTTTTGCGAAGCTGATCAAGAGCGGTGCTTTTTCCGCCCACCTGAGATTTATGCCTTCTTTTCTCCTTAAGGCCAGCAGCCCATTTTACAATGTAGCTCACCACCGCACTAGTAAAGGTGATCGGGTGCAAGCCAGTAAGCAAGATAAGGCTGATGAGATACACACAAACAAGCACCAGAATGGCACCGGGTTTATTAAGCAAGGCCTCCAGGAAACGCGCACCAGTCCAGTAGCCTATCCAACCACCTGCACCACCCTCAATGCCACTGCTATCTGCCCATTGTGTAAAACAAAGAGTCTGCACCGAAAGCAATGCGGCAGCACTCAGGATAAAAACTCCGCATCCAGCCCATGTATACCATGGAGCCCTCGCGTTCATGACGAGTTTTGCTGCACCCATCCAGATCAGCGTCAAGGCCAGCAGGTATGCCGCGGCACCAAATAAAGCAAAAACGATATAGGCTACATTTGCCCCAACTGGGCCTATCCAGTTCTTACCAACAAGTTCGCCGTCAGCATCACTGTCAGCGCCACCCATAAACTGAAAAATCGACGGATCACTGGACGAAAAGGAAACCAATGACAATAACAAGAGCAGGCCGAAGCCACCAAGTAATATACCAAGAACCTCATTGGGCCAGGGTTTGCGATCGTTTTGTTTACTTCTTAATTTGTTTCGGGGGGCAGCCATAATGTTAGCTAGATGGTTATTAGCTATATGAGTGTCAGCTAGATGGAGCTAAATGAATGTCAGCTAGATGTATATCAACCAAATAAAGGACCGCGGGGAAACGCTCCGATACTCAAGCATCCCTTAATCAATGCCTACTGGCAAGATAAATTCCTTTGATTTTAACAATCAAGATAAGTTAACTATTTCCTTAATTTACTGATATTTTCATGCTTTTCGTATTTGGTTTTCCGTCCACGTCCATATGGTCACCGCATGCGCCTGCTGCTTGTATTGATTAACGAACCTATCCCCGGAGAGGTTTTACCCAAACTTGCCGCCGATATAGGTGAAACCAAGGCCAGTGACTACTACAAGGCCTTGATTGAGGTCATGCTCAGGCAATTACAGGGACTCGAGAAATGCCGCATTCGTTTTTGTTACTCCCCTGACGACGCTAGTGACGCCGCCAAGTTTTGGCTGCTGCCCAAAATGGACGCCCGCTCGAGCACAACTGAGGACTTATATTTAGCTCCCAGCTCAGCATCTGCCGAGCAATCACCACAGGAGGTCGACTTCCGACCACAAGGCCACGGCGACTTAGGACAGAGAATACAGCGTGCCTTCAGCGATGCCTTCGCAGAAGGATATCAAGAAATTGCGCTCCTTGACCCCACCTGTATCGAGTGCGGCGCTCGCTGGATCAACGCTACCTTTGCCAGATTTCATAGCAAAAATTCTCGAGACACCGTCATTGGACCAACCGATAAGGGCCGCTACTACATTCTGGCATTGAAATCAGAAGCCCCTGAATTGTTTGAAGATATACAATGGCATAGTGAGGCATTGCTGAGCTCAACAGAGGCAAAGGCAAAGCGCGCAGGCCGCAATGTCGAGCTACTCCCCCTACTCGCAGAAACAACAACTCTAGAGGACTGGCAGAGACTACTCACAAGTCCGCTTGGCGCTGCCCTCAAAAAAGCCTTAGGCGAACCGCTGGAAGACATTTCCCTGTAATGAACCAAGCAAGCGCTGAGATCAAAGCACATTGATTTCAGATGCCTGAGAAAAAGACATCACCTCCCCATCGACTTCGACTTGCAGCGCTCCATCAAAACCCACTCCACGGACAAGCCCGCTGAATTCTTTTTCATGCGCGCTAAATTTGATGCCCTTCCCCGTAAGATAACAAATCTTCCGCAAGCGTTCCAGCTGAGCTTCAAAGTGCCCAGCACAGGCATCCACCTCGGTCATGATGCCCGTCAACAATGCGGCAAGAACCATCTCTCGAGATACAGGACTTTGCACCACATCAGCCACAGCGATCGCCTCAATTCTTGCGTTTTCTGATGGCGGAGCACTCATCACATTCACCCCTATGCCAACGATAACAAAATCCTCTCGTGCCTCAGTCAGGATGCCAGCACACTTCTTATCTTGAATGTAAATATCATTAGGCCACTTCACCTGCGCCCGAACTCCCCACTTAGCATTGAGTGTTTCCGCAATGCCGATGCCTGCAGCAAGAGCGATACGACTCCAATTTGTCTTGGGAAATGAAGGGCGGATCACCATCGAAAAGAGCAAACCATCTCCAGGCTCACAAACCCAGCTAGCCCCTCTCCTACCCCTGCCCGCCGTTTGGTGATCGGACAGCACCACAGTCCCGTGTTCAGCACCAGCTTCAGCTAATCTGCGCGCCTCATCATTGGTTGAATCCAACTCATGATGATACTGCAGACGCAAATACCAATCAGGGGCTAAAGCTGCAAATTGACGTAAATCAAACATCAGCACATCGTCTAGCGGCGATTAAATCGAGAGATCTCTCGCTCTACCTCACGCATCTCTGTGCGCTTTTTCAAATCCTGCCTTTGGTCTGAGTGAGTCTTACCTTTACCTACTCCTATCTCCACCTTTACCCTGCCGCCTTTCCAATACATCCTCAGACATGGTAAAGTACAACCTTTCTGAGAGGTAACCTCATCGAGTTTAATGATCTCTTTCTTATGAAGTAAAAGACGTCTAGGCCTAGTCACCCCGTGCTGAAACCATTCACCCGCTGTCTGCCACGGCTGAATATGGCAACCATAGAGAAAGACCTGGCCATTTTCAATACGGGCATAGCCCTCGGCAATATTGACTTTGCCAGCTCTTATGGACTTCACCTCTGTGCCCTTGAGCTCAATACCACACTCATAGGTATCAGAGATGTGATAATCACGGCGCGCCTTGCGATTCGTTGCTATATCGGCGCTCATACTATCACATGCACGCAAAGCGAAGAGCCACTGCCACTGCCACCGCGCCTTTGCTGTTGGAAGAATTAATCTTCCTTGGGTTTAGAAAGCACTACCTTGCCTTCTATGATTTCAGTCAAAGCAATATCTGCAGCGCCCATGCTAGGAACAGTATCGATGAGGGGCGAACGCCCTTGGTTGAGCTGAGCAACACGCTTTGACAGGACATTTACGAGAATTTGAGGATCTTCAATGATCTCAGCGGCTTTTACAACAAGGTTGCTTTTCATAGAATTTGAGGAAGACAGAGGCTTAGACTTAGATTGCTCAAACGGGATAATGTTTGATTCATCCATGGCCAAGTCGTGAGTGTATGGTGATTTGTGAAAATACATTTACCACGAGTTACGTGGAAGATGCAAGTGCGGGCAGACTGCAAATCATTATTACCCCATAAAATCAAGCTTATTATGTCTTTATTTGATAATCTGCACTCATCCTGGGGCCCCAATAGCGTGCCTCATTACCTATCACGAGCGCCACTTTCCAAGCCGTAAACCGCAAGTATCATTGTCACCATTTTACACAAGACTTTTGACCCTAACTTGGTCACACTATGCACAGCAACCTCCGTTGACCCCATCTTCTACATCACTCAATCACCTTAAGAAGGTAAGAATTCATGACCCCAGCACCATCCCTGCAAGCATCCATCCATATCGGAGCAAGCTCGATCTCGCTGCTGATCGTAGAGACAAATACGGATTCTGAAGATTCTCCCGGAGACTTCCTCGAGCAGTCTATCCCGCTGGCACATGACATCTACCAACGCGGGGCCGTGAGGAGATCCACCATCGAACGCTGCGTAAAAATACTCAACGGCTACCGCGAGACCCTCCAAGAGCTAGGCGCCACCGAAGATACCCCCATCCGCGCCGTCGCCACCAATGTTTTGGCTGAAGCCAGCAACCAAGACTCTTTTATCAACCGCATTCAAATCGGCTGCGGATTAGAAATCGAAACCCTCGACGAAGGTGAAATGACCCGCCTCATCTACCTTAAGACACGCAGGCGGCTTCGAGATACGCCGTCAATGAACCAGCGCACAACACTGGTCATTCACGTCGGTCCGGGCAACACACGCGCCCTGCTCTTCAAGAACGGAAGAATCTCAGATTACAGTAATTACAGGCTGGGTGTTTACCGCACCGGAGAAGCCATTACCAAAAATCAAGACGACCAAGATGCAAGCTTCAGTATAACCAAACTCACTCGCGAACATATCCGTAGTCAGATCAACCAAATCAATCACGACTACCGAGATGCAGACATTGAGGAGTTGGTCATGATTGGTTATGAAATTCAGCACCTCGCTCACGTCTTGGCTAAACCAGGAAAAACAAAAAGCAGCTACAGCGCATTAGCCGAGATGGCAAAAAAGATCGCCTCCATGACTGAGGAAATGCGCGTTAAGCGCTATCAACTTGATTACAACAGCGCGCAAGCAATCATCCCCGCTCTGGAAATCAACCTCGCCATCGCCGAGACACTGGAACTAAAAACCATACGTCTTCCAGGTAGCGATTATGAAAGGGGCCTACTTCAGGACATCCCCACATCATTCTCACTAACAGAAGGCTTCCAAAAAGAAGTCCTGCGCTCAGCCGTAAGCCTAGCGCGCAAATACAAAGTGCACAGGTCACACTCTAATCAAGTCACTCGTCTCAGCCAATTATTGTTCGAGGCCACCACCGAGCTTCACGAGCTCGATGAACATTATTCCCTACTACTTCAATGTGCCGCCATCGTGCACGAATGTGGAAACTTCATCAGCTCACGAGCCCACCACAAACACTCTCACTACATCATCCTCAATAGCGAAATCTTCGGCCTTGGTCAGCGTGATCTGAGCATTGTCTCACTACTCGCCCGCTACCACCGCAGGTCAGGGCCCAAACCCAATCACGCAGGCTACCGTGACTTACCCGCAGAGGATCGCATGCGTGTTTCAAAACTCGCCGCTATTCTAAGAATTGCAGATGCCCTTGATCACAGCCACACCTCACGCGTAGGTGAAATCGATGTCAGCATCAGCAAACAGAAACTCAACATCAGCCTGAAGGGCATCAGTGACGCCTCCGTAGAACGCATGGCCATGGGCTCTAAGGCCGACCTCTTCAAAGACATCTACGGCCTTGGCGTAGCCATCCACGAAGGCAACTAACATTCTCAACACCCACTATTCCATCCATGTCATTTATTAACCGAGAATTATCCTGGCTTGAGTTCAACCAGCGCGTTCTTGACCAAGGAAACCGCGAGTCCCTGCCACTGCTTGAACGCCTTAAGTTCCTCGCCATCACGGCCTCTAATCTCGACGAGTTTTTCCAAGTCCGTGTGGGAGGATTACATTTGATGCGCATGTCGGGCTCACACAAGCGCGGCATTTCAGGACTGACCCCTTCCCAGCAGCTCACGGCTGTCCGCGCTCGGGCAAAAGCCATGATCGAGGATCAATACAATTTACTCAACAAAGAGCTCCTCCCCGCACTCCAAGACGAGGGTCTGCATCTATTAGACCGCTCAGCTATTTCCCCCAGTCAACATGAGGCGCTCGCAAGCCGCTTCCAGGATTCTATTTTCCCACTGCTCACCCCCCTTGCCTACGATGAGGACACCAGTATGGCCAGCCTACCGGCAATGCGTATCATCCTTGCCTGTGAGCTTAAGAGCCTATCTGAAAACTCCACGCGCACGGTATTCATCCCACTACCTGATGGCATCAGCCGTTTCATCCAGCTACCAACATCAGACGTTGCCGGCTCTGCACCTCGTCAAAACGTCATCCTCACCGAAGATCTCATCTCCGCCTTTTCTGGGGAGCTTTTCCCCGATGAAAAGGTCATTGCCACGATGCCCTTCCGGATCACCCGCAATGGCGACATCGCCGTGCAGGAGGAAGACGCCATCGATCTTGCCGGAGAAATGGAAGAAGTTCTTGCCGCCAGAAAAACCAGCAACACCGTCAGGCTCGAGCTCCCCGCCAAGGGACCTAGCCGACTTAAATCATTTGTTCGTGAGATCACCGGAGCTGGCTCCTCAGAAATTTACGCGGTAGATGGTCCACTCGCCCTTACCGACTTCATGAGCCTCGCCTTTAGCCCAGGTTACGATCACCTGCGTGATGAGCCATGGCAACCCCAGCCCTCACCAGATATTGATCCTGGAGAATCTATTTTTGACACACTGGCTGACCATGACGTGCTGCTCAATCACCCCTACGAGAGCTTCGAGCCCGTGCTGCGCTTTGTCGAGGAAGCTGCGGACGACCCCGCCACTATCGCCATCAAGCAAGTGCTCTACCGCACCGCCTCGGACTCACGCATCATTGACGCCTTGATCAAAGCCGCCAACAACGGCAAGCAGGTAACCGTTCTTATCGAGCTCAAAGCCCGCTTTGACGAAGCGCGCAACCTCATGCGTGCGGATGAACTCCAGCGCGCTGGAGTTCAGATTGTCTACGGTGTTAAAGGGCTCAAAACCCATGCCAAGATCTGCCTCGTGATCCGCAACGAGGATGGTCAGCTCAAGCGCTACACTCACCTTGGCACAGGCAACTACAACGAGTCCACTGCCCGGCTTTACACCGACATCTCCTACCTCACCTCGCGCCCTGCCTATGGTGCTGACGCATCACTGTTTTTCAACGCCGTCACTGGCCGCTCCAAGCTCACGCGCTTCAGCAAGCTCGTGCCCGCCCCCACCCACATGAAGCCCCGTTTACTCGAGCTCATCGCCGCTGAGGGGAAACGAGCCAAGAATGGTGAACCAGCATTCATTACCGCCAAGGTCAACTCGCTCCAGGACGAGGAAATCATCAAGGCCCTCTACCAGGCCTCTAAGGACGGAGTGACCATCAAGCTCAACATCCGTGGCATCTGCTGTCTAAAAACAGCCACAAGCAGCAGAGGGCGCAAGGAAGCCAACAACATCGAAGTCGTCTCCGTCATCGATCGCTACCTCGAGCACGCACGAATCTTCTCTTTCCACCACGGTGGCAATCCACTGTTATTTATTTCCTCGGCTGATTGGATGACACGCAATCTCGACAAACGTGTTGAGCTGATGATTCCCATCGAAGACAAAACCTGCCGCAAGCGCCTGCTTACAATCCTGGAATCCGCCTTCAAAGACAACTGCAACAGCTATCAAATCCTCGAAGACGGCACATCCCGCCGAATCATTAAAAAGAAAGGCCAGAAGCGTTTCCGCATGCAGGAGCAGCTGCAAAATCAAGCACGCAAGTCAGCCAAAGCACGCGCCCACCAGCGCAGCACCACCTTCGAACCACACACTCCCGCCGAATAATTATACTATCTTTGAAAAAAGAGATTGCATGATGCGGCAATTTCAGCCAAATAACGCGCGTCCTTCTAGGACAACTTTTCAACAGCGGACACTTTATCGTCCCATCCAGTGCAGGAATAGCTCAGTTGGTAGAGCATCTCGTTTACACCGAGGCGGTCGGGGGTTCAAGTCCCTCTTCCTGCACCAT